>JBCBOO010000112.1:0-19277 GCA_039821235.1 Planctomycetota bacterium
TTGATGATCTTGCTCGCGATGGCAGCCAACTTTGATGATGCCTCGACGAGTCTTTGGCAGGCTGGTTTCCGGCCAGCCAAGTCGTCCAGCGGTTCTCCAGGGAACCGGTCAGGAAAAACAAGTTGAAGAACGGGCGAACGAGAAAACGCTGCGAGGCTGAATCAAGAAAACCACGTTCATGCCAGAAGCGATAACCAGCGACCGGCTCGATGGAACGCGTCGGCGACGGGCGTCTTGGCTGGGCGTCGGGCAACTGGACTCCGATCGCGTTTTCGAGATTCTCATAGTCCTGTAAGAGCGACGGAGCACGTAGCAACTGCAGAGTCCGAAGCAGAGCGTGACCGATGATGTGAATCAGTGCGAGATAGCGGAATCCAAGTCCGATCTCGATCACGATGATCCCCAGCTGTGTGAGCGACGCGTAAGCTAGTGCGGACTTTACGTCCGTTTGCACCCGAGCGGTAAATGCTCCAAACAACGCCGACGCGAGCCCGACCAAAAGGACCGCAACGCGAAGAGGCATCGACACATCGAGAAGGGGGCTGACCCGGAGCAATAAGTACGCGCCCAAGTGGACCGACAACGCACCATAGAAAATGGCACTCGACGGAGTCGGGCCTTCCATCGCTCTCGGTAGCCAGCCAGAAAACGGAACCATCCCGGATTTGCCCGCGGCGGCAATCAGCAACAGCAGGCCCACGATTAACGCCGATGTGCTTTTGATGTTCGCGGTGCTTTCGGGCCAGACGCCACTTCCCATCATGCCGGCGAAATCGCCAGCACCGGTCAAGTGATGCAGTGTTAATGCAGCGACCAAGAAGGCCGCATCCGCAATTCGATACACCACCCAAACATGCAACCCATTGCGAACCGGGATCGGACGGTTTTGGAAAAAGGCGATCAGCAGTGCCGACGAGAGTCCGACCAATTCCCAACCCAGGAACAGCGTCTCGATCGTTCCCGCGAGAGCTGACACGATCATTCCGAGCAGGAAGACGGCATAAAACAGGAAGAAACGTTCGTAGCCAGGTTCACGATGCAGGTAAACTTTGGCAAACGCGCCCACCGTCCCGCACAGCACAAAGGACAAAAGGGCGAACGGAACCGACAATCGGTCAAAGACAATTTTCAAATGAAAGTGAAAGTGCTCGGACTCAATCGCGATCCAATCACCGAGCTCAACCGGCACTTCGCGAAGCCCGTGGACCAACATGGCTGCCAGCATTCCCAAGCAGCCCAACAATCCGGCCGCCACACCGACCTGGGTCAGACGTGCGGTCGCACGTTCCCCCATCTTCAGCTCCACCAATCTCGCCATGCCGATCGTCAGCAGCAAGATGGCGGGGCCGGCAACGGTCAACATGCCGCAAACCTGCAAGAATGTTGGCAGAGTCATTGGACGCCTCCGTTGCTGGACGAGATGTCGCTGGCCGTCACAAATGCCGGAGCCAGGTTCTCGCGACGTCCCGCAAACCAATCACTCGAAACGCCGACTTCGGCCAACGGTTCTCGGCCCGGCCGGTAGGGAACGAACTTCTCTCCGTCGAATTGCGAGAGGTTTCCGGAGTCAGGATCCAAAATCGCTAACCGAACCCACTCGCCGCGACAGAGTCTGCCGATCGTCTCGTTTTCGCTCATGATTTTGTTCATCACGGCCTCCGTCGCTTCGATCACGAACATCAAACGCATCGGCTCATGAATCTCGATCATCTGGTGGTACAGCCCGGTGCGCAGGTCGCTCGACGCGCCTTCCATCACGCCCAACAGTGAGACAAGGTTGTGTGGCAGCTTCGATCCCGATCCGTACTTCACGTTGTCAACGGCCGAAAAGTAGTACTCCAAATTGATGCCCGCGCAGACGGGAATGGCGGCAGCCAAGATGCGAGCCAGGATCGTTCCACTCTCGTCGTCAATGCTCGGGTCGTAAGACGTCAGAAACGCGCGTCGGTCCAGAAACAGACTTCGCGACCACTCACGTCGACCGACGAAGCACAACGCGTCGGTTGCATGGTTGTATTCGGGGCGAACTTGTGACAAGTCTTCGCTGCGGCGCTGCACATGACGCAACGCCTCTTCCGGTGAAACATCAATCGCAACGGCTTCAAAGCGACGGCATCGTTCTTTGGCATTTCGCATGATCGCTTCGTCAACGGTCACCTTGGTCGCCTCGAAGACCGAAAAATGCGTTGGCGGCAGACGGTCAAGGTCGTACCAAACCACGCTATCATCGCATGTGTTGTGATAGGCGCCCAAGAACCAGGTCTCCTCCGGAATCTTGATTCCCAAGTCGGACAGTTGTTTACGGATGCGAAAGTCGTTCGCCATTTGGGCAAACGCTCGGGCGTTAGGGCCACCACGTTTACCGGCACAAGCGCCGCAGTTGTAGGCGGACATGTGCGGGTTGTTGATGCTGGACGACCCATGGCCCGTCATGATCACCAATCGCGAAAACCCGGATGTCAGTCCGATGTCTTCGAGTTGGCGTTTCACGATCGCGGTCATTTCATCGAGCGTGTATCCGATTTGGCCATCGTGCCCACCCGGTGGCTCCTCGTGACGTTGCAGTTGCAACTGCGTCACCAGAGGGGCGCCGATGAATTGCCCGGCGCGACGGCGAAGCCGGGATGTCAAGCGCGGAAACAGGACGCGAGCCACCAGCGGAAACGCGGCTAGCGACCCCAACACCGATGTCACAGCCCCGCCGAAAAAAGAACGGCTGCCGGTGTGAACTTGATGGGACAATCGGCCAAGTGTCTTGCGGGCTTCGCTGCGGCGGCGATGTTCACCGGCAAACGTGTAGCCAACGTTCTCCCTGACGTAATGATCTGGAGTCATCACGGCAGGACAGAGCGGTTTGTACCTGGATTCCGTTACACCCTGATAGTTCATCGCGACGGCAAAAAATCCGGCGGCACCAAAGGTTTCGCAACTGCGGTCGATCTCTTCCAAGTGACGGCGGAATGATTCTTCGCGATCGTCGATACAACAGCACAACTGAAAGCTGAGCGATTGATTGAGTTCAACGCGCTCCTTGCTCCCGGCGGGAAAGGCGGGACGTGCGGGTGCAGCGTTCGTGATCGCGTCGAGGATGTCGCGTTGGTAGTGGCGCTCAAACGCTTCCTGGAACAAACGCCGACGAGCGATGGAGTCGAAGGATTCGATTTCGTGAACCAAAGCGTCAAAGTTGTCCAGTGATCGCAGATTGGACGGTGACCAACCCATTAACTGAGACCACTGGAAAAGATCAAACGCGATTTGCAGGTCCCGATCGCAGACCGTGGTGTCGCCGGAGGATGGTGCGCCGCGACGGTCGAGCGCTTCTGTTGAAACAGAGTTCTCCGCCGCAACGAACGTCCAGGCCGCTTCGTCAAGAATCAACCGAATGGCAAGGAACTCTTCGAGGGTTCCGACGGGAGCCGAGTGGGCGACCCAGCCCGGTGCAAGCTCCATCTGATTTACCATGCCCGACCAACCAGGTAACGCGAGCAGGGTTTGGGTGATTAACTTCTCCCATTCGGACTCCTCGACACCCAATCGAGCCAACGAAGATTGGATGCTCTCAATCGCCGAGGTTCCCGCCGAATCGACCTGACGCATTCTCTGCGAAACAGTGTCGAACCATGGCCGGCCGGCAAACAAGGTATCCTGATACAACAAAGTGAAGCAGCGAAAGAAACCGAGTTCGCGGTTGGGAACCTGAATGTTCGCGTACCCTTGATCCAAAAACGCGGCGGTGAATCGGACCAGAACTTCCGCGACCATCAGGTTCGTGTCGACACCGGTTTCGGATAGCAAGTAGTCGCGAGCTCGCAGCGAGTTGTGTTGGCCATGATCGGGCTGAACGCTGGACTTCGACACACCATCCGAGCACGTGTTCCATAACGCGTGAAGATATCGGGAATGCGGTGTTGTTCCCGAATCGCTGAAATCCGCGTCGGTCGCCCTGCCCAGTGTTCGCGCTCGGACTTCTGGGGCAATGTCTTTACGAAAGTTTTGCAGGGCATCGGTTTCGGCGATCGCCCAGTGTAACTGTGCAGTGTCGCCGCGATAGTTTTCATGCCGCAGCATCTCGCGGCGAAGCGAACTACGGTCGCCGAGTTCGGGGTACAACCCGAACACGCCTTCCTGTTGCGAGGCCGAATCCTCGGCCAGCACCGCGTCGATGTCTTCCTCCGTGATCCGCCCGGCGGCCAACAAGTCGCGAAACTGCTTCTCACTCAGGTAAGGCTCTGCTCCATAAATCTCCCAAGCACTGCGAACCGCGTCGTGAAACGAAAGCTGCTCAAAAGCGTGCAGCGTATTGTGGTGAACAAACACCTCAATCGGTCCCTGAGCCGGCAGCAGCTGAGCCGCCCGAAGAACCATCTCGCCAATACGACTACTCCCTGCGTCCAACGATGCGGTGGTTATCGATTCGTTCGTCGTCATGGCCGTCATGCGATCTGCCCAGATGGATTCTCATTGCTTGCCAAACGAACGTTGCACACTCGGTGCCGACTTGAGATTTCATACGGGAAACTTCGAGCGCACCGATCGCCTTGACCAAGGACGTACGCCCATTTCACGCGGTTTTCGCCGGCTAGCGTTTTTCGCTGAGGGCGACCCCTACTCTGAGACGCCCGTCCAGTCGTGCAGGATTTTGCAGAGCAATCTGCAAGGGATTGCATCGACAAGGGCACGCATTCACCTTGTCGAACGTTCATCTTGCATTGCAAAGGGGCACTCGTATTGCGGCTGCCACTTTGATGCAATAATCGGTCATTATGTTTCGATCTCAACGCAATCAATCGCGACGGAACCTTCGGTTCGCCGTCTTCACGCTGCTGATGCTAAGCGTCTGGTCGCTTTTCATCAGCCTGTGGTTCGTTGTGGATTTTGGACGCGAGCAAGAGATCGTCAAACAGCTTGTTCGTGACTTGCCGGACCGAGACCTACCGGTTGCAGCGGAGTTAACCAGCGAGCTGAAATGGCAGTCGCGTTGGACCTTCTTTGTTATTTTGCAGGTCATCGCAACGGGCATTGCCGTCGTATTGCTTTTTCGTGCCTATCTCGGCTCTCAGGAGCGACTGAACGACATCAAGGCGCTCGCCGGTGACATCCTCTCCAGCATGGAACAGGCGGTTATCACGTCCGATACGGATGGGTTGGTCACAAGTCTGAACGAGCGAGCGATTCAGTTTCTTGGAGTCAATGGTGACCCCGTCGGCAAGTCGCTGCGACAGTTGACTGATCAGATCGACCTGGCAAGTTTTCGTGAGGAAGCCGAGTCTCATACCGGCCAGACTCTGATGAGAGACCATGCGATTAAGAGAGTAAATGACAACCTGTGGTTGCGAACGTTTTGCCAATCGCTTCGTGATGCGAACGGAACAGTCATCGGCAACGTCTTTCAATTGCGCGATGTGACAGCGGAGCGTCACCTTCACGACCGAGCCGTACGGATGGAACGATTCATGGGACTTGGGTCGTTGGCCGTCGGCCTGCATCACGAAATCAAGAATCCGCTCGCTGCCGTCTCGTTGCATGTGCAGCTGGTCGAAGAGGCTCTCGAAGGCCGGTCCTTGCCCGATGACGTACCGGAGATGCTGTCCATCATCCAATCGGAAATCAAACGAACGGGTCAAGTTCTCGAGTGTTTTCGCGACTACGCGTCAGCGGACAAACTGGATCTGGTCGATGCCGACATTGCGGGTTTACTTTCTCATCAAGGTGAACTGCTGCGGCCGATGGCCGACGCAAATAATGTGACTCTGGATCTCACTCTCAATCCTGAACTGCCCAAATCGATCATGGTGGACTCAGCTCGCCTGGAGCAAGTGATTCACAATCTGATGCTCAACGCGATTCAGGCGATGCCTGAGGGTGGGACTCTTTGCGTTCAGGCCGAGTTCGCCACCGAATCTGATTCCAGCGGCGTTTTGGTCAAGTTCACTGACACCGGTAGGGGCATCCCGGAGAGCATTCGCCCACACATTTTCGATGCCTACTTCACTACCAAAGGTGGCGGAACCGGAATGGGTTTGGCGTTGTCGGACAAGATTGCCCGTCAACATGGCGGCCGACTGGACTTCGTCAACGTTGACGGAGTCACCACGTTTGAGCTTTTTCTTCCCGACGATCCGAGAGGGCACGCATCATGAATCGATTGTTGATCGTTGACGACGAACCGCATATCCGTAGCGGACTTGAACGTGGGCTCAGGGGCGAAGTGGAAACCATTGAAACAGCGGGCGATGTCAACACGGCTCTGGACCTGTTGGAGGCCAACGAGTTCGAAGCTCTGATCGCCGACGTTCGACTGCCGGGTGATCGCGATGGGATGGATTTGGTCCAAATCGTCGCCGAGCGGTATCCACGTTTGATCGTGATCGTCATTACAGCACACGGAACGGTTGAAATGGCGGTCGAAGCAATGCGTCGCGGGGCATTCGATTTCATCACCAAACCGGTCGACCTCGACTTGATCCGTCAACAAGTGCGTCGCGCGATAGAGCATGGAAAGCTGCGGGAGGAAAACCACGACTTGCGAAACCGTCTGGCCGGGGCGGGTGAGATCGCTGGCATCATCGGCAAGTGCACAGCGATGCAAGAGTTGTTCAGCCAAGTTCGCCAGGTCGCGGACACCGACGCGACGGTGCTCATTCAGGGCGAAAGTGGAACGGGCAAGGAACTGATCGCAAGGGCACTGCATGACCTGAGTGGTCGAAGCGAGGCACCTTTCATCGCCGTGAATTTGGGTGCGGTCCCCGAGACACTGCTGGAGAGCGAATTGTTCGGATTCGAGCGGGGGGCGTTCACCGATGCGAATCGACAGAAAAGGGGATGCTTCGAACGGGCCGGATCAGGAACGCTGTTCTTGGATGAAATCACCGAAGTCCCCGGCAAGTGCCAAGTCGATTTATTGCGAGTCTTGGAATCCTGTGAATACCAACGCATCGGCGGTGAAGCGACCTTGAACGCCGAAGCCAGAATTGTATCGGCAACGAACCGTGACCCACCGACGATGATCGAACAAGGAACGTTCCGCGAAGACCTGTTCTACCGTCTGAACATCGTGCCGCTGCACATCCCGCCGCTTCGCAATCGACGTGAGGATATCCCGCTCCTCGTCGATCATTTCTTAGCGTGTTTTTGCAAACGACACCGACGTGACGCCAAGCGGATGGGTGACGACGCGATGAAGTTACTGAGCCAGGCCAACTGGCCCGGCAACGTGCGACAACTACGAAATATCATCGAGCGTTTGGTTGTGACCGTCTCCGCCGACCAGATCAATGCCGCGAACCTGCCCGGCGATCTGCAATCATCAAGCCCAACAAATTCGCGAGGTGTGATGACACTCGCGGAAGCAGCAGAGTCCGCCGAACGTGCCGCCATGGAAGCTGCGCTTCGGAAAGCCGACTTCCATCGCGAGCGAGCGGCAAAGCTGTTGGGCGTTAGTGTTCGGACCCTGCACTACAAAATGAGCCGCTACGAAATGCATTGAATGCCCATTAGGCAGGCTTCCCACTGTCGACCGCGTGATCGCGAACGATCTGCTTGCCGGCATCGATACCAATCATCCAGAACAACGCCGGGCGAACGAAGAACTCCGCCAACGTGCTGGCAGAATCGATCAGTCGTTCGAAAAAACAATGCTGGAGCATGCGCGATCAGCTACACTCATGGAATAATTCTTTCAATCAGAAATCACATGAATACCAAATACACATCCCTACTTTTAATCCTCTTATTCACCGCCAATGTTGCCATGGCTGATCCTGTGGATAGTCTGGGGGAATTCTTCTCTCCCGATGGGATTACCGTTACCAGTGCGAGCTACCCGACGAATGAGACGTCTCGGCAGCTTCTGAAGAATCAAGATCTCGCCGGTGTTAACAATTTGCTGCACAAGCGTCAGCTCACGCCCACGGATCAGCAGCCGGTCGTTCGCATGAATCGCGACACCTACTACAGCTTGGCCGTGGTGGACGTCTCCAAGGGGGCCACCATCACCATCCCGGAACTTCCGGAAGGGAAATATGTTTCCGTGCAGCCGGTCACCGAGGATCACCGCATCCAGCCCATGTTCTACGGTGCAGGAACGTTCGAATTAACGACCCACATCGGCGATCATCTCTACCTTGTCGTTCGCTTGGACTCCACGTTCTCGGAAGCCGAAGCCGCAAAGTATCAGGACCAAATGTCGTTGAGCGCGAAGAGCAACAAGAAGTTCACGGCGGAGCCTGTGAACAAGGAGTCGTTTGAGCGAGTTGAGAACGAGCTGAAAGCCAAAATGCCCGGGATCGCCAAACGGGATGGGAAAGACGCCACATTCGGTATGTTTACCGCTCCTAATGATGCGTCAAATCGGCTTTTCACACAGGAGAAGTATGAAGTGGGTGCGGCGATCGGATGGGCCGGCGCGCAGAAGATCGACAATATCTATGAGATCTCTGGAAATTATCCCAGCAACACACCCCATCAAGCGACCTTCCAAGATCCCAAAAATGGTGCGTTCTGGTCGATAACGGTCTACAACAAATCGGGATTCATGTTCAACGATCTCGCCAACATCAGCTCGAACACGGCGAAGCCCAATGACGACGGCTCCTACACGATCAATTTTGGTGGCGGCAAAGATGCCCTCAATAACATCGAGATCGCAAACGACTCCGGGGTATTTAATCTAGCCGTGCGGCACTACAAGCCCAGCGAACTCGTGAGCGAAAAAGGGTTCCGCATTCTTCCCACGGTGAAAGCCGCGAAATAGACGGACCCAGGACGCTTGCCGGCAAGCAGATTTTTCAGCGAGTATGTTTCGGAGAAACTGCGGCCTTCCAAGAGGGGGCCGCGAAGCCAAGCCTTCGACTCGAGACGAGCCTCGAAATGAAGCGTACGAAGTTTGGCGTTGCAAGTCTCGGGACCCAGAAGTAGCGGCAGAGGGACTCGAACCCCCGACACGCGGATTATGATTCCGCTGCTCTAACCAACTGAGCTATGCCGCCGTTGCGTGGTCGCCATTGCGACCATTCAGTGCCCCCACTAGGGATCGAACCTAGGACCCACGGATTAAGAGTCCGTTGCTCTGCCAGCTGAGCTATAGGGGCGGAGTGGTTTTCAGCGTGCTTGCTACAACCGGGCTACAACTGATAGCCTATTTTAACACGCGAATGACCACGAAATGCCCGGGATGATGTTTGCGGCATCACCCAGGGCGTTGACACCGCCAAGCTTGGGACCGGCGATGCCAGAACGAGTTTTATCAAATGGTCGGAAGGCTGCAAAGCCGGTCCGCCCCGAGAAACCTTACCCCGACTATCCACTCACCCCACACGCATCCGGGAAGTGGTGCAAGAAGGTCCGCGGCAAGCTCCACTACTTCGGGACTTGGGATGATCCGAACGGAGCTTTGAGCGAATGGTTGGCCGCGGAGCCCCACATCCGAGCAACGGGCGAAAAGGAGTCGGACAACACTGAATCCGACATCCGATACCTCTGCAATTCGTTTCTCGATTCGAAAGAGCAGCAGCGCGATGGCGGCGACCTGAGCCCGCGAGCGTACAGCGACTACAAGAAGGCTTGCGACCGAATCGTTGATCACTTCGGCAAGTCGCGTTTGCTGTCGACGATTGATGCTCCCGACTTCCAACGGCTTCGAGCTTGCTTCCCGAAGACGTGGGGAAGCACGACGATCAACAACAACATCGCGAACATCAGTGCGGTCTTCAATTACGCCTACGAGATCGGCGCGGTCGATCGGCCAGTTCGGAAGGGACCAAACTTCAAGCGGATGTCAAAGAAGCGGCAGCGTTTGGAGCGTGCCAAGAAGCCGCCGAAGACCTTCACCGCCACCGAGCTACATCAACTGATCGATGCGGCTGACTTTCAAATGAAGGCAATGATCCTTCTCGGCATCAACGCTGGGTACGGGAACGCCGACTGCGGCCGGCTCTTGATTCCAATGATTGACTTCGAACGGAGCTGGCTTGAGGGGCTGCGAGAGAAGACGGCGATTGAACGCGCCGCATGGCTTTGGCCGGAGACCGTCGACGCATTGAAGTTCGCAATTGAGAACAAGCATGCCCACGCCCCGCCCTCATTGGCTGAAAACGTGTTCGTCACGCTTCGGCGTCAAAGCTGGTTCAAAGAGAATGGCAAGGCGAATCCAATCTCCGCTTCATTTCGGAAGCTGTGCCAGAAAGTAGGCGTCCACGCGGAGGGCAAAGGTTTCTACGCACTCCGCCACGTCTTCGAAACGGAAGCGGGAAATTCAAAGGATCAGATTGCCGTCAACTACGTTATGGGCCACACCGACGACACGATGGCGGCTGTCTACCGAGAAGGCATCGATCCGAAACGAGTCATCGCCGTTTGCTCTCATGTTCGCGAATGGTGGTTGGCGGGGAAGCCGTTAGAATGAGTCATGCCAGTGGCGACGGCTGCTGAGCACACCCAACAATCGCGGGCGACGGTTCGCTGATTGGGCATCGTGGCCGCACTCGGGTTCTCTATCTCCCGAGGCGGCTTCGGTGCCATTCTTGAGATAGAAATCATGGGACAACATATTGAGCGGCTTTCGAAAACTTGTAAGTGTCTTAGCAGCTACACAGCAAAACTCAACGCTGACGACCAGAGCGACGAAACGAAACGTTTTGCGGTTGGCATGTGGGCAAACTGGCCAGTTTGGAAGGAAGTAATCCAGTCCACAGCAGAGTTGGCACGAAACACCGAGTCGGCAGACGAGGAAGAATGGACAACTGTTGCTGATGGGGAATTACTGACATGCCATCCACAGAGTTCGCGGCAGCAACTTGCTTTCGCTTTTGAGTCTGCGGTTCGATGGATGATGCGAGCCGGAGCCCGCTCCGGTTTTGACGTCACTTGCTTGGCAAAGTGCCAGACCTATGTGTGCCACCTCATTATGCGCGACGCGCATTTAAACCCCGGGGGACACGCTGATACTTGGCCGGGGGTTCTTGGCTCCGAGCTTCAGAGCCTTCCTGAATCGCAGCAAGCTGCTGTCATTGAGTCAACTGCGGCTTACGAAAGGCTTCTAGCGTTCCTTGAAGTAAAGATGGAATCACAATGTCAGATTTCAGTGATGGACATAGGGGCTTTGCTTCGTGAAAAGGGTTGCCGAAAGTCGGAATCCACCATTCGCAGCTGGACATCGAAAAACGACTTTCCACAGCCTTGCAGTAGTGGCCGGCCCGTGAGGTATGAACTTGAGTCCGTAAAACACTGGTTGTTGGTCAGTCAGGGCATAAGCATCTAAGAACGCTAGTTGTGGTTGAACCACAAGTTTCCACAACGAAGCACAATCAGATTGAATCGCAAAGAAGCTCCGCAAGGATTAAAGCGTGTTTGTTACGCGTTGATCTTTCGGAGCTTTCTCAATGGTTGCGGCTGAAATCAATCCTACTGGCTTCTACGACGACTTAGCGGTTGTTCGCCTTCTTGGCATCGCTGCAAGAGATCAAAAGAAGGGCAGAGACAGGGGCGAATTGAAGTTCACAAAGAAAGGTCCGCAGATTCTCTATCGCGGACAGTGGTTGCTCGATTGGCTTGAGCCATCCGGGGAGCCGTCAAACGCTCGATGATCAAGACGTTCACCACGTCCGAAGCTGGCGACATCCTTAAATGCTCGTCAGATCAAGTTCGCGCCCTGATTACGTCTGGTCGGCTCCATGCGACCAACGTTTCGATGGGCTCGCAGCGGGCAAGGTACGTCATCACACAGACGGCGATTGAAGAGTTTCTCTCGCCACCCGTCGCAGCAATGAAGACGCCGCGAAAGAGGATGCCCCCAACTTCTGGAAAGCATTACTAGGAAAGAGCCACCACACCGGGAGCGAGACCGGTGAAGTGGCGAATGTGGTCCGACCAGGAACCAAAGCCCAATACGAGAATTGAGCCAACCAAATGATACAGCAGTCCGCCCCCAGGGCAACTTTAAATCACGTTCACATTCCGCCGCCAACAATCCCGACTACCTGGCGAGCCATCATCGCCGCCGAGCCGCGCATCGCCCAGGTCGTCGACAGCGCCAGACCACGCGGCAGACGGCGGAACCGGTTGCTGGCTTACGAGTCGGCTAAACGGCAGCTCGATAGGTTGGTCGGCTGGCACGCTCGCCACCCCGGGCTTCGCACGTCGGATCACTGGGACGTTGTGATCAGTCGATTGATCCAAGCGGCGAGGGTCTGATCGATGAATCTGTCGGATCTCTTAACGAGGCTAGACTCGATAGGCTGGGAACCAGCTCTCACGCCCGAGTCGATGGAGCGATTGTGCGAGATTCCACTGCGCGGTGATTCGCACGAATTGGCAGTGATCGCGGGAGAACTCGCCATCGAATGCCAGCCGATTACTCTTCGCGGTTTGTTCTACCGTGTGGTGTCGGCAGGGTTCTTCCCGAGCACCGATAAGAAGCACTACGGAAAGTTGCAGCGGCTCATGTCGACGCTGCGAGAGTACAGGTGGATTCCGTACGAGTGGATCGTCGACAACCTCCGGTCGACAATCAAGCCGAGTTCATGGTCGGGGCTGGAAGACTTCACCGAAACGGTGCGGAATTCCTACCGCAAAAACTTCTGGGCATCACTCCCGAACTACGTGCACGTGTTCGTTGAGAAAGATGCCATGGCCGGCGTCATCGATCCGGTGACGCACGAGCTTGATGTCTCACTGTCACCCGTTCGCGGCTACACATCGGACAGCTATGCCCACGCCATCGGGCAGAGCTTTCGTTCCATCGATAAGCCGATCAAGTGCTTTTACCTTGGGGACTTCGACCCCAGCGGTTTTGATCTCGAGAGATCCCTACGGGAGAAGATCGAATTTCACGCCGAAAAACCGATCGGTGGCGACGAGGTCACTTGGGAGCGATTGGCACTCAATCAGCAAGACTTCGATGAATTCGGACTTCACGAGCTGGAGGTGAAACTTACTGACACTCGCGCCAGATCATTCATCAAAGAACACGGTGAAAGGTGTGCGGAAGTAGATGCCCTGGATCCAAAGGTTATTCGAGAGCGAGTTCGCAACGCCATCATGCAATACGTCCCATCCGATGAGTGGGAGCGGCTGAAAGACGTCGAACGTATCGAGCGTGAGGCATGGGAATCAACGCTCGGCCAGTTCAGTGGAGGAACAGCAGAATGAGCCAAGTCGCCAGCGAAGACGACATGAAAAGCTGGGCTCCGTACAGCGACCCCATTGAGGCGATGCACTGGAAGATCGACGCGAAGCAGTTTTCGAGCGGCGCCGTGCTTCGGCTCTACTTCGAACAATTCGATGAAGCTCTATCCAGAGGAAGTGGCGTCTATGACTACGGGATGGGGCTGCAGACAGATGACCCCGAGATTCAATCGAAGATCAACCAATTCGAATCGGTCTTCCATCTCGGAAAAGCCGTTCTCGATGAATGGCACGCCCAGCGTGGTGAACGAATTGGACTCGCCGAGTACCTGGACAACGGTGGCGACGTGTTCGATGCGGTTGCGAAAGGCATTGTTTCAGGAGAGGCAGACAGGCTGTTTAACTGCGGGGAAGCACTTCGCGGGATTGAAATCGGTCCGTCACTTCTGACGCTTCTAGGGGCCCCTCCAGGCCGCGGGAAGACAGCTCTAGCCATGCAAGCGGTCTATGAAGCGGTCAAGCATGAAGAGCGACTCAACGTTGTCGTTGCGAGCTTGGAAGTGTCCGCCGAGATGCTATTGAAGCGACGAATCGCAATGTTGCTCGGTGTCGGATTCAATCAGGTGCGATTCAACACACTTACGCAGTATCAACGCCAACAACTCAACGACGCCACTGTGTTTCAGGAGTTCCGAGAAACACTATCTCGAGTGGGATTTCTCAAGAGTGAAAAAAGCGGGCTCGGTGATCTCCTGGACTTGCTGCATGACTCCAAGGAGCCGGGGCTATTGCTGCTGGATTATGTCCAGCTCTTTGGCTCGATGGACCATTCTGCACAGGACCGGGCTATCGAGACGATGGCACTCGCCAGACGCTTCTGCGATGAAGGCTGGGGCGTTATCGCTGTATCAGCGGTGAGCCGCGCCAGCTACTCGAAAGCGGAGCTGGGAGCGTTTAGAGACTCGTCGGCACTCGAGTACTCGGGGACAGCTGGCTACATGTTGGATGAGTCCGAGACGTACAAAGACGCCGGTGACAAGCCTGCTATCAGGCCGATGAAGCTCCGCTGCGTGAAGAACCGGAACGGACCGCCCAAAGACTTGGAGTTGCTGTTCAACGGTCCGCAGATGCTCTTCTCGGCACCTTTGCCACCGAATGAATGCGAAGGTGATTTCGACGAGTGGAACTCAGGAGCTGAGGCTCAAAACCCATTCGAGGTGCCCGCCTGATGCACATGCAAGCACCGAAACGAAAGTCTCAAAAGCGATGGGAACAGCTCAATCGCATTATCGATGATGTCGCGCCGTCATTGCCTTCTGCGAGCCATGTGGCCGTCCTGATGATCTGCTTTCGCCATGGTCGCCAAGGTGGATTCTTCCGGGTCTCAACAAGCAGAATCGCAAAGTCATCGAAGCTCAGTGACCGACATGTCAAACGCATTTTGGACGATCTCGAAAAGTCGGGTGTCATCAGTTTGGAGGCCGAACACAAAGGTCCAACTCCGCGGACTTACCGGATCACGGGGCGAGCGGCTAATGGTGACGCCCATGTCACCAACAGCACTGAGCCAACCCCCCAAGTTAATGGTGACACCCATGTCCGCTAATGGTGACACCCATGTCCGCTAATGGTGACACCCATGTCCGCTAATGGTGACACCCATGTCACCCCATACAGAACAGAACATTACGACGACGCTTTCGGCTGTCGCTTCGCTACCGAAAGTCGCGTCGCAGAAGGCATCAAGAAACCACCCCCCTTCGAAGGACCGAAACCGATGAAACGGGAGCCACCACCGAAGCCCTTAGCCAACCTTCAACTGGTCGAGCTGGATCCCAAGCGAAAGGTCTTGGCTGGTCACTGCAGCGAGTCCGAGAACGTCTTCGTTGTGCGCCGAGATCCCGAGGGCAATTGGCAGCTCTGGCGATTACCGGTAAGCGAACGGGGCCAAGAGCTCCGATCGTTCATGGCGTGGGACCAGGCGGAAGAGCTTGAACTCGTCAAAGCGATTCACGAGTCCATCACGAAACCCAAGCGGCGACGGAGGAAAGCCAAGTGATTTATCCCACCAAAGTGCCACAGCGGGCGTCTGTGAAGGCTAAAGGTACTATAAAAAAATCGCGTTCTTTAAATCTCCCAATGGAAAAGTCGGTAGGGCTTGTATTGTTGTCCAGCTTTCGGGCAAACGTTCCCAAGTTTGGGGAGGCTAACTGATGCAGCCTTCGACCGAGCCACCACCGAAGCCAATCGAACCGGTGACTTTCAAGTTTCCCCGTTGCCCGCTCTGCAATTCCACGCTCCTTCGGGCTCAGCGGTCAATCGACAATGGCGACGGTTCTCGGACCAAGTGGCTGGTCTGCCAAGAGTGTGAAGCTGGGTTCACGGCGGTGTTCGAATGAGCCATTTCCAGAATCTGGAAAGCGAATTCAGGTCATCGCGTAGTATTCGGGAAGCTAACCCAAAACACGTTTGCGAGACCCAGGAAATGCCAACGCTCTTTCATCACGCCCATGGAAAAGCTCAGGAAGCGAAAGCCCGTCAAGCCAAGTTCATCGAACGCTTCGGCAAGGTGGACGGCATCCGGTTGTTCCTCGCCGGTTTGAGCTATGGACAGGCACTTGAAGCTTACGCGGCTGACCAATCCAAGCGAATCAAACGGCTTCGAAAACAGCTCGCTGCCGTGTCGACCAACTGACCAACCACCACCAAAGGAAACAACCAATGCCAAACCTACTGGACCGAATCAAAGGCATTCGAAAGGACGCCGAAATTGCCCGCCACAAAGCCCTCGCGACCGAGCGTGAGGAATTCATGCAAATCGCAATCCGAGACTTCCTGGATAAGCCGAAGGACGAAGACGCGGAACGGCTTCTCGCGGTTATGGAATCGCTTGGACTGAGCGATACGGACTATGACCAGGTCGTCAGCGGAATCGGGCGCGTTTGCACCACGGTCGGCTCTCGCGAGTATCACGCCCACTTCATGAAAGCCTACGAAAAGGCTTACGAAAACGCTCAGCGGGAAATGATCACCATGCAATGCATGGCAGATCGTTTTCAGCGTGAAGTGAATGACCTGAGACGCGTTGCAGGGCAGTCCGGTGACATCACAAAGGCGTACCGTGAAGTGAAAGAGCAGTTTCCGACGCTGTTCGATGATGACGGAAGCCCGGACCCGCAACTCCGACCACTGATCGAGAGAGAAGTCGATCGCCGCAAGGCTATGGCAGTGGACCACGATAACCAGGCGAACCAGACCATGGCGGAGCTTATTCGATCCAAGTGCCGCACGCTCAAGATCGCCCCGCCGGAAGATTTCAAACAGGGAACCGAAGGCTCGTAGCCATCGGGAAACTGTGTGCCGGGCAGGTTGTTAGCTCCTTCCTGCCCGGCGCTTTTCAAAACATCACTCGAGGTGGCAAACAGGGATGAGCAGAAGCAAAATTAAAGCCGGCAGCGCGTTTGTCGAGATCGGTTTGCGTAACCGAGTGGCGGCAGGTGCGAAAGCGGTTCAGGCGGATCTCAGGCGACTTGGAACGAAGCTCCGAAGCCAAGGTCAGTCGATCATGACGGCGGGGCTTGCGGCCAGTGCTGGGGCTGTCGGCTTGCTTGCCGCTCCGGTCCGCGCGGCGAGCGGGATGGAGGAGACGCTAAACAAGTTCACGGTGGTGTTTGGCAAGAATGCCAAGTCAGTTCAAAGCTGGAGCAATACCACGGCGAAAGCTTACGGAACGAGTCGGCGCGAGATGATGAGCATGCTGGCGGGCATGCAGGATCTACTTGTGCCGATGGGCGTTGCTGAGGACCAAGCGGAAGGGATGTCGAAAGAGTTTGCGAAGCTCGCTGTTGACCTTGGAAGCTGGGATGACTCAACGACCGAAGAAGCCTTCGACCGGCTCATGGCGGCGGTTACCGGCAGCGGCGAAGTGATGAAAAAATACGGCGTTGTGTTGACCGAAGCAGCGGTCAAACAAGAGCTTCTCGCGATGGGAATGGACCCCAAAGCGACCGACAACGCAGCCAAAGCTCAAGCCCGGATGAACATCATCATGCGAGGCACGACAGCGTCCCAGTCCGATGCCATCCGCAGCGCAAACAGTTTTGCCAATCAAACCAAGCGATTGAAAGCCAATCTGGAGGATACCGCCGCAACCATTGGTGGACCGATCTTGGGGACACTTGCGAAAATGATGGAAGTTGTCAACGGTGGCATCGCTTCGTTCATGGACTTCGCAGAATCCAACAAAGACCTATTGAAAACGGTCGGGCTCGTTGCCGTCTCAGTCGCCGGCATTGGCATCGCACTTGTGACGGCTGGAGGAGCACTTGCCACAGCCGGATTCGCTGCAACGGGTCTCGCGGCTGCGATGTCGGCGTTCGGTGCATCGCTGGCGTTTGTAATGTCACCGCTGACTGTCGTGATTGGTGGAGTCACCGCACTGGGGTTCGCCATCGTGAACTACATGGGCGCGAGCGGCGATGCGATTGACTGGCTCAAGGATCGATTCGGACCACTCGTTAAGACCGTCTCAGGGGCTGCAGGAGAGATCCTCACGGCTTTGCAGCTCGGCGACCTGGAATCCGCTTGGGAGCTGACAGTCAGCCTCCTAGAAGTCGCCTGGCTGGATCTCACGAAAGAGATCCGATCGGCGTGGATGGAAGCGATGCATTTCGTCCTAGACATTGGGTCCGCCATCGCGGGTCAGATCGGTTCACTGTTTGAAGGTCTGGCAGGAATGCTTGATGGTCTCCTTTCCAAATACGAATCGCTCTACAACTCGATTTACGAGTCAGTGATCGCCGTTGGGCAAGAAGTCTCTGGCGTAAAGCAGATCGGGTCTAGTGGAAACGCTTTCCGAAACAACTTCGGATCTCAGCAGGACGCACTGCGAAGCCGCATTGATGGTGTTCGTCAGTTTGGGCAGAACATGCGTGAGACCTCCACCGCTCAGATTGCGGGGCGCATGCAAGAACGAGAGCAAGCCAGAACGCAGCGGCAAAGCCAGCTGAGCGATGCCCGACAGAAGCTGGAGGAGAAACGCACCATGGTCGCCGAACGCGTGCAGCAAGCGGAAGAGAAGCGTGAGAACGACTTGTCCAAGATCCAGAGCGAAGTGGACGCAAGGCAAAAGAACTTCGCCATCACGCAAGGTGAACTCACCCAGCAGCAAAAAGCGACCGGGCCTACGGGAACATTCTCGGCGTTTGCGGCTACCGGACTTTTGGCGAGTCCACAGGAGCGGCGAGAAGAGATCGGCGTGTTGAAGGAAATCGCGCGTAACACCGAAGACAACGGGGCGGCGTTCGCATGAAGTCGGAATACGCTCAAGAGTGTGCGGATCGGTATCTCGTGCTCGCAACAGTCCAGTTGGATGAAATCGCGGAGTTGAAATCTTACGCTGGGTGGTGTGAGGAAGCAGACCGGTTGATCGAGCGATTGGAGGAGGAGCACGAGCTACTCATGCGTCTCCAAACTCTCAGCCAAGCCAATGCCGCGTTGTACCTTCGGATGGAGGAGCACTTACGCAGCGATGGATCTTGACCGCTTCTTTCAATCAATCGATGAAATGTGCATCGAAGTCGACTCCCTGGTCGCTCAAGGCTTAACCCTCGCCGAAGCGGTCGAAGTCGTTGGCATTCCACCGAACCGGTACTTCCCCGCAAACCGATCGACCTTCTTCGTTCCGACACCCGAGATGATCGCCGAAGGGACCAGGCTGGCACGTGAGAAGCGGCCGATGCTGATGGGCGGTGGCGAGATGAGTTCAAGCTATGAACATGAACACGTGCGGCTGCTGGATGGGGTGGATGAGGATGTGATCGAGCAACCGTAACGATCATCGTTACGGTTGTTTTTGTGCGCCGTGGCGCACACTGCCGAAGGGCGGTCTTTACTTAGGCGATTGGCTGCAATAGAAATGTGAGTGCAAATTCGAAAAGGCACCTACATCATAGGCTTAGCGGCATGGAGTTGACACAAAAAATACTGGACATCGTGCTTGCGATCGTAGCAATTTTCGGCGGGTCAATTACTGCATTCCTTGGGATCAGCAGATTCGGCAAGAGCATTGCGCAACGAGCCGAGGAGCATCGTTGGAAACAAGCCAAACTCGGAAAGGAGATAATGGACAGTATTTATGAAGTTCATAAATACTG
>JBCBOO010000113.1:0-19168 GCA_039821235.1 Planctomycetota bacterium
AGTGACCGGATCTCCACGGAGCGACTCCCGAGAAGAACGCGGTTCGCGACGGCGAGCAAACCGGCGCCGCTGTGTAGGCTTGTGCGAACGTCGTGCCGCTTCGAGCCAACTTGCGAAGGTTTGGTGCGATGACCGTTCCGGAGTATCGGTTCGAATCTCCCAGCATCCAACTGTTCAAATCGTCGGCGACCAGCAGGAGCACATTCATCCGCGAACGAACCGCGTTAGCCTGGGTCGACTTCACTTTCTGATCAAGCGGCCGGATGCGAATGTTTCGAAACGAAACGTAGCGCAGCGTTTCGGGGGTCTTTACGCCGTGAACCTGAAGGGCGATGACGCCCTTTGGATATTTCTGATCCAGCTCGTCTTCCAACGTGATGTCACCGACCGCTTCGCCATTGATCCACGTCTGAATCCTTTTGCCGAGGGCGTGGACTCTGACTCGATTCCATTCGCCGTTGACCATCAAACTGTTGCGTTCTAACTGGGACTTTGGAGTGAACCAGCGTCTATTCCCCTGACCGAAGACATGTCCCGAACGACCCGGGGACTTTCCAAGGTCAACTTGGGGGCCGTGCACGTTGGGCCGTACCGTACCGTTGTCATTCACTCGTGTTGTCGCAGTGCGAATTTGAACTCCGGAGTTCAGGTCAGTGTCATGAAGCTTGACCTCGAGCTCGAGTTCAAAGTCCCGATACTGCTGATCGGTACACAAGAAGTGCGTCTTGGCGGAACTGGTGCCACGAATGACTCCATCAACCACTTCAAACTGCTGATTGCCGCTCGATGCTTTCCAGCCCGCCAGGCTCTCGCCGTCGAAGAGCGTCTGCCACTGTTCGGCAGTCACTCGTGAATGCGTGCTGGCGAGTATGAAACCCGCGATCACCAGTGCAACGATGAATCGCACGGGGTGTGTTCTGGAAACGTCGGCGGCAGAAGTTGAAAGTAACATGAGTCTCCTTTGGTACGGATCGCGTTGGTAACGGGCAGGAAAGCAGCGCGGGAATAGTCAATAGAACCAGCTTCCAGCGTGTCATTCTTGATGAGACAGGCTGGAAGCCTGTCCTACGTTTCAAATTCGCCGTTACGCCACGGGAAGCGCGAACTCAGATCGGCGTGGTTTTATCAACAACGCGTTCGCCTCCTCGTCATTGATAATTTGTTCCGTTGATTGATCCCATTGGATCGGTCGACCAACGGCCCGGCAGATGTTGATGAGGTGTGCGACGCTCGTAATCAAGTGTCCGACTTCAACCGGAGCGTTTGGTTCTGCGCGTGATTCGATGCAGTCGAGCCAGTTGCCAACATGGTTTTCTGACTCTTTCCCTTCAAAGGGAGGCAACAGTGTTGTTGGATTGCATGCGAAACGGCCTCGATTGATTTCCAACTTACCTTTTTCGCCAATAAAGATCCCGCCAAAAGCGGGTCCACCGTTGCTTTCGAGACGAACGACGGTGCCATCGGGATAGTAAAGTCGGACGCCGCGTTCTCGATCGCTTTTCCCCTCCGTCGTAGGAACGATGCGCGTTGGTGCGGTCTGCTCCCACCCCATGGCGAGGTGAACCATGTCCAAGGCGTGCGACCCGCGATCACAAATGGAGCCTCCGGTAAACGCGTCAAATCCCCGCCATCGACGGTGAAGTTGTTCGTGATAATCGTGCAGCTTGGCTTGGTCGCAAAACCGATTCCAATCCATGTCCTCGGGTACCGCTTGTTTCTCAAGCCCGGCCACCGGTCGCGATCCCGAGTAGTTCTTGACCAGGATCGTCCGCACATTTCCCAGCCCTCCGTCACGAACGAACTTGCAAGAATACTGGTTATTGGCGGTGCTACGTTGCTGCGTTCCGACTTGGAGGATTCGTTCGTACTTCCTGACGGCCGCGACGAGGGCACGGCCTTCGGGAATGCTGAAACTCAATGGTTTTTCCGCATAGACATCAAGACCTTTCATGCAAGCCATAATGGCGGCCCGCACCCGAACATGATCGGGCGTGGCGATCATCACAGCATCCAGGTCTTCCTTGTCGAGCAGCTGCTCGTAGTTTTGGTACCGGTTCCACGTCGGATCTTGTTTCTGTGACTTGCGGAATTCGTCGGCCAAGACTCCGACTTGCGGCAGGTAACAGTCGCAGACCGCCACGAGTTCCGCGCGGTTTGATTCTCGGGCGAGCGCTCGCGTCAACCATTTGGCCCGATTCCCGGCGCCGATCAGTCCGACGCGAATCTTGGAATTTGCATCCCGTGGGCCCGCCGCAGCACTGGCGGCCGCAGCATAGACGGATGGTATCGCCAGTACTGATGCGGCCTTCGTCGAAGACTCGATAAATTGGCGTCGCGTCCGAGCGGGTGGAGTGGGTCGCATGTGAGGGTCCTCGAATACCTGGCGAAGGGTGATCCGGATAAAACTTCAATTCTTCAACAAGACAAACAGCTTCACTGGGTTGGGATGCCGTCGAGCGCGAGCGACCGTTAACAAAAAACAGAGGATTCCACGTGAATAAGTGGGAGACTCGCAAGCGCCGGACACCGATTCCTACGCACGTCGCTAGACTACCTGGCTCGTTGGACGAAGAAACTCGGACCACCCACTCCCCTTCAGCCGATCCGTTGTCATGAATACGAGAATCACTCGCACCATCGGTCTTTGGACGTTCATGATCGGCGTCACATTTGGATTCGCGAGCCTGGACGCCCAAGAGTCCTCGACTTTGAATCGAACCCGCGTCGAAGGATACCGCACACGGATGGTCGAAGGCTGGACCGTTCATGTCAGTGTTCAGCTGAGCGAGAAGCAGCCGGTAAAAACACGCAAGTCGCTTGAACTGCTGGCGAAACAGCTTGAGACGATCCTGGAGATCATTCCTGAGAATGCCTTGAAACACATCCAGGTCGTCCCGATTTGGTTGTCACCTGAATATCCGGGTGTCCGCCCCACGGCTGAATACCATCCCAGCCGGGCGTGGCTGCAAAAGGAAGGACGCCCTATCGAGATGGCCGAATGTGTCGAACTGACCAACATCGCAATCTTTGAAAAAGAGTGCCGGAGGATGCCCATGATGATTCTGCATGAGCTGGCGCATGCGTACCACCATCAGGTACTCGGGTTCGAAAATGCGGAAATCCAGTCAGCCTATCAACGTGCCCTCGCCAGCGGGAGCTACGACAGGGTAAAGAGAAACACCGGCCGCACGGAACGCGCCTATGGCATGAACAATCACAAGGAGTACTTTGCCGAATCGACGGAAGCCTACTTTGGGACGAACGACTTCTTCCCGTTCAACCGAGGTCAGCTTCACGCTCACGACCCCAAGATGGAACGACTGCTGGGACGCCTTTGGAAAGCCGATGAGGGCAAGGGGCCTCAGATCCGTCGCTAAATCGCACCCGGTAAGAGAATCTCCAATTGAATCGGACGAACCAATGGCAATGGACTTGAAAGGCAAGCGGATCGTAATCGCCGGCGGCAGCGGTTTTCTTGGTTTGTCGATGGCCGAGTCTTTTTCGAGGTCCGGTGCCGACGTGACGATTTTGTCGCGCAATGAGCCTCGCGTAACGGGCAATTGGAAACACGCTCGTTGGGATGGTCGGTCGGTTGAATCGATCGGCTCCGGTATTGACTGGCGATCGACCGTCGATGGGTCGGATGCGGTGGTCAATCTTGCCGGCCGTACGGTCAATTGCATCAAGACGCCCGATCACTGTGACGAAATTCTACGGTCGCGGGTCGAGTCAACTCGCGTGCTCGGAATGGCAATGCGACAGGTCGACTCTCCGCCACCGGTTTGGGTCCAGATGAGTACCGCACATCTCTACGGTGACCCACCTTCGCTGAGATGCACGGAGGACTCTGCGGAGGGTTACGGCCTGGCACCAACGGTTGCTCGAGCGTGGGAAGCAGCCTTCGATGAAAGTCGCTTACCCGACCAGCGTGGCGTCGTGATGCGAACGAGCTTTGTCATCGGGCGAGATCGAGGCGCCGGTGGCGGAGCGCTGGGCACGTTGCGGTTCATTGCCAAGTTGGGACTCGGCGGTAAGGTTGCCGCGGGCACCCAGGGGATGTCATGGATTCACGAAGATGATCTCAACGCGATTTTTGCTCACGCCATCGTGGATTCATCGATGACGGGCGTTTACATCGTTTCCGCCCCTCATCCGGAATCACAAGCGGATTTTATGCGGACGCTTCGCAAGGTGCATCGGATCCCGATTGGCCTGCCCGCCTTTGGCTGGATGGTTCGTATCGGTGCGCCCCTCTTCATGAGGACCGACCCTGAGCTCGTGCTCTACGGTCGCTACGTGATTCCGAAACGACTACTGGATCAGGGATTCGACTTTCAATACCCCGAACTTGAACCGGCACTGAGGAGTCTTCGATGAAGGATAGGTCAGATCGCACGTGGCCGCTGCCAAACCGTCCATGGGTCATGCGGATGACGTGGTCTGAGTTGCTGTTCGCCCATTGGTCCGTTGAGCCCGACTTGGTCGCGTCGCGACTTCCAGCGGGAGTCACGCTGGACACGCGTGAGGGAAAAGCTTGGGTGGGAGTGGTTCCCTTCTTGATGTCAAAGGTGGCGCCTCGGCTTTGCCCGCCGATTCCGCTGCTGAGTCGCTTTCTTGAGCTGAACGTACGAACCTATGTGACGGTGGACGGTAAGCCGGGCGTATGGTTCTTTTCACTCGATGCCGAAAGCCGCGTCGCGGTTCGAACCGCTCGCGCGACGTTCAATCTTCCCTACATGGATGCGACCATGTCAATGAAGACTCAGCAGGATGGCAGAATCGAATACACCAGCCACCGTACCCATCGCGGTGAACCCGCCGCCGAGTATGCCGCCAGCTATGCCGCATCGGGACCATTCAAGGAGGCCGAAACGGGATCGCTGGAGCATTGGTTGACCGCCAGGTACTGCCTTTACAGTGCCAGTCGACGTGGCCGAATTTATCGCGGTGAGATCGATCATCCCCCTTGGTCACTTGCACCGGCAAGCTACGATGAACGAATCAATTCCATGGGGGCAGGTTTAGGTTTCCAATGGGAAGGGGATCCTCATTTGTTGGTTGCCAAACCGGTGGATGTGCAAGCCTGGTTGGTCTCTTGTTGCGATTGACCGTCACTTGGGAGACGTCCTCGACTCGTTGGATCAACGTGTCTTACACATTCAACTATGAACAGGCAGATGTCGGAATCGAATCCGCGCGAGACCTCCTCGGGAATCCGAACAAGCTTTCCGACCGTCGCCATTTTCATAACGGCGGCAACCTGGGCGGGCTTCGCGATTTGGCTCGGCCTGCAACCGGGAGCATTGCTTCCCGCCTTTGGTGTCGAAGCCTCTACACCGCAGATGCTCACAGAAGTTCGCGCGTTTTACGGCGGCGTCGAGTTCGCGATTGCGATCGCGATGCTTGTGCTGTGGAAGCGAGGCGAACCGTTTGCAGCACTGTTGGTCGGAGGCCTTCCGCTACTGGGCGCCGCAAGCGGACGACTTGTGGGTTTAGTCGTGGATGGTTTCTCGCCGACGCACGTGGGGTTTGCCGCACTCGAATTGGTGGGAGCCGCGACTTGCTTGGCCGGCTGCGCATTGGTTTCAAAACCCAATGGAAGAGACACGGCGAATGACTGAATGGGACCTTGAGAGTCAATGACGCTTCTTGCTTTTCCAAGTGCCGCCATATTGATAATGAGGATTGTTCGGCTTTACCTTGTCGAGGCACGTCGGACAAACGAACCTCCAATCGCCGTTCTCTTGAGTTCGGACGCGGTAGAGCACGTCATTCGTTTGCTCGCATCGACTGCAGGGTTTTGTCCGGACGCGTTTGATCTTCACCATGGTTTACCCGCGCTGCGACTTGGCGCGGAAGCGGCGAAGTGGTTCACCGGCGTGTGTTTCGGCAAATTTTGCTTCGTGCTTGGTCACACGCCCATCCGTCCTTTTCCTCCACATCTTGAATGAGCTGGATTTCATCTCTCGGCGCATCAGCTTGATGACGTCACCGGGCGATAACCCATATTGATCACGGATCGCATCGAAGCTGGTCCGGTCTTCCCACGCCATCATGATGATCCGGTCGATGTCGCCGCGCGTCAGTTCACGTCTTGGTTCGTTCATGTCCGTTTTCCTCGCCACCGGAGGCTGTCCTGGTTCCAAGATTGAAGTGCCTTCACATCGCCGGCCAAGATCTGTTCGGCCATCGCGATACACTTGGAGAGTTGCTCGTTGTTCAGCTGCTTGTAGGCGGTCAGCCGGCGATCCAAATGTTCGTACCAGCATCCGCCGAAAAGCCTGTCGAGCACAATCCGCATGAAGCAGTGGTCCTCGGTCACCACCCAGCCATTTTTCCGGCCTTCTGCAGGAAGTTCGACCCGCATCAACTCCAGGTAGCGATCCTGCAGCTCGTAACGATGGGGGATGAGGTCTGCAATCTCGGGGATCGTGTTTTCTGTCATGATAAATGGTCGAAACGTGTCAAATCCACGCTGTGTTGCTTTCCGTGCTCCTAGACTTCTAGCGGTCGATTGAGCGCGATGCCGCCTCAAGTCGACTGCCGCGGTGACGCACTCAACAAACAGGCGACCATGACTGAATCTGAGACTCTCAATTGGCGTGTGGAAGTCTTTTACGACGGGGATTGCCCGCTTTGCCTTCGCGAAATCAAGCTACTCCGTTGGATGGACCGCAAAGCCAGGATTCGATTCACAGACATCGCCGACCCCTCGTTTGATCCGTCGGATCACGGAAAAACGATGCAGGAATTCATGGATGAAATCCAGGGACGCCTGCCCGATGGAACTTGGATCATCGGCGTCGAAGTTTTTCGCAGACTCTACTCAGCCGTTGGACTTGCTCCGCTTGTATGGCTCACTCGGATCCCCGGCATTTCGCACGGGCTGGAGTTTGGCTATCGAGTGTTTGCCAAGAACCGGTTGAAGCTAACGGGTCGGTGCGACGCTGGTAGCTGCGAAGTCAGTTAGGCTTCGTTTCGCGAGCGAGCAAGACCAAGAGACAGCTGCCGTCATCGATCACGTTGATCCCGGCGTTTCGTGCGACGGCACTTGATGCCGGATGTTCGGCACCCGGCTGCATCCATAGGTGCTTCACGCCTGCCGTTATGGCATCGGCAATGACCTGCTGAGTGACTTGGGGCGGCGTCACGATCGACAGTGCCTCCGGGACGACCGGCAAGTCACCAATGCTTGGAAAGGCCGCGTGCCCTTCGATAAAATCCGTCGTCGGATTCAGTGGGTAAGCTCGACGCCCGGATGCGATCAACGCCATGAAGACTTTGTGACCGTACTTCTGCGGCCGCGCCGAGGCTCCGGCAACCGCGAAAGTCTCCGCCGCAAGAAACTGCTCAATGGGATCCATGGTCAATCCGCTTTCTCGATCGTCGCAAAGTAATCGTCCCAACTCACGTGAGGTCGCCCCGCGGCTTGTTCAAAGTGGCTTTCATTGTCGCATTCTCCCAATCGAATCCCCTCATAAATCCCGGAAATGATACCACCCATGAATTCACCGAGCTCCGCGATTCGGTCTTGTCGATATTCCGCAACGGTCATGGTCCGATAGTTGAGATCCAGACCGAAGGTCGTGTTGAAGTGATCGACCAACTGTTGCTGGGTCAGCGAGTCGCCATGGAGGTTGTAAGTCTGTTCGATGTGCTCCGTTCCCGTGAGCATTTTGGCGTATGCAAATCCCAATTCGCCCCGCGTCGTGTAACCACATCGTCCATCTCCCGCGCAATTCGCAACTTCACCTGCATCTTTATAAGTCTCCAGATATTCGATGTCCGGCTCGATGTAGATTCCGTTGCGACCAATACTCCATTCAAGTCCGGAGGCTCGCACATCCGCTTCGGTCTGGCGATTACTCTGCACGACCGGTGAAAAAGCTGTTTTTTGTTCGCTTCCTTGAATACTGGTGTAAACGATTCGCTTGACACCGGCAGACTTGGCCGCGTCGATCACGTTACGGTGCTGCGTGATTCGTTTTTCAGGAGCATCCATCCCGGAGACCAACAGAACGGATTCCACATCGCGGAGAGACTTCGTCAGGTCGTCGGGTCGACTGTAGTCGCCGGGACGCACTTCGACCCCGAGAGACGCCGCCTTGCTGGGCGTTCGAGCCAACCCGACGACGTTCTCGTTTCCAACGATCTCACACGAAGCTCTTACGATCCCAGCTCCCAGTTTTCCACTCGCGGCAGTAACGGCGACTCGAGTCATCTCAGTTCCTTGGCGGGGTTTTCTAGGCGACACCTGCAAGATCCTAAACGGACTGGCTAATTCTTGCACTAGCCCCGGGTTACTCTTGTCTCCTTTGGCAGCGCCCCACCTTCACACGCGTGACCAGAATACAATGAGCCGCTGGGTTAACCTGTTTCACGCTCGACGCCAACTGCAATGACCAAGTCAGCAACCCCTTCCACGTTCTGTATCAACCCAAGCTCCACCCTGCTCTTGCCGCTTTTGTTGGCGGTTGGCCTGTGGAGTGGTTCCGCCGGTGCTCAAGACAAGGTCGCGTTTCGGGATACAGTGACGATTTCATCGGGGCAGTGGGAGGCAATCGACATCCAGTTCGATGTCGCATTGCTTTCGGATCAACCGGTCGACACGGAGTTTTCGGCCACGTTTCGTCACGCGGATGCAGGCGTGTTGACGATTGCAGGCTTCTACGATGGCGACCAGCAATACGTCCTTCGTTTCACCCCGCCCGCGTCTGGAACATGGACGTTTCAAACAAAGTCATCGCACGAGGAACTCGACCAGAGAACGGGAACCTTGGTGGCAACACCTGCAACGAAGAACCATCGCGGCGCCGTGCGACTCGACGATCAGTCCGTCAGACGATTCCGTTATGAAAATGGTGATCCCTATTTTCCGATTGCGTTTGAGGCCGACTGGATGTTCGCCTTGGATGCGGAAAACCAAGAGGACATTCCCAGGACTCGTATGCTCGCCGACACGCTCGCGGACAGTGGGTTCAATCAGGTCGTCTTAAATGTGTTCGCCTACGACGTGAAATGGCCGAAAGATCAATCGCTTGACCCAAGAGACGACTACGGAAGCCCTCGCGTCTTTCCGTTTCTTGGCACCAACGAGACGCCCAACTTCTCCGGGCTGAACGTCGAGTACTTTCAACGCCTCGATCGCGTCATCGACTATCTGAATCAGAAAGGAATCGTCGCGCACCTGATGATCTATGTCTGGAACAAACGGGTCGCCTGGCCGGAAGCCAACTCCGATGCCGACAACCGCTATTTCGACTACGTCGTGAAACGCTATCAGGCCTACCCGAATTTGGTGTGGGACATTTCCAAAGAGGCGTTGGGCTACGGACATACCGATGTCAATTACATTACCGATCGCATCAAGCGACTGCGGGAACGCGACTCGTATGATCGATTGGTAACCGTTCACGACTATGGCTATTGCCGCCGGTTTCCGAACCAAGTCGATTTCGTATCCGTTCAACTCTGGAGTTCCGAATTGTTTGCAGTGATGCGAAATATCTGCAAGGCAATTCCGGGAAAACCAATTCTGAACATCGAGCACGGCGGATACGAAAAAGGTCCTTACGTGGTCTTCACCGGAAACTACACCTCGCCCGAGGTTTGCTTAGAGCGGGCATACCAGTGCGTGTTTGCCGGAACCTACCCAACCCACTACTGGCAGGGAGCCGCTTGGAATGTCGTGATTCCGGATATCGATTCTTTGCCACCGGAACAGCGACCGCGACTGGAGTACTACCGTCACCTCAGTGACTTGGTCGAACGCTATGGAATCGACCAGCTGGTTGCGGGGGACAAGAAGAGCAATGCCGGATTCTGCCTCCACGATGAGAAAGACCTCGTTCTGTACTACGTCCCGAAGGAATGTGACTTCTTTGGTCTGCGACCTCCCAAAGGAAGGCAGGGTACCATGACACTCACGTGGTTTGATCCATTCACGGGCGAGTACGCAGAACCATTTGAACTCAAAATCACCCAGTGGCCAGCAGTGGAAGTTCCACCGGGTGATCGATTTCGTATTCTTGTTTGTCAATTCGCGAAATAGCCGGCATGATGAGATCCATGATCCAGTTTGGAACTGCTTTATTCCTCGTAGTGACTCTGGCGGTGCTCGCCGGAAATCCGGCGTCGTCTGCGGAACCTCGACCCAACATTGTTTTTATCCTTGCCGATGACATGGGGTGGTCACAGCCCGGGTTCATTGGGGGCAACGCGGAGTCGACACCCAACCTCGACCGCCTTGCGACAGAAGGGATGCGATTGAATGAGTTCTATACCCACAGCGTTTGTGCGCCGACGCGTGCTGCATTCCTCACGGGACGTTATGCGTTTCGGACCTGGAGCGACTGGCGGACGGAAGACTTTGGTAAACCGAGCTACCTGAAAAAACTCGGGCTGGAACTCGCCCGCAACGATCGAGGCGAAGCGACACGGCGGATTCATGCACTCGACACGGCAGAACGAACCGTCGCCGAAGCGTTGCAAGAAGCCGGGTACTTTACGTCGCTGATTGGCAAGTGGCACCTAGGGGAATGGTTTCCGGAGCATCTCCCCATGGGCCAGGGATTTCAGCACCAATACGGTCACTACGCCTGGGGAATCGACTACTTCACCAAAACCATTGTGCACAATGCCCCGGCACGATTTGCCGTCTATGACTGGCATCGCAATCAGAGACCAATCGACGAGGACGGATATGCAACCGACTTGATCGCTGCGGAAGCGGAACGAGTGATTGCTGCGCGGAAGAAAGACGATCGACCCTTTTTTATGTACGTCGCCTTCAATGCCGTTCATGGACCGCTCAATCCCCCACCGGGATTTGAAGGCGACCCCAGTGACAGCCTGGCCATCCGGCGGGCAATGCTGGAGAGACTGGATCAGGCCGTCGGCCGAATCGACCAAGCGATCGACGAACACGGTTTTCGAAATGACACCTTGTTTATATTCACCAACGACAACGGTCCCGTTCTCGAAGCAATGAGTCATCCGTTTCGGGGCACAAAGAATACGACCTTCGAAGGGGGTGTTCGTCAGCCGGCGATTTTGCGATGGCCTGGCCACACGCAAGCTGGCACAACAAAAGAAGGATTGTTTTTCATCGCCGACTTCTTTCCCACGTTCATTCGGCTCGCGGGAGGGACGACGCAGCAGGAACGCCCCATTGATGGAATCGACATGACATCCATGTTGTTCGAGGGAGCCCCCAGTCCACGGAATGAAATCGTCTACGATGTGTCCGGCAGCGTGCGGCTTCCAACGATTCGCAGCGGTGACTTCAAACTGATGGGCGAGACGCTCTTCAATATTCGCGAGGATCCATCCGAAACAACGGATGTAGCCGCGGAGCATCCCAGTCTGGTTACGGAACTGAAACAGCGATTGGTCGTACTTGGAAACGAGCGACCTCCGCTGGGAGACAAACCACACCTGATGGACCCGCCATTGCCTTACGTTTATGGCTTAGATGAACAGGTAAACATCCCCGACTGGCTGAGAAAGAAAGTCGATGCGATTCGCTCACGTCAACCTCAAGAGTGGGCTGAGGGGGAAACTCCCTGGCCGAAAGCTCCCGTGGGGGCGGATGCGAGCCAGATGACGGGATTGGAAGACGAGGCGGGAAAACAATGACAAATCGATTTATCAGTCGTCTCAAGCAACCGATGACGCTATTGAGTTCGCGCAATCGCTCCGTTCTACATCTCCTGTTCCTCGTCGCAACGATCGCCAGCACGACGGCTGGAGTTGGGCAAGCACAAGGATCGCCTGAGAAGAGTGCACTGATCGCCCTGTAGAATGACGCCGAGCTAAATTTTGAAGCAATGGTTCAGCGGGTTCCTCCAACTGCGAAGTTCATTGATGACGACTACTACATCTGGGGCGGCAGCATGGCGAAGGACGCCAGCGGTAAATGCCATCTACTGTACAGTCGTTGGCCGCGAAAGCTGGGGCACAATGCCTGGGTGACCCACAGTGAAATCGCGCACGCGGTGGCCGACCATCCACTTGGGCCCTACGAACACGTGGATGTTGCTCTGCCAATCCGCGGAGCCGACTACTGGGACGGGATGTGCACCCACAATCCGACGGTTCACAAGTTCGACGGAAAGTATTATCTGTATTACATGGGCAACACCGGTGATGGAAACGCCACGGCGAAACTAAATCCGATTCATCGCAATAACCAACGAATTGGCGTCGCGGTTGCCGATCGGCTCGAGGGACCTTGGAAACGTTTCGATCAGCCACTCATCAACATCAGCGAGTCTTCCACGGCGCCCGATGCGCTGATGACCAGCAACCCCTCGATTCTGCGACGCGGCGATGGACTGTTTGTGCTGATTTACAAGGCAGTCGGAAAGAACGGACGGCTGCCATTTGGCGGCCCCGTCGTTCATCTGGCGGCGACTTCAAGCTCACCGACGGGACCATTCCAAAAACAGTTTAAAACGCTGTTCACCGCGTCTGGCGTAAAATTCCCAGCGGAAGACCCTTACATTTGGTTCGATGGCGAAACGTGTTGGGCGATCGTCAATGACCATAAAGGCCACTTCAATAAGACCGGCGAAGATTCCTTGGCCTTGTTTTCATCCCAAGACGGACTCGACTGGAATGTGGCAACCCATCCTTGGGTGCTGCAGCGGAAGGTGAAGTGGCTCGATGGAACGGAGCAATCATTTCACCGACTGGAGCGTCCGCAACTTTGGCTTGAAAACGGTGTGCCCCTTGTCTTGTTCTATGCCGCCGAAGAAACAAAGAACAAGCTGCACTCGTTCAACGTTCACATCCCGCTCACAATCCAGCCCGCCGACAAAGACGAGCCGGATAACTAAGCAACGGGTGATCAATAACTGTCGCTTTCTTGGCCCTCTCTCGAGATCTCTCCCAGCGATTCCCGCTGCGCGGGGCCGGGAAAGATAGTTGGGCAGATCAGTGATTGATCACCGTTGCTAAGGCCAATGCTAAGCGATGATCTCTGGTATGAGTTCACCGCCGAATTGGGACAACTGCTTGTACCTTCCCGCGTGGAAGTACGTCAATTTGTTGTCGTCCAGGCCCAGTAGATGAAGCAGCGTGACGTGCAGGTCACGGATCGGGTGAACACACTCAACCGCTTTTGCACCAATCTCGTCGGTCGCTCCGACGACACCGGGTTTAACACCGCCGCCGGCAAGCAACATGGTCATCGCGTCTGCATTGTGTCCGCGGCCGAGGGAGTAGACACCGCCGCGTTTGTTGTTGTCCGGCGTGCGTCCGAATTCGCCCGTCCATATCACGAGCGTGTCTTCGAGCATGCCACGCGCCTTGAGATCCTTGATCAGTGCCGCCATGGGTTTATCGACACTTTTGATTCGCGACGTATGGCCACGTTCGAGGTAATCATGGCTGTCCCAACCGCCACTGAAAATCTGGACGAATCGAACACCCTTTTCCACAAGTCGTCGAGCCATGAGGCACTGTCGACCGAAGGCGGCTGTGTCGGGATCGTTTAGGCCGTACATCTCGTGCGTACGCTCGGTTTCACCTTCCAAGTCGATCACTCCGGGGACTTCGGTCTGCATTCGGTAAGCCAACTCGTAGCTTTCCATGCGGGCGGCAAGATCACGATGGCCGGGATGAGCGTTCGCGTGTTGCTCATTCAAGAACGCGAGTTGATCGAGGAACTCTCGCTGGTGCTGGCGCGACTTGTGACCCGGAGGCGCAAGGTCGAGGATGGGGCTACCGACCGGACGCAAACGCGTCCCCTGGTAGTACGCGGGAAGAAACCCGTTGTTCCAATTGGTCGAGCCACCTTGAGGCAGCGCAAGTTCGGTCATCACCACGTAGCCCGGCAGATTCTGGTTCTCGCTACCGAGACCGTAAGTCACCCAAGACCCCACAGCCGGATCGCCTCCGAGCCGGCTGCCCGTATTCATATGAAAGAGAGCTTCGGGATGGTTCAGTGACTCCGCCGTGCAACCGCGGAAGTTGCAAAGTTCATTCGCAACCTCCGGATCCGCCATGTGCCGCCACTGGTTACACATTTCGATTCCGGTGTCACCGACTTTGCGGAAGTCAAAGGGACTGCCGACAAAGAACTTGAATCCGGTTGCCAACCCGCGCGTGCTTTTGGACTCCTTCTTGTGAAGCCGCGACAGTTCGGGTTTGGGATCGAACGTGTCCATGTGCCCCGGACCGCCCTCCATGAAAAGCATGATGACCGATTTTGCACGTGGTTTGTGCATCGGTTTTTTAGGCGACAGCGGCGTCGACGTGGGTTTCGATTCGGCGGCGAGCATGTCCATCATCGCGACCGATCCGAGCGTGGCTCCCAGTCCGTACAGAAACTGTCGGCGCGACGCGGGACTCGATTGCGGGCGAGAGCAAATTGAGCGTTTCATGTTCAGGACCTCAATAAACGTAAATGAATTCGTTGGTGTTGAAGAGCATCAGACACAGATCCGCGAGTGCTCGCGTCTCCGCATCCACATCGGCAGCCTTCTGATCAGGCACGTAACTCTCGAAAGCGGGAAGGATCTCTTCGTACTCGAACGGCCTTCCTGAAAACTCTTCGACAAGTGATCTTGTGATCGCGGTCGGGTACTCGGGTTTCTGCGGTTGCGTGCCCGCGTGGTAGTCCCGCATCTGCTGGACATAAGCGACCATCCGCTGACGCACTTCCTCGGCCGGTGCGCGGCCAAATGCACGCTGAAACGCCCGTTTGATCTGTCCGTCCGTTGATTCAGCTTCCTTTCGAACACTCGATGCAAATGCGATCGCGCGGTCGTTCATCAACTCACTATTCATGAGCGAGAATGCCTGAGGCGACACGGATGCCGCATCACGAAGCTCACATGATTCGTTCGGGTTGGGTTGGTTAAAGACCTCCAAGAACGGATCCGCTTGGCCACGCACGCGATAGGCGTAGATGCTGCGGCGATTGCGTCGCTCGGGAGTTGGCGAGGGCTGGTAGGCCGGCGCCAACGAGAATTGAATCATCCGCGGTTGCAGGGCGACTTCCATGTTGATCTCCGGCATCACGGGCAAACCGCCAACGGCCGGGTTCAGTTCACCGGTGACGAGCAACATTGCATCACGAAGCTCTTCGGCCGTCAGACGTCGGGTCGGAAAATACGCCAACAGATCATTGTTGGGATCGGCCGTTTGCAAGGACTCCAAGTCACGGTGTGAGCTTGCCTGAAGATAGGTCTCCGACGTCATGATCAACTTGTGAATTCGCTTGAATTGCCAACCGCCCGCCACAAAATCCGACGCCAACCAATCGAGCAATTCTGGGTGCGTGGGTTTGGCACCCTTTACCCCGAAGTTATTCGGATTCCCGGCAATCGGCTTGCCAAAGTGGTATTGCCAAATTCGATTCACGATCGAACGTGTGGTCAGTGGGTTGTTGGGGTTCGCGATCCACTTGGCCAACGTCAGACGACGACCTTGAAGATCGTTTCCGATTACGTAGGGATCGTCCGCAGACTCGTCGACCGGAACGTCAAGAGCACTCAAGACACCCGGCAGCACTTCTTCGCCGGGGGCTTCCAAAGAGCCTCCGGTGAGGATGTGACTGACCAGCATGACGTCCTCTTTGACTTTGCCCGGCATCCTCAACTTTCGGGCGTTCAGGTATTTGGGATCGGGACCGTTGTAAACGCTTTGCACCATCGGCTGATAACGTTCCAAACGGCGATTCCAAATCCACTCGTCCTGCTCGCGGACCTTCAATTTGCCTTGCTCGACGTAATCGAGACCCACGTGCCGAGGCGGCTTCATTTCGTCGGGCGCATCTTTCCGGTCTTTGGAATTCAGGTAGGGAAGGTCGTTTTCCTCGTACCATTTCCGTGCAGCCGTTTCGCGTTTGTCGATCAGCTTTTCCTTTTCAGCTCGCGCAAACTCGAGCAGTCGCTCGACATGGGCACGGCCTTCTTCGAATCCATCGAGGTTTTCCTCGGGCAGAAACTCGGCGGGTCGCTCGGCCAACTGGGTGCCTGAGAAGGCAGCGTAAACGCGGTAGTAATCACGTGTTGGAAGCGGGTCAAACTTGTGATCGTGACACTTGAAGCAACGCATGGTGGTTGCCAGAAACGTCTGACCGACCGAGTTGACAACATCGTCCAGGTACAACTGCCGCGCCTCGGGATTCTTGACCATTGCCGGATCCCACGGTCCCATCCGCAAGAAACCGGTTGCAACCAATAACTCCGACTCAGGAAGGCCCAACGTTGCGGGAGGGATGTCACCGTTCGGTCGGCGGCCGGCTTCCTTCTGTCGCTCGACGATTTCGTCGCCGGCAAGTTGTTCGAGGATAAACTCGTTGTAAGGCTTGTCATTATTGAAAGCGCGAATCACGTAGTCGCGATAACGCCACATGTTGGATCGTTCGTAGTCGTTCGAATAGCCTGCGGTGTCTGCATAACGCGTCACATCCAGCCAGTGCTGTGCCCAACGTTCACCGTAGTGCGGGCTTTCGAGCAGACGATCGATCAAGTCATTCCAAGCCTTTTCGGAATCCTGTTCCCACTCGCTCAGAAACGCACTCATTTCTTGCGGCGTCGGGGGCAGCCCAAGCAGGTCAAGCGTGGCTCGGCGGATCAGTGTCTTCGGATCTGCTTGTGCGGCCGGCTCAAAGGCAGCTTCACTCATCTTTTGTTCGATGAAGAAGTCGACCGGGTGTTGATCGGCGGGCTTGACGCTTGCCAGGTCGACGGGGGAGACAGGGCGGAAGGCCCAGATGTCCTCCGGTTGGTAGCGTCGGTAGGTCCAGTCATCGGCAAGTCCGCCGCTGCTGTCGACGATGACTCCGTCTTCGTTCTCACGGACGGCCCATTCCGATTCGGCAATGCTTCGCTGGGTTTCCGCATCCGGCCAAGGCGCACCGGCCGCGATCCATTCCCGAAAATACTCGGTCTCCTCCCGTGTCAGCCGATCGTTTTCCTTGGGCGGCATTTCATAGCCGTCCCACATCACGGCTTGATAAAGGATACTGTCCTCCGGGTGACCGGGAACGAGCGACGGCTCCTCGGATTCACCGCCTTTCAGCATGCCTTCGCGAGACACCAAGTCATATTCGCCACGAATGTCATTGGGATCGCCACCGTGACAACCAAAGCACTTGGTCTTCAGTAGCGGCAATACTTTGAGTGTGAAAAGTCGATCCGCTTCACTCCCCTGAACGAAGCCAGCGGGCTGAAACAACACGACCATCGAAAACAAGAGGACCATCGACGTGAATCCACGTCGGGTTGGAATCATCGCGGGATCTTTCATCCGTTTCTTCTCTGCTCTCATGGTTGTCTTACGGTTTACCATTTTTGTAGATCTCCCTAATTTCATCCGCCGGTAAGGCGCCTTGGAGAATCGCAAATTCATCCACGCTGCCGTTGAGGTTGCGGATGGCGAATTCGGCGTCGGGTCGCGTCGGAATCGACCAATTGCCAATCGAAGCGGTGCCGATTCGCGTGATTCTCGGCAGTTGGTCGCTGGGAACTTCGTGACGACTCAGCTCGCGTCCGTTGAGGTAGTGAACGATCACGTTCGATTGAAGATCGCACGTGACCGCGAAGTGCATCCATTTGCCGCTCATGGATGGCTTCCAAAATGAAGGGGACAATGCTTTGAAGTCGCGCCGTGTTGATTCGGGTGCTTCCATCGGGCGGACGGAAAAATACATTTGCCCGCTGTCCAGGATTTGCCAGTGCGGCTCTCCCGGTTCATAGCCGTCGGTGAGGAACAGCGAGTTGTACCAACGATCGAGGCTGTCAATTTTCGCCCAGCAGACGAACGTCAGCGACTGGAATTCACCGGGGACTTGAACGCGAACTCGGTCACCGGGTCGCTTGAACTCCAGGCCAGCTTTGGAAGGCCAACGCCCGGAGACTTGCCCGGCACCGACGATCGCTCCATCGAGTTCGTCGTTATTCGGTTCGCCGCTGCTGTCGAGTCGTCGCGACCCGTCGCCCTTTGCGTCGAAGGCGTAGTACGCGATCAACCGATCGTCGCGACGAAATTCATGTGACCAATTCGACCAACGTTGGAACCGCTGATCGCGTTGATCAAGCGCGCGTGACTCCAGCGACGCGATGTCGAGAAACTGTCCGGGAGTGAGTGCCGTTTCGGAGTACTCACCGTTTGAACCGCGCAACAAACCACTCCCAGCCGTCACCAAACGTTTTTCTTTTAACGGCTGCTGCAGCTCCACCTCTCCGTCGAACACTTGAACGTTCGTCCCCGAGGGTGAGACGGAGAGTCCGAATTCCGTCCCGAGGTCGACAACCGTCATGTCATCCACCTCCAATGAAAATCCCCGCGCCGCGGGGGGCACTTGCGCACGCAAACGTCCGCTTCGCACGCGGGCCAGTGTTGGCGAACGCAGATCCAACTCGGCGGGACCTTCGACCACGACCGTCGCTCCACAGAAAAACTCAATCTGGGCATAGCCCGAATCGATCGCCAGTCGGCCCGGCGTGAGCGCATCGCCCACTTCGAATGGGCTCTCTTGATCAGACCAAACGACATCGACCAAACGAGTCACCAACGCGACGCCTTCCGAGGTCGGTTCCTCGCTCTCGTCACGCAATGCCGGATCAAGCAACTGAGCCTGTGGCGGATCGGATGGACGGAACAGCTCCAGCTGGAGCACTCGTCCTGCCAGCACACAGATCAAAACCGCTGCCGCAGCGGCCCAATAGCGGACGTGCCATGTTCGACGTCGCCTGGGAAAGTCCGCGAGACTTCCTGATTGAACATGAGCACTTCGAGCAACCACTTCGGATGACTCGGACGCGGTTTCCGACGGGGCTAGATCCAACGACTCAAGCCCCGACGCCACATCCAACTGCAACGCCGCGTTGATCATCTGGTGCCGGACGAAATATGCGCGAGCCTCCGGTGCGGTTCTTAAAAGGTCCCGCACCTTCTGGATCCCGGCATCATCGAGTTCGCCGGTTTCCCAATCGAGCAGCAGAGTCTGTAGTTCCTCGATCACCGATGTCATTGTCCGAGTCCCTCCGAGGCGACGCGTTTCTCGACACATTCCGCCAGCTGCCGTCGGATGCGTAACAACGCGACCTTCACCGCCCCAACGGTTCGTTCGGCGGAAGTTGCCATTTCAGCCAGCGTCATCGAGTTGACATACCGATGTTCGATTAGACGGCGGTGCTGGGGAGTCAATTGC
>JBCBOO010000114.1:0-19063 GCA_039821235.1 Planctomycetota bacterium
CGGGACGAAACATTCCCAAGCCGATCCTCCATTCGTAGGCCCGACCGGCACTTCTGGGATTGAATGCCGAACGACAAGGAAGTCGCCCGGGTGCGTTCGGCAAACGACCACAATCGCGAGCGGAGGTTTCTCAGCTAAACTGGTGACGCTGAATTCCCCGCCTTCCGCCCGCGAGTGATTGATGAAAACCTTCGCCTCCCTTCTCTCCGTCGCCTTCCTTGCGATGGAACTGGTCTTTGCAAGCACACCTGCGACCGCGTCCGATACGACCGATCGCCAAGTTCAACCGGGTGTTCCAGCCGGGCAGTTGATTTCGGGCACTTTCGGTGAAAGTCGCTTGTTTCCCGGAACGACACGCTCGTATCAGATCTATGTCCCCAAGCAGTACGACGGGAGACAACCCGCCAACTTGATGGTGTTCATGGATGGCAGCAAGTACGCCCGTGCCAAGGGACCCTTTCGTGTTCCGGTTGTCTTTGACAACTTGATCAATCAAGGCGCCATGCCGATCACCATTGCGGTCTTTGTGGACCCCGGCACGATACCGGCCGAACGTGACGCCACCTCGTCGCGGCGGAATCGATCGTTCGAATACGATTCGGTCGATGATCGGTACGCGAGTTTTCTGATCGACGAATTTTTACCCACGGTCTTAGCCGACTACAAGGTTTCCAACGATCCCGAAGATCGCGCCGTCGCTGGAAGTTCATCTGGTGGCATTTGCGCTTTCACGGTCGCCTGGCATCGACCCGATCAGTTTGGCAAAGTCCTCAGTCACATTGGAAGCTTCGTCAACATCCGTGGCGGCTGGGCGTATCCAGGTTTGGTACGCAAGACAAAGGACCAACCCAAACCGATCAAGGTTTACTTGCAAGACGGTGTCGACGATTTGAGCAACCTGCACGGCAGTTGGCCGCTGGCAAACCGAGACCTCGCCGCGGCGCTGCAGTACGCGGGCTATCAGTACAAACTGGTGATGACTGAAGGTGGCCATGGAGGCAAATGGGCCGGAGAGGTTTTCCCCAGTGCATTGCGTTGGCTCTGGGACGACGAATCAAAATCGATGGTGGTGCCTTCCCCAGCTACCAAGCCCAAGTGGGAACCTCATCCCGACGCGATCGTCAACGAAGACGTTCCACAGGGACGGATCGAGGTCATGCCACCGCTGAAGTCGACGGTCTTTCCCGGCACCGTACGTGACTGGGCCATTTATGTTCCGGCCCAATATGATCCGAGTAAGTCCGCGTCGCTGATGGTGTTTCAAGACGGCGAGCGTCTGCGAAAAGCAAACGGTCGATGGCGGATTCCGACGGTGTTCGACAACTTGATCGCTCGCGGAGACATGCCGCCGACGATTGCCGTGTTTCTGAACCCGGGGCAAGATCCCTCCAAGCCGACGCGGCCAAAGAAATTCAATAACCGCGGTTTTGAATACGACAGTCTGGGTGCTCGTTACAGCCAGTTCCTACTGGAAGATGTCTTACCGATTGTGGAGTCCAAATACAATGTTTCGAACGACCCCGAGCAACGAGCCATCGGGGGTTCCAGTTCGGGTGCGATCTGTGCCTTCACGGTCGCCTGGAATCGACCGGATCAGTTCGGCAAGGTTTACTCCAACGTTGGCAGTTTTACCAATCTTCGTGGCGGCAATGTGTATCCGGCTTGGGTGCGCAAAACCGAACCGAAACCGATTCGCGTTTATATGTCGGACACCAGTGGCGACGTCGACAACGCGTTTGGCAGCTGGCCTTGGGCCAACCAACGGATGGCGGCAGCACTGCAGTACATGGGGTACGACCTACGCTTTGATTGGGAAGAAGGCTACGGGCATAACGCGGACTTTGGCAGCAGTCGTTTTCCCGAGGCAATGAAGTGGTTGTGGCGCGACGGGCGCCACGAACCTGAGGTCGACACGTCCGATGACTTGGGAAGTGACTTCACACTCCTTGAGTTGCTCATTCCAGGTGAGGACTGGCAAGTCGTTGCAGAGAACTTGGGATTTGCGGATGGCTTGTGTACCGCTGCGGATGGCAGTTTCTACTTTTGCGACATGAGAGCGCCGGCGATCTATCGAATTGACCCGAAGGATGACTCGCGTTCCATTGTCGCAAAGGTCTCGGTGAGTGGATTGATGCTCGGACCCGATGGCAAGCTCTACGGTTGCCAGGGGAAGGAGTCTCGTGTGATTTCGATCGACCCATCTGACGGCGAGGTGCAGGTGGTCGCAACGGGTGTGAAGCCAAACGACTTGGCGGTCGCGAGCGATGGAACGATTTACATCACCGAAACGCGGGCAAAGCAGGTGACGCGAATCGACCCCGCCACTGGAACGGTCACCGTTGTCGACGAAGGCATCACACGACCCAACGGTATCGCCCTGACCGCCGACGGTGGCACGTTGGCGGTTTCAGACCACGGCGGTGGAAACGCATGGACGTTTCGCGTCCTTCCCGATGGCCGTCTCGATTCAAAGATGCCAACGATGACCCTCAGACTTCCCATTGATCCCGAAGGTGACTTTGCCTTCCATCAACCACCTCCCTATAAGTCATCCTCACGTGGTGATGGGATGGCAGTGGGTGCCGGTGGGCGGTACTACATCACGAGTGCATTGGGGGTGCAAGTTTTCGATCCCACCGAACGATTCAGCGGACTCTTACCGACACCCGATACGACCCAGCCTCTTACCAGTTGTGTTCTAGGTAAAGTTTCCGATACGGAGCCCGAGAAGCAGTACCTGTACATCGCCAACGGCAAGACCGTGTTTCGACGTCAGGTAAAAGTCATACGCGACTAACGCTTCGTCAACTTTCAAACTTAGGGTGCCAGCCCTGGTTTTCTTCCGCGATCGCCTCGCGTCAACCACGCGAGACGATCATTTTGCAACCCATGAAGCGTCGAATCAGTCTTCTTCGACCCAACCTTCCAGTTCGACAAAGGCGTTTGCCAACGAGAAATTGACCTGATTGTAGACGGCCGAGTCGCTGGACGTTGCGTTGACAATGAAGCGGTAGGTTCCCGCGTCCAAGTCGATCTCCTCGTCGTCAAACTCGAACTCGTCCAGGAACCGAGTGCCCGGAACAGCGTTCATCGATTTGACTTGACGAAACACCGTTTGGTTGGTGTTGCGATCGACCAACCGGACGACCACACGGGCGCGACCCGATGTGTCTCGTGCTTGATCGCGACCGAAAAAGTTGCTCACGCCGATCACGCCTTGCAGCACCAGTCGACCCGAACTGGCCAGTTGAAAATCAAATCGGAAACGGCTGGCTGCCTCGGACTCCGCATCGCCCTGCACGTAAATCGATGACAAGGCGCCACCGTAGAACCAAAACGTTCCGCTGGCGGTGTCAATGTCGGAGTCTTGCGAGGCAAGTGTCCAGATGTTCGCGGGATTGGTAGGAAAGTTGTTGGGGTTATTGAACTCGATGTCAGATCGCCACTGACCGAAGTTGCGATTGGTTTCCGAGTCGGAGTCTTCCGCGTCTGGCGGAGGCGTTTCCCATTCGTCCCACTGCTGCTGGGCTCCCGTTTCTGAATACGAGGCCGAAGTCTTGCGAAATGCACTGGTGAAAGTCTGCGCGTGGGCCACGCCGGCAAGCACAGGGATAGCGAAAGCGAATGCTAAAGTAGCGAACATTCGTCTCATTGCAGATTCCTAAGAGAGGAAGGTGACCAAACCCGGAAGATAAGATTCGCACCGCCGTGCGATTTCGCCGGGACGGAATTGAAACACTCCGTTGTGAAGATGGGGTGAAGCTCAAACGAACATCCATTGAGGAATTCATTTGCCCCGACATCACGCAAGATACCGTGGAATCGCAAATGAGCGCCGGACCCCGACACCCAACCCCAAATTCACGCGTTAGGTCACGACGGCTCGCTGACGATAGCGTGGTTGATCCCACGTCCGAGACTGTAAGACTTCCACCAAAGCCGTTGCCGCTCGCCAGACATCGACGTAGCGGAGATAAAGGGGCGCGAATCCGAACCGCATGACATCGGGATCACGAAAGTCTCCGATGACACCTTGATCGATCAAGGCCTGAACGACTTCGTAGCCACGCGGGTGCTGGAAGGCGAGATGGCTGCCGCGACGATTCGGATCCCTCGGCGAGAGAAGCTTCACCTCCGACGTTCCCAGTCGATGTTCGACGATGCGGAGAAACAACTCCGACAATCGAAGGCTCTTCTTGCGGACTTGCGAAACATCGACCCCGCTCCAAAGGTCGAGTCCCGATTCCAAGGCAGACATGGATAGAATCGTCGGAGTTCCACTCAGTAGCCGAGTGACTCCGGCTGCCGGAACATAGTCGATTGAAAAGTCGAACGGTTTGTCGTGTCCGATCCAGGCGGTGATGGGTTGTTCCGTTGCGTGCAAGTGTCGCCGAGCAACAAAGAGAAACGCGGGAGCCCCCGGTCCGCCATTGAGGTACTTGTATCCGCAGCCGACCGCCATATCCGCTTTCGATTCATTTAAGTGCAGGGGGACAGCTCCGGTGCTATGGGAAAGGTCCCATAACACCAACGAGCCGACTTGGTGTGCACGCGCCGTGACGGCTTTCATGTCGTGCATCTCCGACGTTTTGTAGTCGATATGCGTCAGCAGCGCGACTGCCACGTCTTCGTCAAAGGCCGCGTCGAGATCGCCTGCGCCCACCAACTTGACTTTGGTCCCGGGATGCAGTCGCTCGACTCCGCGAGCGACGTAGATATCAGTGGGAAAGTTACTCGACTCCATCAAGATGGTCTGCCGACCGGGACGCAAGCGAATCGCGGCGACCAGAAGCTTGAACAGATTGACGGAGGTGCTATCGCCCACGACGACTTCGTCTTCATTCGCCCCAATGATCGGCGCCAGTTTTCCGCCCAGCCGCTGAGGCGACTGAATCCAACCGGCGGAGTTCCAGCTTCGAATCAGTCCGTCGCCCCATTCTTGGGTGACCACCTTTGCGATCCTCGATGCCGTCGACTTTGGAAGCGCTCCGAGTGACATGCCATCGCAGTACGTCACGCCCTCGGGAAGAGAAAACGCTTGCCGATACTTGGCCAGTGGATCGGTGGCGTCCAGCGTCTCCATCTGCGCCGGATCCATTTGTATTTCTTCTAGAACGGGATCATCCATCATATGAATTCGTTTGGCTCAACTTGAAAGCGACGTCGGCGGGTGATGATAGCGGTCGATACAAGTCCCGCCTGCAACGATCGATTGGGGGCGATCGATCAAGCCCCGGGGGAAAGCCCCAAAGTTCCGGGCGGAAGCCCCGATAAGGCAAGCCTCGCCGATGGCATGACTTGGTCACACCATGCCGCATACATCGTGGCGGAGGGATGCAGCCCGTCGGAAGCAATGAGAGACGTGTCCTCCGCCGCATTCCTGGAATGCGGAGTGATGTCAACGAAATGGCAACCGAGACGCTGAGACCGCTCGCGTTTCCGACGATTGAATTCATCGATAGCGAGTCTGATAGCGTCTCGATCTCGTTCGGCCGCATAGGGTGTGACGCCCCAGTCCGGTATCGACAGGACAATCACGCGAGCGGGTGCTCCGTCGGCAAAATCAATGGCCAATGACAAAAGAACCTCCAATTCACTCGCGTACTCGTCGGCATCCCGTCCGCGGTATTGATTGTTGACGCCGATCAGCAGCGACACGAGATCAAACGGTGGTGATGGCGGAACCGACCCGATTTCCGCAAGGAGCTCGTCCGTCGTCCAGCCCGTCTTGGCAATGATCTGAGGTGGATCCACAACGATTCGCTCGGCGCGAAGCCGCTGTGCCAATTGATTCGGCCAACGATCGGACTCGCCGACCGATTCACCGATGGTGTATGAGTCACCGAGTGCGAGAAACCGGTGCGAACGAGAACCCACGGAGCCTAGTTCAGGACAGGTAGTTGAGGCTTCGTCGGGTCTTCCGCATCATCGGGCGATCCCGCATCGGGATCTTGATACTTGGAGGCATCGAAGTGCCGCGTGTAGGTCCCGAAATCATTGAAGGCGTACTTCTTGGCCCAACGATAGACAAAGCTGCGTTCCGGGATTTCATCGCCCGGTTGATACTGACTACGCCGGGGTGAGACCTTCTCCAACTCGCGAATCACCTCGTTGCGTACCGTCGTATCCCGAGCGCCATGCTTGTCGGCTAACTCGATCAGCAAGTCGGGACGTTCCATGATGACGCAGCCACGTGTGTGCTGCGCGGTAAGTTCGCGAAAGTCCCGCAAGAACTCCGACTCGTTAAAGGTCTTGGCAAGTGGCTTGTCATCGTGAATCGATTCCGTTGCCAACTGGATCACCGGACAGGGTTCCAGGTCACCCCATGGACTGACATGGTGGGTGAAACCCGTGGCGGCCGGACAGAGGGCATTGCCCGCGTCATCATGGTAAGCGTCGATCACGATGATCGGCTTGGTGGCCCGCGTGTCGACCACAAATTGGCGGACACGCCGCTGTTCATCACTGTTGAGTGCCAGCTGCGCGTTCGAGTCGGGGCCGACGGGTCGATAGATGTGGAACCAGCAATACATTACGCCCATTTCGATCAGCCGGTCGACCCAGGCGTCGTTCACCAAGTCATCGATGTTGGTTTTGCAAACACTCGTGCAAACCCCGACGAGAAGGTTGTGTTTGAGCGCGTTCTCGATGCCCTGCATCGTTTGGCTGTAGACTCCCGCGCGTCCTCGACGTTCGTCACTGATGATCTCCGTGCCTTCGACACTAATGAGCGGCGTCACGTTGCCGAGGCGCCGTAGTTCGGCGGCGACCTCATCGGTGATGAAGTGACCGTTGGTAAAGACCTGAAAGTAAACGTCGCGATTTTGTTCAAAGATCTTCATCAAGTCTTTGTGCATGAAGGGCTCACCGCCCAGGATGCCAAAGAAGCTGTTGCCCATCTCTTTCGCTTGACGAATCGTATTGTTGGCCGCGTCGACCTCGATCCGATGCTGCTTGGCGGCGACGTCCACCCAGCATCCCTGACAACGAAGGTTGCAACTGTTGATCACCGACATGTACAGGAACGGTGGAAAAAACTCACCGCGTTTCAGCCGACGCTTGTGCTTGTGAACGCTCCAAAGACCTTTGACCCCGAGCGTCCAGACGGCTTTGGCGAGCAGCCGTTTATCGGTTTCTCGAAGGAATCGCGATGCGAGTCGAAGGTACATGAATCATCCAGAGGAAGAAGGTGCGGGACCACGGTCCAAGGCGGACGGGTCACAAACTGCATTATGGCCTGAATTCGGCGAACTTGCACGGCGATTCCCATTCGCCCCACACCGAATAGTGGTGCTCTAACCGATCCCCGGGGCTGGGCAAAACCAGAATTCGATGGGCCGGTGTCCCGTTCCGCAAGCACCCACGGTCCGTCGTCTTCCCCAAGAGAGCCTCCGCGCCGCCTCGCGTCGCCATCCAAAGGACCTTTTCCGGCGACAAATCTTGCCGATGCTTGAGCAGGAAACGCACCTCATTCCACACGCTCAGGTCTGGATTGCTCGCGCGGGAATCCGTTCCGATCGCCACCCGAACTCCGGCCCGCAGTAGCTCACCGACCGGATGCAGCTGATAGCCGAAGAAGTCATGTGTCCGCGGGCAGTAAACGACCGAAACCGAGGAGGTTTTTGACAAAGCCTCGATCTCGTCGGCTCGCAAATCGTTTCCGTGAACCAGCAGGGCCCGCGGAGCTCTGGCAAGCTGGCGAATAATCTCATGCACTGGCTCTTCCACCTGCCAGGGAAACAGTCCGTCTTGCCAAAAACCGGCCGACTTGAGCGCCGATGCGAACCCGCCTTCGCCGGTCTCCAGAAGCAAGCGTTCCGCGGGCGACTCCGCAACATGCATCGCAACCGCACAATCACGCTGCACGGCGAGATCGACGCAGCTCGAAATCAACTCCGGTGGCGTGGAGTAAGGAGCGTGTGGGCTGATGGCAAATCTGTTGGCGAAAAGGTTTTCCGCATGACGACGCGCCGATCGCATCCGCTCCTGCGAACGCTCGGCAGTCAGCCCGAGAACCTCCGCGAACGAGACAACGCTACCTGCCAGCGTTTCGGAGTACTCGCACGGAGTCGTCGCGATATCGCCAATCAATCCCACGCCCGCATCCAGCGACTCGCGCAGACCAATCTCAATCGCATGTTGGCGAGCTTCATCGGAAACGCGTCCGCGTGCCGAAACCACCAAACCGATCCAGTCAAACAAAGGGATGCCCGGCCGTCCGATCGGGTTTTCGATGTCCGAGAATTCCAGGTGCGTGTGAGCATTGACACACTCGGGCAGTAACGTCACTTCCCCAAGATCGACCCAACTCTTGGTGGCGGTCCCCAAACGACGGCGCTCACCGAGCTCAACGATGCGGTCTTCTTCCATTCGTACGAAGGCGTCATCGATGGGAGGTTGATCCATCGGGAGAATACGACGTGCGAGATAAACAGTCATCGAGAGAGACCAACGAGAACGAACGGTGCGGCAACGGAACGTTGATTTGCCGAAGCCCAACGGGCGGCTTGGTCGCGATTTCTTTGAACGCTCGACACCGACCGTTGCGGAGCAGTTGATCGGAAAGGCATTGCTGCATCGCCCGTCGGGCGGAGATTGGATCGGCGGCTGGATCGTAGAGACGGAAGCCTATCTCGATCGAAATGATCCTGCCAGCCACGCCGCTCGCGGGAAAACACCGAGCAATGCATCGATGTTTGACAGAGCGGGCACGCTATATGTGTATCCCATCCACGCCAAGTACTGCCTGAACGCCGTCACGCAAGGCAAGGCCGAAGGCGCTGCGGTGCTGATTCGAGCGATCGAACCGGTGTGGGGTATCGCGTCGATGCGTGAATATCGTGGGTACGATGATCTCAAGCGATTGACTCGAGGACCAGCGATGCTTTGCCAGGCCTTGGGAATCGACCGCAAAGATGACGGGCGATTCCTTTGCCAAGACCCGGATCTCGGGATCTTTGAAGTGCTCAAATCGGAGGCAGGCAACGCACGAAGGGTCTCGAAAACACGCCGAATCGGGATCTCGAAAGCCAAGCACCGACTGCTTCGTTTTGTCGATCGGAACTCGCCATTTCGCAGCCGCAACTGAGCTCTTCAAACGCCCTTAAATCCACTTAGCGGGGCCCAGTTCACCGCAGTCCGATCGGCTGTTTTGGAACCACCCGCCCTCAGGCGGTGCACCGATAGCTTACGAACCGGGCATCCCCCTCGTTGTCGCGGTCTCGGCAACGACTTGCCCTCATCACCGGATCTTTTTTAAATTTTCTTAAAGTCTTTCTCGCTAGCAAATTGCGTTCGAGGCAATTCGTGAGCTAGCGAATTTGGCCCGCGACGTGCTACCTCGCGTAAAGATCGAGCGGACGAGCATTTTCGGTGGGGAGCAATCCCCAAGCATTTCGTTGGAAGGCCCGGGCAGGAGTAGGTAAGCCGCGAAATTGAGAGTGAGCTCCGTCATTTTTTGGGCGTCGTAAGGCGGGCAGCAAGACCTGAGGAATCAGGTTTGTCCGACGGCGCAGGATTAGTTCATTGAGTTACCTAACGAGAGAGTAAGGCATGTTCAGATTGTTTCGCTTCCGAAACATGGCTATCGCGGCGTTTGTTGCCGTGTTGGCCTTCGGAATTCTTTCACCCGAGCTGATGGCTCAGGACGACGCCAACCCGGCAGGTTGGAACGATGGAGACGCGGTCGCCGACCTCTCCTATGACGACCAGAACGATTACACGATCAACACGTTGGTCATGTTCATCTGTGCCGTCCTCGTTCTGTTTATGCAGGCCGGTTTCGCAATGGTCGAGGTCGGTTTGAACTCGGCCAAGAACACCGTCAACATCCTCGCGAAAAACGTGATGGATATTTCGGTCGGTGTCCTTCTTTATCTTTTAGTCGGTTACTCATTGATGTATCCGGGTGACTGGATTGTCGAAGATTACCTCGGCTCTCCAACGGCATTCGTCACACGAGACGCTCAAGTCGAAGACGACAAGTGGGCAGCTGCGCCGGCATACGACGATGGTGCCTATGCGGCTAGCTCCGCTGACTTCTTGTTCCAAGTCGCTTTTGCCGCGACAGCCGCGACCATCGTTTCGGGTGCAGTGGCCGGACGGATGAAGTTCGGAGCATACTTGATTTACAGTGCGATTTTGACGGGCCTTGTCTACCCAATCAGCGGTGGTTGGAAATGGGGCGGCGGCTGGTGTGACGACATGGGTTTCCAAGACTTTGCGGGAAGCGTCGTGGTCCACGCGGTCGGAGGCTTCGCGGGACTCGCGGGTGCGATTGCACTCGGGCCAAGGCTCGGGAGGTATACGTCCGATGGGAAGAGCGTTCCGTTACCCGGTCACAACATTGCCTTTGCTGCGCTCGGTGTGTTCATCCTTTGGGTGGGATGGTACGGGTTTAACCCCGGCAGCCAATTGACCTACTCGGGTGCCGTGAACGCAGAAGCGACCGCCTACATTGCGCTAACGACAACCGTCGCCGCGGCAACGGGTGCCATTGTTGCCCTGATCGTTGGCTGGGGACTGTTTAGCAAGCCTGACCTAACCATGGCACTCAATGGTGTCTTGGGTGGTTTGGTAGCGATCACTGCAAACTGTGATCGCGTGTCGCAGGTCGAGTCGATCATCATCGGCGGTGTCGGTGGTGCCTTGGTCGTCCTCGGCATTGTGATGCTGGACAAAATCAAGATCGATGACCCCGTTGGTGCGTGGCCTGTCCACGGCCTCTGCGGTGTATGGGGAGGTATCGCGACGGGCATCTTCGGTGATATTCCGAGCAACGATGACGGAACGCCCGTGTTTGATGGTGTCGCAGGTTTTGTCACGGCTCAAGCGATTTGCACCGTGGCAATTTGTGTTTGGGCCTTTGTGACCATGGCGCTCGTCTTCTTCGTGCTCAAAGCAATTGGGATGTTGCGAGTCAGCCCCGAAGAGGAACAAGCTGGTTTGGACGTGTCCGAACACGGCATGCAGGCGTATCCTTCCGATGCACTGTCCGGCCAATCGGTCAACTGATAATTCGAGAGAGTCCGTACGTGAAGCTACCTATCGCTGCTCCGTCGCCCGCCGAGTTCAGGCTCGGCAGGTGGCGGGGCATCCGATCGGCAGCCTTCGTCGGACCGTTTTGATCCTTGTGAGAACTTCTCGGCTCTTGCCTGGGCCAGAAGCTGCCCTGCTCGGATGAGTGTCCGCCTCACTCGTCCGAGTTAGGGCTTTCTCAAGGATCACTTTTTGAAATACTGCGCGACGCAAAGCCGGTTCATCGCCTTCCAGCGATGGCCGGCTTTGTTTTTTTGGCTCGTGTTTCCCTGCGCTTCGGCGGCTGATACGCTAACTCGCAGTTGCGTGGGACCGCGAAGCCGCCCCGCTCGGAAATAACTTCCCGATTTGCTTCAGCATCATGACGGTCAGGGGTCGAACGAAGTGAAACTCATCATCGCGATTATTCAACCCACCAAGCTGGACGCCGTGAAGGAAGCGCTGACGAAGGTCGACGTCTATCGTCTCACCGTTCTCGACTGCCAGGGTTTCGGACGCCAGAAAGGCCAGACCGGAACCTACCGTGGAACGGAGTTCAGCGTGAACTTGCTCCGGAAGGTTCAACTGCAAATCGCCGTCAACGAAGAATTCGTCCAGCCCACTATTGAAGCCATCCTGGCGGGAGGCCGAAGCGGAGAAAGTGGCGAAATCGGCGATGGAAAGATCTTTGTCCTGCCGATGGATGACTGCATTCGCATCCGCACCGGCGAGCAAGGCACGGACGCGATCTAGCAGGTGCTTCGTCCACTCTTGTTTTTGGGGTGCCGCGGAAAAGGGGTCAGCCGCGGAAAAGGGGTCAGGTACCGAAAATGCGGAGCACCCATCGGGCCAATTGTTTTTCGGTACCTGACCCCTTTTCCGCTCAAATCGCTGGAAGAAATCTCAAGGGAGGGCCATAAAGCGACGGTGATTGATCTACCGTCACCTAGAGACAGCTTCGCTCGAAAGCGAGCTCCACCTAGAACGGCGCGTCTTCTTCGCTGGCTTCGTCGAACGCCGTGTTCGGATCGGTCACCCGTTCGCTCATCGCGTCGGCGGGGTTCCCGTTGCCGGTGATTCGGAACGAAGTCGCTTCCACGTTGACGAAGAAACGCACTTCGCTGTTGGCATCTTTTTGCCAACGTCGCCCGTTAAGTCGGTACGTGATTTCCACCTCGTCTCCTTCGTTTAACTCGTCGACGGAATCGCACGAGTCGCGGGTGAACTCGACGGGGACAAAATTGGTGAAACTGCCTTTGTCCTGCTCCAGCACCACCAGCCGTTTCCGAAAGCCTTTGCTGCCGTAGGTTTTGGTTTCTTCGATCAGATGAACGATACCCGTGACGGAAGGGTCGCTGCTCATGTTGGTTTTCCCAAAAGGTGCTCGTTGCGGTGTCGGGCAACGAGACATCGGTTCGCTGAATTTTGACCCCGCAATTGTATCGATTTCGACTCCCGCGGCCACTCGGGCAAGTTGGCAGTTTGCCCGGCGGCGAGTCATACTGTGGAAACAGCGGAACGGAGACCCTCGGGTCCACCGCTGTGATTCCTCCCCATTCGCTCCCCACCGATCTGAAAAACCATGATGCGTTTGCTTCCTGTCCTGATGTTCGCTGTGCTCAGTCTCCCGACCGCCTGTCTCCCAACCGCTTCGGCCGACAACCCGGTTCCGGCTCCAGCGGAGCCAGACGGAATGGTCACTCTGTTTGACGGAAAAACACTCGAAGGGTGGGACGGAGATCCTCGTCTTTGGTCGATTCGCGACGGCGTGATTCACGGCGAAACGACTCCCGAAAACTCCACCCGCGGCAACACCTTCCTGATCTGGAAGGATGAGATTGCCGATTTTGAACTTCGACTCTCCTTTCGCTGCAACGCGACCAACAACTCCGGGATCCAGTACCGATCCGCACGCGTAACGACCGGCAAGAAAGCGACCAACGAGTGGGTGCTGCGAGGCTACCAGCATGAGATCCGCAACGAAGAGAACTTCCCGAACGTGCCCAGTTTCATCTACGACGAAAAAGGGACTCGCGGCCGAATTTGTCTGGTCGGCGAGAAAGCGGTTTGGAACGCAGACGGAAAGAAGGTCCTGGATGGCAAGCTGATCACGGCTGCCGAGTTCAAGGAACTGATGAAGGTCGACGACTGGAATGATGTTGTGATTATCGCGAAAGGCAATCACATTCAACACTATCTCAATGGACGGCTCGTGTTGGACTTCACCGACAACCATCCCGAAAAGTCATTCGCAAAGGGTTCCTTGGGTTTGCAGCTGCACGCCGGCAAACCGATGTGGACTGAGTTCAAGAACATTCGCCTGAAGACCTATTGATCTTCACCCTGTTTCTGTTCGACCATCCGACTCCAATCGATCGATTTATCTGATGTCCCGCTCCGCCCGTCCGTGTTTGTTGTGGATCGCCCTGCTTGTCTCTGCCGGCGGTTGTCTGCCCAGTCCCTACGGTGCCGTGGACTCAGACGCGCCCACGGAATTCACAAAGACGGAATCGGGACTGCAGTATCGAATCCTGCGCAAGTCGGATGGCAAGAAACCCGGCGCCTCCACGAACGTCAAAGTTCACTACGAAGGCAAGCTGAGTGACGGCACTGTTTTTGATAGCAGTTACTCGCGCGGCAAGCCGGCGATCTTTCGTCTGAGCGAAGTCGTCGCTGGTTGGCGAGAGGGAATGCAGTTGATCGGCGAAGGTGGAATGATCGAGCTAAAGATCCCCGCCGAGTTGGCCTACGGCAAAGCGGGGCGAAGGCCTTCCGTTCCACCAAACTCCGACTTGCATTTCATGGTCGAACTCATTCGCGTCTTTTGAACGCTACCGCGCGATCTCCATGTCGCTCTTTTTCGGCTGCGCGTAACCCGGCCGGATACCGCTGGCGATCATCGCTCCGGATGCCAAAGACGTGATCGCGATGACCACCCAGAAGGCTCGCCCCGCGGACATGCCATAGCGATCCACAATCGCTTTGACGCTACGAAGTTGATACGGCGTCTCCCAAGAACTCGCCGACACAACCCCCGCACCGACCGCGATCAGGAAGGCAACGGTTGCCACGAACCAATCGTTGTAGTTCCCACTCATCAGACTCTAAACGTCACTGCGGCGCATCCGGCGACGCAAGGAACGTAGCTGAACCCGAGCCGCCTCCAAGTCGGGCACAATGTCCAGGCATCGCTGTAATGATTTGACCGCCTGGTGATAGTCACCCAAGACGACTTGGCACCGCGCCAAACCCTGCCAGGCGGTGTAGTGATAACGGCAACGCCACAAGCATCCTATGTAGGACTTCGCCGCCTTTTCGTGATTGTCCAAACCGTGCCAACACGACGCGAGTTGAAAGTGCGCCTCGGCATACATGGGCGACTGCTCGACCAAGATCATTGAGGGTGCAAGCGCGGCGGCGAACTCGCCACCGTCTGTTAAATGCATCACCTTCAAAAGCTGTTGGTGATGGCAGGGCGAGCCATCTCGGAGCAACAATCCGCGAAAGGAATCGTCGGCGACCAGGCGGACACCACGATCCACATCCGAGAGCGAACGGCCGAGTGCCTCAATGGATTGACGTGTTCCCAGCAAACCGAGCGCCATCGCCGCGGCACGTCGCATCTCCACGTCACCTCGGTGCAGCAACGTTTCCAATGTATTGGGCGAGTAATGCTCATCGACTTCGGCGGCATAGCGGGGAGCGTCGGAGCTGTTGAGCAGCCGACGGTAGGCCGTCGCAAGTCGAGGCGTTCGCACGAGGGGTGAGGTCACAGTCGCTTCCGTCGCTCGAGATGGGTCAGGGTGCAGATCAAGTTGTCCGCGATGAACGGGCTCGTGTTTTTCCAGAGCCGACCGGGCGGCACGTTTGGTGCAGCACGTATACTAGGCAGCACGCTTCAGCAGGCAACCGCGGGGCTCAGCGAAATCCCGACCATCGACCCGTCCGAGTCTAGTTCGACGTGTATCACTCCACAACAAGCCGGCGACCCGCCGCGTCACGGCGATTCGCTTTCAAGCGTTTCCTCGTCCTCGTTGTGCAGATCGTCGCGATTCTGATCGGAGTAACTGCCGTCCCAGCTGCGGACCCCAAATCAAACGCGCTCCGCAAAACTGACCCTCTCGTCTTAAGGCTCCTCCAGCCACATTCCGGTTTAGTTGATGGCACCGAGCTGCGCAAAGCGATTCAAATGGTCGCCGCCAGCGGCGAAGACTCGTCGGTGCCGCTCAACGCGTGGCTGGACCGCAAAGTCGACCCAGACACCCCAGTCTCTCCGGGTGCACTCGGCCCAACACGATACGCCTCGTTGGTCAAAATCGCACGCCAGGCAAACTGCGTTTGCTATCCCGTCGGGAATTGCGTGCTGATCGGCCGGCCGACATGGGTTTCGATGATGCTGGAAAAACAGTTCCTCGAGCGGGCGGAAACTTCTTCCAGAGAGTCTTATTCGGAAACGATGGATGTGGTCGATGTGCACTGGCGGCGTCTCAGTACACCGATGGATGCCCGCAGAGCCGTGCTTGCAGCGGCCTCGAAGAACGGACCGCTTCCGCCCGACCGGTTCGAAGAAGTGCTCCTGCCCCATGACCTGTGGCCGGAAGCTCACCTGCATCGCATTCATCCGGATCTGGCGATCCAATTGATCGATGGACAGTTTTTGGATCCAAACCTCTCCCGAGCGTCCGCCGGAAAATTTCGTTTCACCAGGAGCTATCAATTCGCCGATGTCATTGAGATCGTGAAACGGTCTGCCAACAATCCTTCGGTTCAAGCTCGGCGTGTCGGCAAGCTTGTACAGGTCAGCGCCCCGGCGGAGAATCACATCCAGCTCTGCGAGACACTTTTGACGCGAGTGGCAAACACTGCGCAGTCTATGGCGGGAGCGTCACAGTCAGGTCTTGATAGCAAAGGTGATGCTGCATTACGAACGCTTCGAAACGACAGCCGCACGTTCACGCTGACGGTACAAAACCAGCCTGCCCGTAAGGTGCTCAAAGCGCTCGCGTCGCAGCTCAACCTGGAGTGCGAATTCTCGCCCGACGCGAACCCCCAGTTCGATCAACGCGTCTCCTTCGAAGCGGTCGATCAAACACTTTGGGAACTCGTCCGCTTGATTGCGACGCAGGCTTCGTTGAAGATCGGCGCCCGGAATGGCAAGCTCCAATTTGTGGCCGATGAGCCGCGTTAATCGGCTCCCCACTCCCCATCTCGCCACTCCCCACCCAACCGTTTGCTTCCGAGTTCAGCACCGACGATGGTCGACAACATTCCTCTCCTGCAGCACCATCACGACGGGCTGACGATCGAAGGCTATTCACGCGCGGCCGTGCAAACGTGCTGGCGGGTCAATGAGCTCAAGTTGCTCTTTGATGTCGGGGCTCAGCCATGGGACTTCATGGGCACGCCGACGCTCTTCATTTCACACGCGCACCTGGATCACATTGCATCGCTGCCTTCGTACGTTTCAAGGCGACGGATGATGAAGATGGATCCACCGGTGATCTACTTGCCCGATTCCGCGGTCGATGAAGCCTGGAACATGCTGCAAACGTTTCGGCGTTTGGATCGTGGCCCGATGCCCTGCGAGTTGGTCGGACTCCATGCCGGAGACGAAATCGAATGTGGCCGCGAGTACTTGGTGACGGCGGTTCCGACACGGCACACGATCACATCGCTCGGATACGTGATTTATCATCGTCGACAGAAGTTGAAGCCCGAGTTCACGTCGTTGTCGGGACCGGAGATCCGGGACCTCAAGTTGGCGGGAACCGAGATCACCGATGAACTTCGGATTCCGATCTTTGCGTACACGGGAGACACCTCACCGCCGGGACTTGACAATAATCCTGAGTTCTATCAGGCAAAGGTGCTGGTCTCCGAATTGACGTTTATCGCGCCGGAGCATCGCAAGGAAAAGATCCACAAGCACGGTCACATGCACGTGGACGATTATCGCAAGCGAGCCGACCGATTCGAGAACGAGTTGGTGATCGCGGGCCACCTGAGCACGCGTTACTACGATCGCCAGGTGGAGACGATGGTCCAGCGAGCGTTGCCGGGGATGCTCGACGGCCGAATGAAGCTCTGGATTTAGCCCGGACCGTCTTGCAGAAACGTCCGCGGTGACAGATACTTTGGGGCCAAACCACAAGCCGAAGTGGCGGAATTGGCAGACGCGCTGGATTCAAAATCCAGTTCCCGCAAGGGAGTGAGGGTTCGAGTCCCTCCTTCGGTACTTACGCGGCACATTATTGCCGCGTCCGAGATTAGTTCTCTCGATTCGATTTGCAAATCGACTCGAAGGTTTTTTTCTCCTAACTTCCTGCTACCCTTGGGGTATGGAAATGACGCACGTCTCCGAGTCAGCGGGAACGACTAAATTGTTTGTCGCTGGCGTGAACGAAATGATGCAGAGGAAATCCGTCACGAAACGATGGCTTTCCGAGCAAAGCGGCGTCTCGCTTCGGGCTATTCGCCAGCTCCTGAACAACAAGTCAGCGAGCTGCACTCTCATGACAACCGACGCTATCGCTGAGGCGCTCGGGACGACGACCTTCGAAATTCTGCGCAAGGGCAAGCGGGTCAGCGAGCCGGTTTAAGCGGCCTTGCCTCTACACCACCGGGCAGTTCATGAACTGGAAAATAGCAGCACCGCTCGGCGTCATCGCCGTAATTCTGCTGATTGGTGCCCTTCAAGATCCCGGCGAAGATCCAGCCCCGGACGTTGTTCCGCAGGACGGGCAAGTCGCGGGCCAAGCGATGGACGAAGCCGCCGAAATGGCGAGGCTGGAAGCGGAGATCGAAGCCGCCAGGTCCGTCGAATTGCGAAAGATCGCATTCGATCGGATCAAAGAAAAGCTCGGCGAAGACCGTCGCGTTTCGGGGCTCGTCAACGGCGTTAAGATGGACGACGAGACGCTCGTCGTGCAGGTGACCGACGCTTGGCATGGTCGCGTTTACCAGATTCGTCTTCAAGACGCACAACGCATTGCCCGCTCATGGGTCGCCGTGACTGGCAGGGATGGTGTGCCCCGAATGCGGTTCGAAGACCTCAGCGGCAACCGAATCGGTGGTGCGAATGACCTTTACGGCGTCTGGGTCGACAAGGACTAAAATTTCATAGCTCCCTATTGCAAGGCGGCACATATGTGCCTACCTTCGTGACGGCTGATCACTTGGCGTGATTGGTTCGCCCGGAGGCGTGCCCAAAATCTAAATGACCTCCGGTAGCACCGGTGTGACTGCTTGCCCGCGGATCACACCGGTGCAACTTTTTGCGCGGAGGGAGTTGGCATGGAGTTGGGGAGTCTGACGCGGACCCTGCACGCTGGGGACTGCATCGTCACGCCGAGGGCCGAATTTTGGGTCAAGCGTGGCTACAACGTCAAAGTCACGGTGACGGCACCGAAGACCGACGAGATCAGCCACGGCATCCGCAAGGTCGACGATCGCTGCCGAGCCGTCGACCAAGCCTCGCGGCCGGGTGACCTGCTTCGCGGCCTGGGATCGGCCGCGATGATTCTGGTCGGCGTGTTAGCCGGCTGGTGTGCACGCGGCAGCATCCCGTCGCAATTTCATGACCAGCGACTGGAGAACCGTCACGTTGCTCTGCATCGGGTTCCGCCTGCAAGCGTCCCGCCAATCAGCCTCACGTCGGGAGTGCAGAAGCAACTCCATGCCGACTTCGGTCAGCTCGACGAACGGGGCGTCGTCAGTCGCCAAGGCCATGCCGGCCTCGTAGAGCAAGTCGAGGTGCGATTGCACGGTCTCGGGGTCGACACCGATGTGATCGACGTCGAGTTGCCCGGTGCCATCGGCCGTGTCGATAGCTTCCAAAACCGCTTTAACGATGTCGTGCGAGTGTGTTCGCATGGCTCAATCCTTTGTGAGGGCGGCGAACGGCAATATCGAGGCTATCGACCAATGGAACTCCGCGTCCACACCGGTGAACCAGATCATCCGGAGAATCCGGCCGACGTGGTTTTGTTTGCCCTTCGCCCCTCGAGGCTTGGAAGCAGGTAGCTTTCATAGCACTGCCGCAAAGTCA
>JBCBOO010000115.1:0-18685 GCA_039821235.1 Planctomycetota bacterium
CATCCTCAGCTCAGGGCCTTTCCTGCCCGACAACACATCAAGAAACGCGTCGTCGTTTCCGAGTCGTGCCATCAAGAGACAACTGTTGATGGACGTAGAATGCCACCAACCCGGGGCGAGCCTTGGTTTGCAAAAGACGCCACAGCATAAGGGAGAAAAGCTCTCGGTCGCCGGATCGACATCAACGACCAGGGGAAAGAACCCCTGCTCCTCGAGTGACGCGGCCTGCTGAAAAAACGCCTCCGGTCGACTGGTGCGTACCAGCTTGGTTTCCCAACGTGGATCGCGAGTATGCAGCGCCGTCCAATACCGATCTCCTCCATCGCTCGTGATCCACGCGGCGTAACGGCTGCTGGCGCGAACGGCGTTCCATTTTTTATCGGCTCGAATGTAAGACAGAAACACGGTTGAGTCGCCGGCGGAAATTTCTTGGACGGCGTTTTCGCAGGCCCGGTCATAGGCCACTTGGTCGCGATCGCGATACCACTCGGCTTGCATGGCATACCAACAACCGCGTTGGTAGGCATCGAATCCATCCATCGCAACCTCGGATTCCGAATCGACCAACGACTGCACGGTCGCATCATCCTTGGTGAGCGTCGCGATTCTCAGTGCAAGTGAACGAAGCCAAAAGCTGTCTGGATCGACCACTTTGGCCAAGCGATCACGCGCATCGGCGGCCTGGTCCAATATGCCACCGTCGGCGAAAGCCATCCCACGCAAAAAAAGCAGGTCCACATCCTCCGGGTTCTTTTCGAGCCAATTATTCGCGACCAGGACGGCAGTTTCTGTGTTTCCATCCCAGGATTCCATCCTCGAGACCCGCATTCGATAGATCCGCTCACTACTTCTTCCAGCACGGACCGCACTGTTAAGACTTCTGCGGTACTGGGGTAGAGTCACGTTTAACCATTGTCTGTTTGGCTTACGATCATCTGCCAAAGTCGCTCGAAAATCCGACAAGAGCCGTCCTGGAAAGAGGTTGCCTATCAATCTCGAATCTCGCACCTCAAGCCTTGAGGTCCCGAAGAGTTCACTTTCGGAATCTTGGATTCGATAAAGTGTTGCTCCCTGCGGGTTTTGCTCGCTATCGGACCAAGCTTGGTAACGAAATAGCTGCCCATTTTCAGGCAGTTCGCGATCGGATTCTTCAGACGCATTGCTCGCGGTCAGGACGGAATCAAAACCAGCAGACTTGATCCACAGTCCGTACCATTTCTCGTCTCCTGCTTGATCCAGACGCGAAAAGTCAATCAAGCGGTAACCACCGGATCGCTGACGATCCTGAGCCTCCAATAGGTCATCGACGGAATCGTAAGGCGACTCCGCGACCGTCCACGGTACAAAGTTTCGGCTCCATGTTGCAGCGAACCTCAGACCGTTTCCATTCCGGTACGGACGCAGGCTTTCGAGGCCTAAATTGGCCGACTCCGCAAGTTTGCAGATTGAATCGAGTTCTTCCCAATCAGCGTTCAACACCCAGCCACCCGACTCGTTGACAGCTCCACCGGACTCGCGAAAGACCTTGGCGGTTTCCGCGCGAATGGGAGAACGACGAGTCTCCGTGTCAATCGAAACACCTTTCAAACTCCAGACGGGTGAAGCCTCCAAGAACGACTTCACGAACGCGGAAGATGCTTCCTTGACTAACTCGTTCTTTGGGAACCTCGCGATCAGTTCATCAAACAGAACTTCGCGGTTCACATTGTCCGCCCAGCCAACAAGGTTGATCAAGCGTTTTGGGGTCGCAGCAGAGTACTGCATGGCAATGCTGGCAAGATTCGCACGCTGCAGGTCTGGCCACCGATGCGGCGACTCGGTGGAACTGGTGTCACTTTCCGCCCGACTTCGACCGAGCGAACTCTCAATGGCAGGCCAGAGAGCTTCCCAAGCGGGTTGCATCGCTTGCCCCCAAGCTTCGCATTGCACGGTTGGCAATGCGGTGACGGACGTGATGAGTTCGTCACCGATCGAAAGCGAGCTTTCATCGCTGGCTTTCGTCAGCAGCCAACCAAGATTATCCGGATCGGCTTGGATCCCGATTGCAGACCAACGCACCAACCGACTGGCATCTCCGCGATCAGCCGCTGCTTCAACGCGAGGCAGGAAGTCTTCTTGGTTAATGGCGAGACGCGAGACCAGTGGTGGCACGAGCTGTGGACTGACTTGTTCGAGGCTGCTGCGCAAAAACGCTTCGGCTGATTCGGAGTGGGGCGAAGCGGCGTAGGCCAAGGAGAGCTGCGAAGGTGACTGTTCCTTCTCAGCGACGGCTTGCCATTTTGAGACGATGGGACCGATCGCAGCCGCGCCTGCCGATTCAGTATCGGCGACCAATTGGCTCCAAACTTCCGGGGAGGATGCCTCCCAAAGTTCCGCCAATTTGGTCATTCGCTCGTCGCGTGTGAAGCGATACGCGAGCAGCAAAACAACGAAGATTAAAATGCCGGCCGCAGCGGTCTGGGCCAAGTGATTCTTCAGTGCGAGCTTAAGAAACTGCTTTTGAACTGGCGTGCGATCTCGCGCGTTAGTCCAACATCGATACTGCGCGTGTTCCCAAACACTGGGAAGCCGCTTTCGAGACGGTTTTCGCTGATGGAGTTCGGATGCCTGTTCCAAACGCAGTTGCCAACGGCCCCGACGCGTCGACGTTTTCTGTCGGGTGAGCCACCGTTCCAGCGTCGGCACCAAGAAGTCGTGCGTGAGTTGATAGAACTGTGGCGCGACGTCGGTCGTGTATGAAAACTCCGTCGATGTTTCGGTGCCCTCTGGAGTGTCAGCACCGACGACTGAATCCTTTGGCGTTGTGACGTTTGATTCGCCAGAAAGCCTCTCCCTTACCGAGATCGAACGGCTGATCGGCTGGGTATCCGATCCCATGATTGAAGACCACTCGGACTCCTGATTGGACAGCATCACGTCAATGGCATCGGTCGGTGTGATCAGTCCCAGTTCACGGTCCAGGGTTTCAATGATCTCTTCGAAAATTTCATCGGAAACACCGGCCAACCCTCGCAATTCATCGCGAGATCGGCGACGTCCTTTGATGCGTGCCGTCTCATCACTGGCCTCCGGCAAGAGAGCCGAGAGAACTCGAATCGCCGGTGTTGCCAGCAAGCGAAATTTCGGATTCCCGCCCGAACGCACAAAGGTCTCATCCAGAAACTCCAGCCCGATGCCTTCTGCGCCTCCCATCTCGCGAAGCGTGCTTTCGGTCCACTCCTTGTCACGCACAATGTGGGCGAAGAGCGAGAGCCTAACCGAGACAACACGTCCGCCTTCGCTGAGCATCCGCAGTGCCTCATCGAAGAAACGATTGTGCTTGGGTGTCAGTTCTTCATCGGACATGGGCAGGGCGCCGTAGCCGCGTCCCAGTTCGATCAAGACCTCCCGCGAGTGACGCAGGTCAAAGCGGTCGATGGTCTCAAAGTTCTCGCCCTCGACCAAGCGAACTTCGATCAAACGGCAGAGACGATTCAGTGCCATCGAGAAATCATCCCGAACGACCAGCAGGAACTTGACCGCTTGCCCATCCGAATGACGCATCGCGCCCACCAGCTCGAGATCCACCGCCCCTGGCGATGCCATTTCAAACTCGTTGCCGTGCAACCACTGTTCGAATTGATCGAGCACGATGACGGTGGTCGGACGGAGCGGATCGGAGGATTCGCGTAGCCAAGCGATGCTGGAAGCCAACGAGTCTAGCTCCGGCATATCGCGATGGATCCTGCGCAGCTCTGTCGTGATGTCCTGTTCGGTCTGTTCTCGCGTTGCTTCCACCAAAACGACGCGGGCACCTTTTTCAACCCGCGGCAATAATCCGGCTCGCAATAGCGATGACTTTCCACTTCCGCTCGGCCCATACAAAAACCCGGTGGCTGCCGATGGCGATGCCGTCGTTGACTCCATCCATTGTTTCCAAAACCGGATGGACTTCGGCAAGCCATGAATGTCAAAGGGCCCCGGCAACAAACGGAGGAATGACTCTCGATCGTGTCGGTCGTAGGGTCGAAGGAACTTGGGGACGACGGTGGGAACGGATTCGGAATGCTGTTGGTCAACCGATAGTGCTGATGGACCTTCTTCCGGGCGTCTTTGATCGGGCTGATCGAGTAACGCGATGCTCTCTTTGAGGTCGCGAGCCAGATCGCTCGCGGACTCATAACGGTCGTTGGCAAGCTTCTCCAAGCACTTCAGGCAGATCCGTTGGAGCGAAAGCGGGACGCTCGGCCGCAATTGCCGGGGAGGCAACGGATCGTGGAGAACCACCCGCTCGTAGATATCGTCTCGGTTCTTGCCGCCGAAGGGACGCTTGCCCGTTAGCATTTGGTAGAGAATGACACCAAGAGCCCAAACATCGGTCCGACCGTCCGTCCGGTTTGCTTCCCCGCGCACTTGTTCGGGCGACATGTATTGCGGTGTGCCCACCCGCACCCCTTCGCTGCGATGGCGCGACTTGTGCCGCATCGCCAATCCGAAATCGACAATGATCGGATGATCGTTCTTGTCAAAGAGAACGTTTGCCGGCTTGATATCGCGGTGATAAATCCCCTCGCGATGTGCTGCGGCAAGCGCCTCGGCGGCCGGGATCAGGTAGTTGCCAATCTGCTCTGGTTCCAAGCCCTGCTGGTGTTCCAGTCTGTCGGCAAGCGTACCACCAGGCAAATACTCCTGCACGATGTAGAAGACACCGTCGATGAAGTTGACGTCGTGCACGGTCACGATACCGGGGTGGTTGAGCGAGGCAGCCATTTGAGCTTCCTCGACAAACCGCTTCGCTTCTTTACGGCCTTTAAATCGGCTGGGTCGAGCGATCTTGAGCGCGACCTGAATCGCAAGACGCGGGTGTTCGGCAAGAAAGACGAATCCGAACCCGCCTTCACCAAGGCGGTGAACAATGGTGTAGTCGCCAACCTGAGTCGGATTGTCACTGAATAACGAGTCGTCGGATGAGGCAACATTGAAACCAAAGACTTCGCTCAGTTGCTCGCTATCCTCAATTTCGCAGGTCCCGTCGTCCTGTTGCCCACCGGTATCACCCACTTTCGTCTTGAATTGGGGCGTCTCGAGCGGTTGAACAAGGACTCGTTCCGAAGACGAATCGCCTTCGTCGGGGTGTCCATTGATCGAGTGAATCGTGTTGTTTGTCATCCTGTGCAAACTCGTGTCATAGCCGGGCCCATCGGGTGAAGTTCGCCATCCACCACCTACGCCCCCCTAAGTTACCCAATACGTGACTTCAAATGGATCTCGCGAGCACTTTTTCAGCCGCGGGCTAACGAACATTTCAAGGCAAATCGAACAAGAAAGTCGTCTCCACCTCCTGCCTCGCGATGAGTGCGGATCGAATTTCAAAAAAACTGCAAAGCTCGCGCATTCAATCGTTTTCGCAGGGGCTCTGAAGTGTCTAACCCCTTTTCCGCTCGTTAGACGCAACCCCAACGTTAAATCTGGACGCAGCATTAGTCTTCCGTTTCGCACGCCAACCTTGCCATTCCTATGCCGATTCCAAACTTACGCTTCACAGCGAATCTCGGTGCCAGAGTCCTCCTGGGGACAACGCTACTCCTATTCGCGCGCCCATCGGCATCCGCCGAAAACGAGGTGGAAAACTGCCAGCACGCCCTGATGGGGACGGCTCCCCTGCACGCTTATGTGGGCACCGTCAAGTTGTCGGCCGATGGACTTTGGATGCTTCAGAAGACGGACCAACAAGAGACACTCCGGGAGGTGTACCTGCAGCCTCGGGAGTCAATGCAACTCAGACGGCTCGGAAGCAGGATGTATGCGGCCCTTGAGGAGCGGCAAACAAATAGCGAACGATGGCGAGTTCGGAGCGGGTACGAACTGTGTCGAAGATTCGCTCAGAACAATGGCGGGCTCGGGCCTGCGACCATCGATCAACTTTATGAGGACAGCCCAGAGGCCTCCCAGTGGGGAAGCAGCAACTATCGCATTCGCGAATTGCGAGACCAGTTTGATGATTCGGATCAAGGTCCCTTCATCCACTTGGTTCCAAACGTTCCTTTCAAGTTTGCGGCGATCGATCCGGATTCCGCGACACCGGAAACATCACAGCGGCGATTTGTCCCGACCGCAGACCGAACGGTGCTCGCATTTCAGCTCCGCCCCTTTGTCAATGATGGAAAACACTGGGTGCTCTTTACCGACGGCAACTGTGAACGCGTCGAGATCGACGAGGACTTATTGCGAGATCAACAGGCTGAAGTGAAACCGATCACGCCCAGGGGTTACTCTTCGGACACAGCCCCGTCGCCGGAAATGGAATACCAGTTGGTGTTGATCAGTGCGAAACCACTCGCGAAGTCCCTTTCACTCACAGCTTACAATCAGGTCCTCGATGAAACTCAGACCATCCACTTGGCGACGCCGGAGGAGCCATCGGTCGAGTGGAAATCCGTCCAGGAGCCGATTGAACGGGCGAGGAAATTTGCCTACCTGCCCTATCTGAAAGCGGGTGGTGGTGGCGTACTAAATGCCTGGGAGAACTCCGGTGTGCCTGCGGGCCGGGCGAACCGGCGCAGTCAATTGTCGATGTTCTCGGTATTAGGAGGTCGTGCGGCAATCGAAGAAACGCTGCAGCTGCAAGACCTCATCGTTCGTAAAGGTGACGATGACGCAACCGTTGAGGTGGACACCATCAAGGGCGTGGAAGTCACCTCACATCCGTTTGAAGAGATGCTTGGAGACCGGCCCGGTGGCGAACTCGAACTGGCTCGGTACGTCCCGGCCGATCGTTTTTTCGTTTACGTCGGCAAACCAGAAACGCTTCCGGCGCTATTCGATACCGGAGCACCCTTCATCGCCAATTTGGGTACCGCGCTCACGGGTAACTGCTTGAAGTACAACCTGGAGAGTCGCTACCTTTCGCGGTTGGGGATGTCTCGCGATTGGATCGATACAGTACTGACCTCGGGGATGACCAGCGAACTTGCTGTCTTTGCACCTGACCTGTTCTTCATTGACGGAACAGACGTGACGGTCATCGCCAAACTCCGGCAACCCGAGTTGCTCGGCAAGTTGTTTAGCATGCTGGGAGGCGTGGGACTGGAGTCCGGAGCGGTCATCGAAATTCCGACACCCTCAGGATCACCCGCCTACTTCGCGCTGCGTGGTGAGTTGCTTTTCGCCAGCACGGGTCGTGGTGAGCTCGAAAAATCACTTCGGCTTGAAGAGGAAGACGGCATCGGCAGCCTGGGTGAGAGCACTGAGTTTCGCTACATGCTGACGAAGCTGGATGTGAGTGAAAAGACCCGGCTTTACGCTTACCTTTCCGATCCTTTTATTCGCCGATTGACCAGCCCAGCGGTCAAAATTGGCCAACGCCGACGTGTTCTGGAAAAAGCACGCATGGAAGCGTTCACTGCGCGGCACCTCATGGCTCGGCTGAATGGAATTTCGCTCGAAGCTCCCCCGTCTCAGCTCGAAGACGAAGACTATCATCCAAAGCACTGGAATCGAGAGGGGTTGGAAATCAACGAAATAGGCGCGGTCAGCAGTGGACGTTATGGTTCCCTGGAACGCATGCATTCACTGCCTGAAGTCCCACTCCAAAAAGTGACGCCTGCGGAGGCCGAAGCCTATGACGCTTATCGAGACAACTACTCTCGTTACTGGCGAAGGTTCTTCGATCCGATCGCGATTCGCTTGAATGACGTCGGTGATCGCGAATTGGAATTGTCGACGTTCATTCTGCCCTTGATTGACAATTCCATTTACAACGGCTTGCGCGAAATCATGGCGCACCAGGACGATCAAACACCGCTGCTCGTCCCCGTCGTCGAACCTGCGCCCGTCTTGCAGTTTTCCGCGAATCTCCGGGAAGACGCGTGGCGCATGCTGGCCGGAAACTTCTCGAACTTCTTCGAACGTTACTCGGGCGCGAGTCCCGCGATGATGGATGACTTCGGCCCTTCGGTGCATGTCGCCATCTTCGACGATGATCCAATCATTGCGATGGGCAGCGGCGATCTGTTCGGTTCATTCGGCGGTGATTTGATGCGTGGCGGTGGCAACCAGATGATGATGCTTCCCGTCGCCCTTTCCATGCTGACACGGCCCTGCAGCATCATGGTGGAAACGCGGTCGCCCGAAAGGACGGCTCAATACCTCCGCCAAGCTGCGCTTTCGGGTGCAGGAACCGCCCGGCGATCGAGTGGATTTGCAACGTCGTTCTATCAAGTGGAGGACAACGACGAATGGGTCTGGAACATGAATGTCTTTGGTGTCGTGAAGTTGCGTTACGGTATCGAAGTGGTCGACAAGTACATGGTCATTCGCAACATCCCTTGGTCCAGCGACGACCGAGTCGTTAGCTTGTCGGAGGCACCACTGAATGCTGCGGTGTTACAGGCGAATCCGGGCGCATGTGAAAAACAACTGCCGGGTCTCTTCGCCGCCGCTTCGGATGGGAATCGACGCGCGACCCTGTCGGGTATGGGACGCCTCTATCCGCTGATGCTGTGTGGTGCGGACTCCGTACCGGAAGCGGCAGAGCAACATCGAAAGTTATTTGGCTTCTACCCCACCGAGCTGCCGGGTGATCGCTGGATTTGGGCCGACAATCGTCTGATCAGTGAGCAGTACGGGGAACCACTGCGGCAGAAACAGCCCGCGTTTGATCCGTCGCGACCGTTTGGCCTGTTCAGCCGCATTGACTCACTCAAGCTGAACATGCAATTCGAAGACGACGGCCTTCGCAGCAGCGTTCGCTGGCGACTGCGTTGATCCTGCCCCTACGACCGCTACAGCTAGACTGCCGGCATGGAACCCGCGTCGCTATCCCACCGGGCGCGGCGGGGATCGTTTGACCGCGTGATTCGCCGGACGCACAGTTTTGCGTCCAGTTCCATGAAAGAGCGCCGGGAAATACACGATGGTCGATAGCTTGGTTGAAAGCCAATTCATTGATGCGATTGATGCCAGCCGACGAGTTTATGTCGACGTCCTGATTGATCCCTTCTTGGCCGACCCGCAACGCTGCCCCCTTTCCCAGGACGAGTTTCTCGAGCAGCTCGAATCGAGGTTCGAGCTCATTCTGGGCAAGGTCTTCGTCGAAGTCGTTGAAAGCGATCTCTACCTTTCTCCCGCCGAAGCCGAACTTGCGAGAACGCTACTGCGACACACGCTCAAAAAGTCGGTTTGGCCATCCAAGATTGTCTCCGAGCTCAGCGAACTCTCCGAAAAAGCCAAAGCCCATTCCTGGTCACATGTGCTCGAACCTCTCAATTGGTACCCCGAGGCGTGCGAGCATCGATTGGAATTGAAAACGTGTCTGCTGCGTGTTGCCAACATTGTCGCCAAAGTCGATGGCCGAATGGCGGCGGAAGCCATCAGTCAGCTTCGCATGCTGGACATGCAACTCGAGCAACATCTTCCCGAGGCCTCGCCACCCTGCCCGGATGAAACGGCTGAAAACCAGGACTCCCTGAACGAACTGGAGTCGGGGCAACTGTCCAAGGATCTCATTGAGATGATTGAGCAGGAAACGAAAACATCGAAGCCAAAAGCGAATGCCTCAAAGGACGCGAAAGAAGAACCGGCGACGCTCTCGGACGAAGAATGCGAACAACAACTCCAACAGGCCTTGGCCGAGCTTGATGACCTCGTTGGTATCGAACGGGTGCGTGAAGAAGTCAAAACGCTGGTCAACGTTTGCAAGCTTCAGAGGGCTCGCGAAGCTCACGGCATGCCTGTCAAGCCGCTCTCGCTTCACATGGTTTTCACGGGGAACCCTGGAACCGGAAAGACGACCGTCGCCCGAATCATCGGAAAGATCTTCGGCGGCCTTGGCGTACTGACGCGAGGGCACTTGGTGGAAACAGATCGAAGCGGTTTGGTCGCCGACTACCAAGGACAAACAGCCACCAAAACAAATGAACTGGTCGATCAAGCACTCGATGGGGTGTTGTTTATCGATGAAGCCTATGCTCTGGCACCTGAAGGTCAAGCGGACAGCTACGGGCAGGAAGCCGTCGGCACACTCTTGAAACGCATGGAAGATGACCGCCACCGTTTGGTTGTAATTCTTGCCGGTTACGATCAACCGATGGAGCTGATGCTGAAAAGCAATCCAGGTCTCTCATCGCGTTTCAGTCGCCAATGCCACTTCGAGGACTACAACTCCGAGGAACTCTGTCAGATCTACGAGCGTCTGGCGATCGCGAACTGCTACACCGTGAGCCAACCCTTTCGCGAGGCGCTTCTGCACCTGCTCGGTGAACGGGTCGCGGGAAAGGATGAACACTTCGGCAACGGCCGGATGGTCCGAAACATCTTTGAGAATGCCATCCGGCGTCTTGCCAACCGTGTCGTCGAATCAAACGACCTGACACCCGACGTGATCTCCACCTTCCAAGTCAGCGATCTCGGGCAACAACTGGTCACATCGAACGACTCGCAGTGCATCAGCTAGTGCTTCGTCAACTCTTAAGTAGCACGGCTCTCCGAGTCGGAGAGCGGAGCAACTATCTTTGCGACCCCAAAATTAAATTGAGACGCAGCACTCGCTACGATTCACGTCTCGCCTGAATCTTCTGTCAGCGGGTAGGGCAACGGATCTTCGTTCATTTCGGCAAGTGCGTTGGCAGCAGCCTTTTGCTCGGCTTCCTTTTTATTGGTTCCCCAAGCCGCCGTGAACTCCTTGCCATCGATCACGGCGCTGATCAAGAACGACTTTCGATGATCCGGACCCGACTCGCCTTTCAATCGATAGACCGGAGTGCACGCGATGTCTCGCTGGGCACGCTGCTGAAGCGTTGACTTGTAGTTGGTCGAGCCTTGGCTCTCGACGGCGATTTCAACCTCACGAACAAGCCAGCGTTTCAGCCGATCACGAACGACCTCGTGTCCTCCGTCGAGAAAAATCGCGGCCACGACGGATTCAAAAACGTCACTGACCAGTGACCTCGGGTAGCTTCGATTCCGGGTCACACCGCGGCCGACGATCAAGCAACGATCCAGGCCGATTTCGCAAGCGACTTTGCCGCACGTTCGCCGGCTCACGACTGCCGACTTGATCTTTGTCAGGTCGCCTTCGCTGTACTCCGGGTATTCTTCATAGAGCCAGGAACACACCACGAAACCGAGGACGGCGTCTCCCAAGAACTCCAGCCGTTCGTTACTTGCCAAGCGATGCGCGGCGCCGGAGGCATGGGTCAGCGCGTTGTGCAATAAGTCGAGGTCTTTGAACCGATAGTCGACTAATTGCTGACAACGTTCGAGCTTCTCGGAATGGTCGAGATCCCCTGCGTCGTTGCGAGGGGAGATCACCAATTGGACTTCACGAGGCAACTCCTCGGATGTTTCGCCATCCGGTCCGTCCAAAGAGCAGTCCGCCTCGTCGACTTCGTTTGCTTCGGGAGCGGAACTTGATGACACGGGGTCCTGTTGAGAAGGAGCCGTGCCGGTCGAGGGATCAGGATCTTCGGGCATCAATGGAACGAGGGCGCGAGACATGCGACGAATCACTCGCGACCGCGGTCCACGAAGCGTCGCCGGAATCGGTTGCGATTACCGGCACACGGCTTGGAGGACGAAGGATCGAAACAAACAAAATCGTTCGAGTGAATCAACCATGTCACACGCCGGCGATCGGGTTCCAGTGACCCGCCCGCCGGTGTGCGACTAGACCCGTCCAGCGTAGCGTCTGGTGACCGAGATCGCTAGGGCAACGTTCAACGCTGAGAGAGGTAGATCGCGTCACCGGTAAACCGCTGTCGAAACTCCTCTTCGGTCCAGTAACGCCAACCCACGGCAGGATCTCCGATCTTCCAAAGGCCCGACGATTCGCGACCGACCACCACCACGGCGTGGGCCTCTCCGCCGGAGCCCATTAAACGACGCACCGTTCCCAGACGATCGTTTGTGGTATTGGGGGAATCACGAAACTGGACCACGGCCAGATTCGGTAGTTGTTGTTTGGTGATCCAACGAGTCGGATTCGTATCCGCAACGCGAACTTCCTGATTGGTTCCGGCCGTTGCCAAACGCAGTCCACGAACGAGCCCAAGGGTCGACGTGCCTTTATCACTGGTCAGACACGCTGCCGCCAAATGTTGCTCGGCATGGGCGAGCCGTTGCTGAATCACTTCGGGCGGAACGAGGCGTTGATTGCCAAATGAATGGCTCAAGTCCGCTTGATAGAGCAGCGTTGCCACCGCTGCCGGTCCACAACTAGCTTCGTGGGACTGAAGGCAAACGCCTTCTTCCCAAGCCGAAACCGAAGCCGTCTCGATCGGGAAGAGATGGGGCCTGCTGAGAGGAAGCAGCAGAAAGCAGACGCCAACGGTTGCCAGCGACCCGACGATCAGAGGACGCGTTCGGCGTCCCATCGCGTGACTCTTCGATGCCAATCCGGTGACCAAACCCAGGAAGACCGGCATCCAATTGGACCAACAGATCACGGCGGGCGTCGGAATCACATTGATCCAGAGCAGCCGGTTTGAGAGCCCGAAAGCGAACACGAGACTGAAAATCAAGCATTCGGCCAGCAGCAGCGAACGCGTTTGGTAAACGGTCTGCGAAAGCTGTCGACCGGCGAGGAAGGCCAACATGGCGATGGCCGTGATAAATACGGTCGCGATCCAGAGATCCAATCCCATCCTCCCCCCCTCCACAGAACGAGCACTGTGACGACAATCCGTTTCATTAAGAAACAATGAAGTCTTCGTGCGAATCAAGGCGGAATCGATGAGTTTCTCGCAGTTTCACTCAATTTTCGCCGAAAATCATCTATTCATTGGCGAATGCCCCCATTCTTTCGCTCATTCGCACAATTTTTGAATCGGAGCTTTGCATTTGAGATAGCTCCGCCGCGTAGAACGCAGCGTCCTCCCGCGTCATAAACCAAGTGGCCCGCCGAGCGGTTTCCCAGGTTCCCGAGCCGACCTGTAAGAATCGGCGGGCGGGTTCGTCACTTTCACGACTGATCAGCCACCCAGTTTTGGCTTGAGCCACCGCGGGGGATTCTGCGGGTTGGAAGTTGGGAACCGCGGTTGCGGGTTCGGAGGGCAAAAATCGGTTTTCGACGGGCAAGATCATCTGAAAACTCCAGTTCTGGGGCGTTTTGGCAATTCACGCCATCAGCATGCCGACGAGAAGGACACGTCTGGTCCTGCGGAATCCTGCCTCCAGCCCCACTGCAAAAGTGTCCCCAGGCCGCGAAAACCCATCTCAGTTGGCGTTCAACCGCCGTTTGGAGCGGAATTTGCTGGGAGAGCCGACAAACGAGGAATTCTCGCAGGTACCATTACGTGCCTCAGCCGTTGTTAATTCAGCGAGAGAGAACCCAGCCCCTTCGGGTTGGCGAACTGCCTTGCTCCACTCGTTTTCCCCGTTCTCGCGACCTCCACCGATGATGCAGATGAAACACTCGACGCCACTCCGAGTTGCTGCGTTTGTGACGCTGATTGCCATGATGGTCGCAGGCGACGCGTCGGGGCAAGCTGTACTGCCGCCACAGATCGAAATGATCAATCGCTCGATCGAGCAGGGTTGGCGGGACTACGAGATCGCTCCGGCCAGAGAAGCCGAAGACGCGACCTGGTGCCGACGGGTTTACCTTGATGTGATCGGACGTGTGCCGACGCTCGACGAGATGGAGAGTTTTCTTAAGGAGCGGGACAAGCAGAAACGGGCACGGTTGGTCGACACGTTGCTGCATGATGATCGTTACACCGAAGAGTATGCGAATCACTGGGCAACGGTTTGGTGCAACATTCTGATCGGACGGGGCGGCGGCAATGATCGACGCGATTTGACCAACCGCGACGGACTCATGAAGTACCTCCGGGACTCATTCGCCAAAGACAAGCCGTACAATCAACTGGTTTATGAATTGGTGACGGCCGAGGGAGCGACGAAGCCGGGTGCACCGGGTTTCAATGGTGCTGTGAATTACTTGGTCGGCAAGGTCGATCGGCAAGAGAAGATGATCCAGGCGGCAAGCAGCGTCTCGCGCGTTTTCCTTGGGCAACAAGTGCAATGCACGCAGTGCCACAATCACCCGTTCAATGACTGGAAACAACAAAAGTTCTGGGAGTTCAACTCGTTCTTCCGTCAAACGCGAGCCCTACGCCGCTTCGTTGATGGCACGCGAGACATTGAGCACGCCGAGTTGGTCAGTGAAGACTACGCCGGAGAAGCAAACGATCCGGAAGACGCCTTGGTGTTTTATGAAATGCGAAACGGCCTGACGCGAGTGGCGTATCCGGTTTTCACCGACGGGACGGAGATTAGCCGCAGTGGGTTTGTCGATGAAGTGAACCGTCGCAAAGAACTCGGCGAGCTCATGCTCAACAGTCAGGAACTGGACCTCATGGCGGTCAATCGCTATTGGTCGATGTTCCTTGGACACGGATTCACGCGTCCCCTCGACGACATGGGACCGCACAATCCACCCACCCACCCGGAGCTGCTCGATTCATTGGCCGATGCGTTTCGTGGGAACAGTTACAACACCAAAGACTTAATCACCTGGATCACGCTGAGCCGGCCTTATTCGTTGGCGCCGGAACTCACGTCAAAGAACGACTTGGATGATCCATCGATCGGTGAGACGCCCAAGTTCTCGCGGTTCTACCTTCGCCAGATGAGTGCGGAACAGCTGTATCAATCGCTGGTGGCAGCCTCCGGCGGAGCGTCGCAGGGAACCTACGAACAACAGGAATCGAAACGGCGTGAGTGGCTTCGCCAGTTCGTTGTGGCCTTCGGAACGGACGAGGGCGATGAGGCAACGACCTTTGACGGCTCGATTCCCCAAGCTCTGATGCTGTTCAACGGCGAGCTGACTCGCAATGCGACCAGTACGAAAACCGGTAGCTTCCTCGACCGCGTGATGCAGTCGGGCAAGTCAACACGCGAACGCCTGACGCGGGTGTACATGGCCGGTTTGGCACGCCGCCCGACGTCTCGCGAAGTTCGAATCGCAAGTGAGCTTTATCGGGCTCGCGAAGGAAAGGAAATTGAAATGCTGCAGGACGTCTGGTGGGCGATCCTCAATAGCAACGAATTCATCATGCAGCACTGATGCATGGTTGCCACCACGACTTTGATTGATTCTGCGTTTGTGCTCGTCTTCACTCGTCCATTCAACCTTTCGGGAACCTGAATATGATCTCCACTTGGAAAACCCCACAGGGAATGTCCCGGCGTCACTTTATGAACCATTTGGCCGGCTCGTCGGCTGCGTTCTCTGCGGCGTTGACGTTCGGTGGCGCGATCCGCGCCAACGCTGACGAGATGCGTCGCAATCGAAAGTCAGCGATCATGCTGTGGATGGGTGGTGGCCCGCCGACGATCGATCTCTGGGACCTCAAACCGGGTGCTCCCACCGGAGGTCCATTCCGTCCCATTTCGACGACGGGAGACATGCAGATCTGTGAACACCTGCCGATGGTGGCCAAGCAGATGCACAACCTTTCGATCGTTCGAAGCATGTCGACGCGTGAAGCGGATCACAGTCGCGGACGCTATTACATGCACACCGGATTTGTGCCGAATCCAAACATCGAACACCCCAGTTATGGATCGGTGATTTCGCATGAGCTGATGGGACAACGCCCCGACTTGGAAATCCCGCCGTTCGTTTCCATCGGTGGCGCGAGTGCCGGGCCAGGATTCTTGGGGATGGCTTGGGCGCCATTTTCCGTCACCAGCACCGGTCGCATTCGCAACCTGGAAATGAAACTGGAAGACTCGCGTCTGCACCAACGCATGATGGCGTTGAAAGAGATCGAGTCTGGTTTTGCGAAACGGACGGGCGACGTCCCGGCCATCGAACACGGCAAGGTGCTCGACAAAACGTACAACCTGATGACCAGCTCCCAGATGGACGCGTTCCGGGTCGAACAAGAAGACGACAAGACCAAAGAGCGTTACGGCGAGAACGGGTTTGGCCAGGGATGCCTGCTGGCGCGGCGATTGGTCGAAGGCGGAGTTCCCTTTGTCGAAGTCGACTTGGGCGGATGGGACTTGCACAACAACGTGCACCAGACCCTTTCGGACACCAAGTTGCCGCAACTGGACAAGGCCATGAGCGCCTTGGTCGAAGACCTCGAGCAGCGTGGGATGTTGCAGGACACCGCAATCATCTGGATGGGTGAATTCGGTCGAACACCTCGGATCAACCAAAATGCCGGACGCGATCACTGGGCTCGATCTTGGTCGTGCGTGGTCGGCGGTGCCGGGATCAAGGGCGGTCTCGCGATCGGTGAAACCAGCAGCGATGGAACGGCGGTAGAATCAGAGCCGTTTACCAGCGAAGACTTGATGGCGACGGTCTGCGAAGGCCTGGGGATCAAACTGGACACAACCTTTATGAGTAAAAATCGTCGTCCAATGAAGATTGCCAACGGTGGCAAGGTCATCCGCGATTTGGTGGTGTAATACAATCCGTGGATGATCTTTCCACTGGCGAAGCACACCACTCGAGTCCGACCGGGGTCAATCCAGTTGCCATGACCCGGTCCGATGAACCCATTACCCGGACCGGCGAATTCGCCGGCGGGACCGATCCGCCATTGAATGGCCCCAATTCGCCGCAATCTTCGGCGGATTCGTCTGCCGAGCATTTGGCAGAGAGCGAACCACCGGAGGATCGCACGGAATCGGTGTTAGACGAGGGTTTGCCTCGCGATGCGGACGCATCCGGTGGGGATTCGGCTGATGCTGGCGAGCCGTTGAATGCGGGTGAGTTGATCGAGCGTCACCAACGCGGGGTTTGGCGTTATTTACGAATGCTCGGCTGCGACGAAGCGACCGCGGACGATTTGACGCAAGAAACGTTTCTCCGTGTCCTTCGACGAGCCGATTTCGTACAACACAACGACAGCGCGACCGCGGGTTATTTGCGGCGAACGGCTTATAACTTGTTGGTTTCGCGGCACCGAAAGCTCGGCAGGGTCCAAACGATCGCCGAACCTGAGTTGTTGGATGAATCGTGGGATCGGTGGGCTGGGAAAGATCTTTCCGGTGATGAGGCGGTCGAAGCGCTGCGAGATTGCTTTAATCGCCTAACCGAGCGAGCACAAATCGCGTTGCGAATGCGTTTCGATTCTAGTGCCAGCCGAATCCAGATCGGTGAGGCCCTGGGAATCTCCGATCACGGGGCCCGAAATTTGATGCAACGAGCCAAACAACAACTACGAAATTGCGTCGAAGAAAAGTTGCAACTTGTTAACGAACCATGAACCAGACACCTTCTCAGCCGCAGGGTGAACCGCCCACTCGCGACACCGACCCGATGGTCGACGTGTTGTTGGCTGAATTTATCCCCAGTGACCCGTCACGGCAGAAAACGCCGCCGGACTTGACTGCCCAGATTTTGGCCCGGTTGGCTGGTGAGGAGACGACGTCCTCCACGCATGCGAGCGTGACCGTTGAGACCGCCGCGCCGAGTCGCGAGTTACGCTCGGGGGCCCGTTCAAGGTTCCTCTACCTGATCCTCGCCGCAGCCGCATCCGTTCTCGGATTGCTCTGGCTGTCGAGCGGTGACAAAGACCCACAGCAAGCGGCGTTACCGAACCAAATCGGTTCCGTTGCCGATTCGAACCCCATTCCAGATGACAATCAAGTCACGACCGTGCCCGAAACGGGCAACCTCGATGGTTCCGATTCCTCGGCAAACCGCATCGTTTCAAATCCACGGGTGATCACGCCACCGTCGCCGGAACCCGGTACGACGAGCGTTCCGAAGGCCGCTTCGGGCGATCCTCGGGTTGCCGATTCGAAAGCTGATCGAGTTCCGCTACCCGAATTCGTAGCGGCGACCACTCAAACCGCACAAACCTACTGGGAGTCGCTTGGCATCCAGCCGACTCCGCCCGCGCCAGATGTACAAGTCGCCTCCCGTCTGAAACGTCGCCTCGGCGTGACGTTGACCGCGGACATGATCGCCGATCCGCAGCGTCTGCGCGCAGCCCTTTCGCAGCCCGTTTACGCCTCCGAAGTTGCAAAGCAGTTTTTGGTCAATGGCTTGGGCAGTAACCTCGCAACGGTCGATGCACCGCAGAACGTCGGGCTAGTGGATGAGCTCTCTCGGTCGATCGCCAGCGGAAAACGTTTCGATGCGACCTTGGTCTCTTTGATCGATGGCAGCAATCCTCACTCCGCGCAGTGGTACGACGCGGTGGCCCAAGGTGGCACCGAGCGACTGGCGAGCCGACTGGCTGGATTGTCAATGAATGCCGACCTTCGTTGCGTTCGCTGCCACGACTCGATGGTTGCCGGTACCGCAACCCAAGACGATTACTGGTCGTTCGTCGCGTTGCTGAAAGAACGCGTGGGGCGTGAGAATGGGAAATGGAGCATCCGGGCAGAGACTTCGTCGGATGTTCAGACGTTTTACGAATTACCTGACGGCCGACAAAAGCTGGCTTCGCCCGGCGTTCCTGTCGCATTTGTTCGCGATGAGTCACCGATGGCCGACTTTGACGAATGGACAAAGTCACTCGGCGGCAGCGCTTCGTTGGCTGATGGACTGGTGGACACGCTTTGGAAAATGGTCCACGGTCGCGGTCTTTTACCATCGCCCGTCGATGCATTCGCGCCGCCCAGCAGCGAAGCCCTCACTCGGTTGCATCGTGAACTTTCCAATGACCCCGATTGTCGTTTACCGACGCAAGATCCACCAGAGACGGTGCAATGCCGCTTCTGTTGATCCCGAAGC
>JBCBOO010000116.1:0-18593 GCA_039821235.1 Planctomycetota bacterium
TGTCACCGTACTTTTCAAGATTCCGCTTCATGTTCGGCAGCTCGCCCATGCAAGGCCCACACCAGCTGGCCCAGAAGTCGACCAGGACGACTTTGCCACGATAGGCATCCCAGTCGACGGGTTCGCCATCGGCATTCGTGCCGAAGACGTCCATGGTGTTGCCCATCAGAGCGAGGCGTCGCGCAGATCCACGCATACGGAGCGCCATGTCTTGGATGCTTTCCTTGTCGGACGCTTCAAACAACTCTGCCGCATTGTTGTAAAGGCTGACGGCCAAATCAGACTTTTCCGCGTAGCCGAGTGACGAGGCGACACTGCCGACGGTGCGTGATGCGGTTTGTGTGACGCCGTATTTCTTCAAGTACTGCAACGTGTCTTCGGCCAATGATTCGGCATCGCTGGGATCGCGCCGGAGAGCAGTGGCACGATTTCCGAGTTGGAAACCAATTGCGGGCCCGGCAACTTCAGGCCGCTCGTCGCTGGCACATTCCTCGATCGCCTTATCGAAGTCCTCTTGCGCGGACCGGTCATAGCGAACAAGAATGCTGTACGCTTGAAACTTTTGATTGATCGCTTTTTCGATTTCGTCTTTGTCCGTCGCCTTCTCTAGAACGATGTCGGAAACCTTGATCATCGTCGGAAAGACTTTTTTCGCGTGTTCAGTGACGCTTTCCCGATCGCGTTTCGGTGGTCGGACTCGCATCAAGCCTTGGGCAAACTTGAGAAGTTCTTCATTCGTCGCCTCTTCCGGAATCGCGAAGGGGTCTTTTTCTTCTTCCTTCTCGTCGGCTTCGTCGCCTTTCGCTTCTTTCGCCGCCGGATCTTTCTCCTGTGCGAAAGCAGTATCGACCGGACTCAGGCCCGAGACAGTCAAAGCCAGGGCACAAGGAATCGCGAGTCGCACTCGCAGTAACTCAAAAAGGGAACGCATCGTTCGGTTCTCTGTGGAACGGGTTAACGGAGCTTGAATCAAGTCGGAGCCGGAGGGGCAAAAGCAAAAAGGAATAGAATTTTCCCACCGACACGGCCCGTAGGCTAACCGTCCCATAGAGCGCCTGTCAAATTGACGTCAGGGCTTTTGCAGCCCGCCAGGGGATTCTCTGGAAATACACTCGGCGGAGTCTATCGAAGCGGATTGCATAACTTGCAAGGCTCTAATCCGGTATCCTCCGGATTCTCGATTCGGCGCAGTTCCGCACCTTCGCGTGTCACAAATTGACAGTCGTGCCGGTGGAACTTGGTTCCGTTTCCGACGACCCAGAATCCGGCCGACGGCGATTGGGCGTCCACTTCATTGCGGGTCGTCGCGGGCCGACCTCCAGCGTCTGCGTCTGACCGCCCCGGATTCGGAGATCGCGTGAGTAGAAACACCATCGCGGTAAGTCCGGCCAGACAAACGGCTGACGAGCCCAGTAGGACCCAGTTTCGATTCGCTCGTTTTCGAGACGCACGGGGTGAATTTCGTCGGGCCGCTCCTGACGCTGCGGCATCAGAGTCTCCCACTTGAATTTGGATCGCCGATGAGAGGCTACCGGCCTCGTGGTTGGAAACCTCCGCCAACGTGGAATGGGCATCGGGAGATCGAGTGTCGGCCGCCTGTTCGGATGGGCCCAGCTGGCCGGACGGTTCCTGGATCGAATCGATCAGCGAGACGACCTCGGCAGCCGAGTCAGGTCGGTCTTGCGGTGACTTTGCCATGAGTCGATGGCAAAGATCTTGGGTGCCTTCGCTGATGGCGGCTTCCGACAATGCTTCGCGTAGTGAATTGATTGACGGAGGTTCCTGGTTCTGATGGGCGAGTAACCGCTGTGCCATCGGACCATTGGAAAAAGGCGCACGCGTTGTTAGCAGGAAAAAGAGCGTACAACCCAGGCTATAGAGATCACTCCGGTGATCCAGGTTGCGACTGTGTAACGCTTGCTCGGGAGAAATGAAGTCGACGGTTCCGAGGGTTCGCGTCGGGTCGACCGTAATGCCACCTTCATCATCCGATTGCAGCAGCGCGAGTCCCAAATCCAGAATCTTTATGGTATCGGATTGATCGACGAGCAGATTCGCCGGTTTGACGTCACGGTGAATCAGTCCGCTTTGATGCGCATGTTCGAGTCCGATCGCAGTCTGACGCAAGTAGTTCAATGCGACTTGTTCGCCGAGCGGTCCTTCGCGACCGACGCGTTTCGCAAGGTCCGTGCCCTGCACAAATTCCATGACGATGTAGTGAGTGCGTTCTCGATAATCGACATCGTGCACGCGCACAATGTTCGGATGATCAAGCTGAGCAAGGGCTCGCGCCTCTTGATGAAACCGTTGGAGGGCACGCTCGTTTGCCCCACGTGCTTTGGGCAGAACTTTCAACGCGACCTTGCGTTTGAGCATCTCATCTTCGGCCAAGAAGACTCGTCCCATCCCTCCCACGCCGAGCAGCTGCAGGATTCGAAACTTGCCAAATTTCAGACCCTTGTGGCGTCCCTGCAGCAGATTCCGGTTCTGCCACTCCGTGACGACCTCGCGCTCTTTGAGAAAATTCGCAAATGCGAGGGCGTCCTCACTGGAGTCCGCTCGCAATTCGGTCACACCATTCGAGTGCCCGTCATCGAGTCGGGACGATTGGAACTCTCGTAGTGTTGCGTCGACCTGCGCAAGCGAAAGCAGGTCGCTTTTACGCAGCAGCTGGGTGTAGTCCTTGAGAGTCAGGTCCGACATGACACACGGCAATTTGAAATCCGCGACCGATCCGAGTAATTCATTCCCACCGGGGGATAGCATACCGGTTCGGATAGGCACTTGCACGCCGCTCGCTCGCAACGGGCACCTGGTTCTCCGAATGGTGCGGTCGCGGCGAATTCGCCCGCTAAAAATGAAGACGGCCGATGCGTGCGATCGCGCTTGTTGAAAGACGAACGATCGCACTTCGGCCGAAAAACAGCGCTGACTCGCGGCCAACGCTGGAACCTCAAACCACCGGTTTTACTGATTGAGCGGTTCTTCAATCACCTCTTGATTGGCGCGGGTTCCAAGCGCCCCCCACAAGCCATAGGGACTCTTGCTGCCGGCGACCGATCCGGGGAACGACGTATTGATCCCGTCGTTGATTCGTACGACCGGGTGCCGTTGATCGCCCGCCTCGATGGAGTCGGTGAGGAAGACGACCGCCCCATCGCCCATCAAGACATGAACACCTCCCTGGTGACGGCTGCTTGGCGGCAACACACCGGTGTCAAAGTCCCCGGATCCCCCGATGCACACCTCTCGGTTTGGAGGCAAGATGGTTGTGATACTCGTGTAGGTCGGTACCGAGTCACACCAACGGAAACCTCGTTTCCAAGTGGTGCTACGGAGTCCCGGATTCGCGGTGTCACCAACGGAGGCGTCCCAGAAACGCGGTCGCTCTGGATCGATCAAGCTCGCGTCTTGGCAAGCGGACGGGTTGTTATGAATCGTGTTCCAGCCGATGCCGAAATACGGATCCGTCCGAACGTCACGATCGCCGAGCCCCGTAGCAATCTCAGCCGCAGCGATCGTATTGGAAAGCCCATCCAAGACATCGCGGAACCGGGTGGCCTTTCGGTTGTAGAAGAATCCACGGTTGGAGGCGTTGGCGTTGTTAATATGCCCTTGGTTCCAAGTGTTGCTCGACCAACGCCAAAAACCCCAATTCACCCAGTCCGTCGAGTCACCGATGTTGGCCGCATAGTTGGTTCGCGCCAGTCCCGGCGGTGAGAGACCGGGATCGCTTGGACAGCGAAGTGTCGGAATCTGAGTTCGCCAGGGTTCGTAGGCACTGTCCCAGGGACGCGGACCACCGGCCCCATAGTCGTTTGCACCCAGCCCAGGTGTTCCATCGGCATCGAGCGGATTTGAAATCAGTTCCCAAATGGCTTGCTGTTCCATAAAGGGAGTCAACCCAATCAACCAACTCAATCGAAACCGATTGTTGTCCGTCAGATTGGTGCCACCAGGATTTCCATTGCTGCCAAGGTGATATGTCCCGCCGGACTGCATCGGCAGTTGCTTGTAGGCGGAATGATAGTTGTGCATCGCAAGCCCGATTTGCTTGAAGTTGTTGCTGCAACTCATTCGACGGGCGGCTTCCCTTGCCGCCTGCACGGCGGGCAACAGTAGGCCCACCAAAATGCCGATGATTGCAATAACAACTAAGAGTTCGACCAGGGTGAACCCGGCACGCATCGATCGTGACAAAGATCGATGAGACTGTTTTTCGCTCATTAGAATGAGCCTCCGTGTTGGGGAAGAGAACGTGACCCGAATCGGATCGTGCTCATTCAAACCAACAACTGTTGGCCGGTTTCTGTTCGATTCGTCCCGCAGTCTTGCTCAATCGTCCAAAAGAAAATGATGGCGTGATCGTTCAGTTCAAACGAAACCCGTTCGAGACATCGCGGTTTAAAACAGCATGCATCTCGAGCCACCCACGAACCCTTCGACTGATCCACTTCCGAGTGATTTCCGGTCGGTTTCGCCTGCCAGGCTGAAAATGCTTTTAGAGCCACTTCGATCCGCTCGATGCACCGCAAGCATCCGCCATCTCGATCTTTCTCAATCCATTCGATGCACTACGAACACGGTGAACGTGATCGCGATTCGACGCGGTGCCGCGGCGATTGAATTTCAAGGTGAACGCAAAAGCACTTCGGTTGGACGCTCCGAGTTCGCATTGCTAACCGGAGAAGCGGAGTCAACGATTCGCCCCCTGGGGACAACGCCGGCGTCTCTTTTGATTGCCCAATTCGATGCGCTGTCACGTTCGTCCGCCATTTTTGGAGCTCTCCTTTCGTCCGACTGTTACACGGCGACGACCGGCCATCCGGGGATCGCGAAACTCGTACCCTTCTTGGAAATTGCAGAGCAATTCGACCACGACGACGTTCTTTCCGACCAGATCGTGCTCGAAAAATTTGCGGAGTTACTGCTGGTCCAATTAGCCTCCCACGCGTTAAGCGAATCAAACGTCATCCACCACGCCACAATGGCTCAACCGCAGACCTCAGTCAACCAAAAGATTCACTCCGTCATTCACGGTTTTTGGTCAAGCCCTGGAAAGCCGTGGACATTGGCAAGCATGGCGAAAGTAGCTCAGCTTTCGCGTTCGACCTTTGCGAAACAGTTCCGTCTGATCGTCGGTGACAGTCCGCTGCAATATCTCACCGACGTGCGGATGAACCTGGCCTGCCGAATGCTTCAGGATCACGAGTTAACGGTCTCTGTGATCGGGACGCGAGTCGGATACGAAAATGGATCGTCATTCAGCAGCGCCTTCAAGAAATGGTCGGGCCAATCTCCGATTGACTATCGGAAATCGCTCAATTCCCCCCCACCGAACTCGGCCGAAGCTTAGCGACGCTATTCTGTCGGGGTTCCTGATTCGGAGGAGGGTTCCGCTGGGACATCCTTGGTCATCTTGCGATTCTTAACGTAAGTCTCCAACCAATTGATCATCTCCGCTTGCGTGTGCAGGATGCTCTCCCTTGCGCGGTAACCGTGTGATTCTCCTGGCAGCATGCAAAGCCGCACGGTGCCTCCGTTGCCCTTGATGGCTTGGTACATCCTCTGGGACTGGATCGGAAACGTTCCACTGTTGTTGTCGTTGGCACCATGGATCAGCAGCATAGGCTCGTTGATTTTGTTGGCATGCATGAAGGGACTGATGCTGAAGTAGATCTCTTTTGCATCCCAAAAACTGCGTCTCTCAGATTGAAAACCAAACGGCGTCAACGTTCGGTTGTAAGCGCCACTGCGCGCGACACCCGCTGCGAACAAATCGCAGTGAGCGAGCAGGTTTGCCGTCATGAACGCACCATAACTGTGTCCTCCGACCGCAACGCGATCACGGTCGGCGACTCCCATCTCAACCGCTTTGTCGATTGCCGCCTGTGCGGAATCAACGATCTGTTCGATAAAAGTGTCGTTCATGGTTTCTGGGTCGCCGATGACGGGCATCGTTGCGCCGTCCATGATGGCGTAACCCTGTGTCAGCAACGTCAAATGCGTGATGCCGCTCATACGGGTGAATCGCGACGGGCTACCCGATATCTGTGCCGCCGTCGCCGCGTCACTAAACTCGCGAGGATAAGCCCACACGACGAGCGGAAGCCGTTCTCCCGGCTTGTAGTCCGCAGGCAGATAGAGCGTCGCCGAAAGGGGAACTCCGTCACTCCGCTCGTACGTCACAAGTTGTTTCTTGATCCCACGTATTTGCGGCGTCGGATCCGGAAATTCGGTCAGTGGCGTCGAGGTGTTTTGGGCAAGGTCTCGCACGAAGTAATTTGCGGGAGTGACCTTTGTCTCCGCGCGAGTGATGATCGACGGCTCGGCCGGATTGGATGTCTCCAGCAAGGCAACGAAAGACTCGTAAGCACCTTCTTCGCAACGCCAGAGACGTTCGGTTTCAAGTGTCTCCAAGTTTTGTCGGTCAAAGAACGGAAGGTCACCTTTCGAGGAGGCTCCGCGACCACTGCGGAAAACCCAGACGCCTTCTTGTTGGACGACCGAACGACCACTTGAATCGCGTTCCTTCAGTAACGCTCCAACGTCGCCATAGCGATCTCGAATACTGCGATCCACCAGCACGACCGGTTCGGCATCGGAATTCGACTTGTCGATGAGCGAGGACTTGATCCAGCGACGATCGCGGTCGTACTCGGTCACGATCCATCGATGGGGTTCCGCAAAGTACTCCAGGCCGGCGAAACGCTCTTCCAGCTTCAGTAGAACTTCTGAGTCGCCGTCGAATGGTGCCGGTAGCTTCATCAGTTGATCGCGGAATTCGGCGTCCGCATTCGGATCGCCTCCGTCGAGTGCTTCCGCCCAGACCAGGGTCGCGGGCTCGGACGTTTTCCAACCGATGCTTCTGGGCCCGGTTCGGACACCTTCGATCGGAATGTTCTCCGCCATGGGAATTTCAACGACCGAGTGAACAAGAGAACCATCTTTGGAATCGATGACCGTGACGCTTTGCGGGAAACTTCGATACGTCATCAGGTAGCTGTAAGGACGCTCGACTATTGTGAGCAGCAGGAATCGCCCGTCGGGTGAAGGCTGCATTCCGGAAATCGCTCCACGCACCTTTAATTGACGAGACGTTCCGTCGACTGAAAAGACAGCAAGCTCGGTGACGGCGTAGTGATCAAACAAGTCCTCGTCCGCCGGACTGGTCAGCAAGTCTTGATACGTACGCGTCGGCGAGGTTTTTCCGATGGACTCCTGAATGCTCGGTCCCGTCGGCGTGTTGCTGACGGCGGGCTCCGCGCCACGGTCTTCCGGAACCAAGGTGCAAACAAGATGACGTCCGTCGGGCATCCAATCGAATCCGCCGAGTACCGTATTAAGCCTTCGCGTGAGCAACTTCGGTTCGGAGGGTGAGTCGACACTGCCCACCCACAGCTCCTGGGCACCTTCACCCACGATCGAAATAGCGAAGTGTTGGCCGGTGTGAGACCAGTCGACGGAAGTGATCTTGGCTCCCTCTGGCAACGGAATACGAACTTCTTCGTCTTTCCCGCGTTGCTTCAGCGTTAACCCACGAAGGAAGCTAGTACGAAACCTGCCACTGGCTTGGGGATCAATCCGCGTCCCTGCCAAACGCAACATGCGACGAGAGACGTCTTCGATGCTGGGCATCGCGTTTTGATCAATCAACATCATCCAAGTGTCTGTCGGATCAAAACTCACCAGAGGCGCGGGAGCGGCATCGATGATGTCGACCACTTCCGCGGGAGGCAACTGATACCCGGTCTCCGCTCCGCCGGCAGGTCGTGGCAGAAAGCACGCTCCGGCGAGCAGTAGAACAAAAACACAACAGCATCGCGAATCTTGATGTCTTGCAACGTTTCGCATGATGGGACTTGGTTGGAGTTGGTGATCGATGAACAATCACGTGAGAGAAATTCGGTCGTGTCGCATCATAGCGTATGCCGCCGAATAGAGTCCAAAACGGAAAGAAGCGATCTTGATCGACCGGATGAATGAGAGGCACTTCGTTGATGAACCACTCCGCGATCGGTGGAATTCAATCTTGAGAGTTGGTGGGATACATTGGGGGGGACACTTAGAAGGTACGGGAGAATCCACTTGATGAAATTGCTTTGTTTCAGTGATCTGCATTGTGACGCGGACGCTGCGCGGCAATTGGTTGCGCGAGCGCATGATGCAGATGTTGTAATCGGTGCTGGCGATTTCGCGAATCGTCATCGGGGTCTCGAAATCACCCTGGACGTGCTCCGAGAAATTGAGATTCCCACCGTGTTGGTTCCTGGGAATGGCGAGACCGTGGATGAATTGAAAGCCGCCTGTGTTGACTGGGCGTCCGCCACGGTTCTGCATGGCGAAGGGTGTGAGATCCAGGGACGAGCTTTCTGGGGTGTCGGAGGAGGCATTCCAGTCACTCCTTTCGGAGACTGGTCGTACGATTTCACGGAGGAAGAAGGATCGTCGCTGCTAGCCGGTTGCCCGCACGACGCTGTGTTGGTTGTGCATTCACCGCCCTACGACACGGTGGACCGGGACAGGTCTCGGAAAGTCCGCGGCAGTCGGTCCGCGCGCGAGTGCGTCTTGACCAAGCGACCGAAACTGGTCGTTTGCGGTCACATTCACGACGACTGGGGCAAACAGGTCGACCTGAATGGAAGCCTGGTTGTCAATGCGGGTCCGAAAGGCTGCCTGATCGAACTGGACGAAGCGAACGCGTGACTCGATGCGGAAACGGTGGCTCCCAATCGATGCCTACTTCACTCGTCGCATGTACGCAACAAAGGCACGATCGAGTTTCTCGATCGGCTTGTCAAAGCAGGCTTCGAACATCGACACACGCTCGCGCGGCGTGAGTTCCGCCATCGGCTTTCCACTGCTGAGCTTCTTCAAGTACTCGACGTATTCGGAACGGTTGGTCTTGATCAAGAAAAATGTGAGTGCCCAGGCTTCCGCGTAGGCAGTTCCCACACTGTCGCTCCCGCGGAAACGGGCGTCATCGCTGATCAAGGTCAATAGCGAATCTTCACGTCGATTGATCGAGTACTCACGCCACCTCTTTAAGTTGACCTGGTTCACACGGCCAATGCCATGCCAACGAGAATTGCTCTTGAAATCGGGCGATTCGAAGAACATTGCCAGTCCTTCGCTGACCCACATCGGGTTGTCGGCAAAACGTTTTTGAAGCCCACAGTTGTAGGCCAATTGATGAGTCGCCTCGTGAATGATCGTGGCGACGTTGCGTTCAAGATTGGGGACCTTGAACGTCGTCATTCGATTGCTGGAAAGATGGTAGTAGCCGATTACAGACTCGGCCGTCGAACCGATTTCCGCACCGGCGTGTTTGAGAAAGTCATTGTGGTCCGCGAACACCAATGCGACCAAAGGAAACCTTGGTTCGGGTAGTTTCCAGCGTTGGTTTTTCCAGTACGCGTAGAAATTTCGGTAGAGCTGTTCGAACAGCAATCCGACTTCGCGGACGTAGGCATCGTTCGTGTTATGAACAATGACGTAGTGCGCGGTTCGATAGATGGAGAAACCGTTTGGCATCTCTCCTTGCAGACGCTTGGCCACCTCGTCGGGTGTCAGCGGTTGAAGGTCCGTCTTATCCGACTCGCGTTTGGTAATCTGGTCCGGCTGGATCACCCAGATCCGTCCATCATCGCTTTGCAGCATCAAACCACCGTCCTTGGCCTCCACCAGAATCTCACCGCGGACGGTGCGAGTCGGCTGGGGAATCCCGTTCACCAGATCCGTCTTGTCCGACTGAAACGTGACCGTCTCGACGGCCGACACATTGGTCTTCCCATGGAGCAATACGACGCTCGCAATAACAAACCACACCAGCAGTCTCTCACTGAAAACCGCGTGAAACCCATTCGATACTGCCGTGAATCGCGTTGTGACCAGCATGGTTGGTTGACCGAGGACGAATGAAAGGCGGTTATCCTTGATTTGACAGGCTGGAAGCCTGTCCTACGTTCACAGGCCGGAAACCTGTCCTACGTTTACAGGCTGGAAGCCTGTTTATATTTGCTCGATGTCAGTCTACGTCATTGTGGGACTTTCTTCCATCGAACAGAAATTCCCATTGCAAGTAAGACGGCAAAGCTGGCGTACCAAAAGGCCAGGGCGGATTCTTGATTTCTCGCGCCACTGTGAATGAGGGCAAATAGTCGTGTTCCAGCCGTCACGACACCGGGGGGCTGGACCGGAAGCGTCGCAGGAACATCTGCAGCTGCCGACAAGCCTGCGGCAACAAAGGCGATGACAAGAGGGCGAGCCAGCATGACTCGGTCAACTCGCAACCAACGCCAAACAGGCGAGTAATCCAACCGGGACATTTCAAGAATTCTGTCATCGATGCCCCAATAACCCGCTCGCAGGATCCAGTAGCAAATCGGCAACGCTCGGGCAGACACCGAAAGGACGGTCGGGAACAGCGTCTGCCGATAGAGCTCGGCAAATCCAGGGATCGGAAGCGCGAAGAAACGCACCACGGAAAGTCCAACGATCGGCCCGGGCAAAACGAACAGGACGACCGTCGCCAGCGTGGCAAGCCTTGCAACCCACGGAAACTGCCTAGAAAGCGAGGCCAGTAGCCAGGCCAACGGAAGACAAAAAACCGCGGTGGCGATCGCCAAGACGGACGTCCACATGTACTCACGACCAAAGCCAACGGGCGCGTATCCGAGCACCCGCACCCATTCCACGAGCGACCAATGGACGTCCACCAAACCGCTTCCATCCTCCGCGACTTGGACCACTTGTCCGGCGCGAATGATCAAACCGAACAATGGAAAAAGAAACAGAAGACCGCATCCGAGCACCCCTAAAAACGTGGTCAGCACGTGGTAGCCGGATTGATAGGCAGCAATCTCTTCGTCCGATCGAATGGAGCTCAATAGCCGAGTCTGTTTTCGTTTCCGCGCCGGCAGCAGCACGCCAAAGAGAAACGCAAACGCAATCAGGCTGGGGACAACCAAGACCTTGAAGACGGATGCGGACGAGGGAGCGGCGGCATGCAACAAGTAGAACTCCTCCGCCAGCGTCCGCACGCCGTAGAGATTAACCACCGTCATCTCGGTTGCCGCCAGCAACGCGGTTGCCAAGAGCGCCGTCATCACCCATGGCCATCCGATCGTCAAACCAATTCGCCACCAGACCCACGCGGAGCCGCCATCGAGTCTTGCTTGATCCAGTATCGCCGATGGAATTCGCGAGACGGCATAGTGCGTCGCTAGCGTGACGAAGCTGAGCCCCATGATTCCATGAATCCACGCACAAGCGATCAATCCGCTGTAGATGCCTCCCAGACCGCCATAGGTTCGCGCGGCCGTCTGCGAAAACGTCATCCAGCCGAACTTACCCGCGGTGGCTTCCCAAGCTGCCGCGTGCAAGACCATCGGAGTCGCAATCGCAGCGATCAAGCTCGCGACGCAAAAGCGAGCGCACCAAGAACGCGGCTTCATCCCGGAGATGCAAAACGCAAGTGGAACTCCGAGCAGGCTGATCAGCAGGCTCAGCCCCATCAGTTGTAACGTCACGATCAGTGGCTGAAGCCAAATCATGAACGTTGCTCATCGATGGAAAACCGCCAACTCACCGGACCCGAATCTCGATCATTTCGGATGACTCGGGTTTGTCGACCAGCGTCTCGCTGTAAGACGGCGGTCCGACGAGACTCCGCGCATTATTGGAAAAACCATACGGTTCGACCGGAGCATTCAACATCCCCCGGTTCAGCTCACCGTTGTCATCGAGATCATGGTACGCCGCAACGCCGAATTGAATCGGAAGCGCATCCAAATTCACTTCCCAAACAACGAAGCCTTCGACCGGTTTCATGGCGTCCTTCATCAACGCCTTGTCGACGTCCCCGAAGGCTTCTTCCGAGTCATAGATCGCGATACGAATTGGTCCACCGGCCGCATCGATGTCCGAAGAGATCCGAATCAGCAATGCATTCGGCGGCAGCGGCGGTTCGGTGAGAATTTGTTCCCCGTCCAATCCGAGAGCCACTTCGGGCTCGTCGGGGCTCTTCCAAATCAAGATGAGACCCGCCACCAGAATGACGCCTGCGAAGCCCAGTAGCAGATTACCGTGGCTTTCCTGCCACGCTCGACGCAGTCCCATCCGTTCGCGTACTTCCGTTCGATCGTTCAAAGGCGGCATCGTGAAAATGGTTCCGAGGAAACGACAGTTTCTCTTGTGATGGATAACAGGTCGATCATTTGTCGCCCGTTATTGACCCTGCTTATTGTGGTGGCGTGTCAGCCCTCGCGCGATCGGACCGCGTTTTCGAGAGCGCGTCACCGAAATTCAATTCCAGTTGGCCTTCGTCCGCGGCCTGCCCAAATTCTCGATACAACAAGCTGGGCTGAATGTCCCGGCTGTGTTGATACTTGTCACTGCAATAGGCCTCTCCCTCACCGCAGAGCTCCCAGAAAACGATCTGGCAAACCTGGATACCAGGATAAATCCGAACGGGCTGGACGCAATGCATTTCGAGCGTCCACGTGCCACAGTACCCAAAGTCACCCAGTGATCCGCCCGGGTTCAAAAAGAGCCCGAGACGTCCGAGCGAGCTGCGTCCTTGTATCATTGGGACGACTTTTTTGGTCCCCGTGTACTCCACGGTCCGCCCGAGATAGAGCAAATTGGGCTGCAGCGTCAGGCCGTCTTCGGGGATTTCAATCCGACGATAGCGATTCGGCTTGGCCGCATCCAAGACGATCTCCTCGTAAACCAGCAACTCATTGTGCAGCGCGAGGTTGTAGCCGTTTGGATTTAGCCGGCTTTGGTCAAAGGGTGAGATCGTGATGTCATCGTTGTCGATCCGCCGTTGGATTTCGTCACTCGATAGAAGCATTGCCGTCTTCGGATCCTTCGGAGAACACGTCCGCGAGCCCCGCGGACCGATCATCGACGAAGTCTAGCAGATATCCGGCGAACTGATCCGCCCCTCGAACGAAATCCCACCGCTACTTCATCCAACTTGGCGTCCGATCGGAAGCGGAACTCGGACTTTCCACCCCAGTTGGCTCTGCGGCCAGACGGAGACTGGAAATCGCTTGCGGCGAATCTCCCATGAGCGACTCGTTATCAACGCTCTGCTCGAAGTTCTCTCCCAGCTCAAGGCGTTCCCCCAAATCAATCTTCTCGCCCAGATTCATATTCTCGCCCGGATCAACGTTCTCGCGCAGCTCAATCGGAGTGCTGGTCGGTACCCCCGTGGCCTGGACTTCGGTCGGATTGAACGGCTGACGCGTGATCGGAGACGACGTGCGAACATCGGAGGCATCCGCCCTTGGTGTCAGGAACAACCCCTTGTTGTAGGCATCCCGACTCGCCCCCGCTTCCCACTCGGACTCGGCCAACTGAATTTGGTTGTACGCCAGCAAAGAGCCTTTCTGACGATGCAGATCACGAATCGCTAAGTTGTAGTTGTAGAGTGACTGATAGAACGACGATTCACTTTGGACGACCGACTGTTGAGCTTGCAACAGGAAGTTGATGTTGTCGGTTCCGTCCAAATAACGTCGCACGAGAACTTCGACCTGACGCAGGTCGGCTTGGTAGCGGTTGTAGTTGGTTTCCACCAACTTGTGCGTCAGTTCGACATTGCGTGCCGAGTCCGACAGATCGTGACTGATACTCAGCTCGGTTTCCGCCAGGACCGCTCGTTCACGTTGCAATTGCAGCTTGGCATTCGAAACAGCAACGCTCGCTAGTCGCAGTCCCACCGGCAAGGTGAACTCAATTCCCGCACTCCATTCTTGGAATCGTGCACTGTCGATTGAAGTGTAAAGACCGTCGTTTTCTCCGTTGTCGGGATCGCCGATCAAGTGGTCACCGAGTCCACGAAAACGGTAGCTTCCAACAACATCCAACTGCGGACGTTTGTTGAGTCGGGCCGCATAGAGCTCGAGTTCGCGACGTTTGACCTGGAACCGCTGCCGGCGAACTTCGACACGTCGCTCGAGTGCTTGCGTGAGTGCTGAATTCCAGTCAAAGATGACTTCGGCGTCGATCGGATCCGTGACGGGCTTGATCAACTTTCCATCGGACGCCGGCATGCCGAGAAGGTATCGCAGCTGCCGCTCGGCAGCATACAGCCCGCCCTGGCCGCCGAGCTGATTCTGGACATTGGCCTCGAATTGATAGTACTGCGACTGGGCCTGAGCCTCTTCGTCGGGCCGAGCTGCGCCCGCATCCAAACGAGCCTTTTGGTACTGGTAGGTACGAAGTGCCGACTCCCGTCCCTTGATGTTCGCTTCCAGAAGACGATAAGCGACGGCGAGATTCCAGTACGCGTTTTCAACATCCGAAACGAGACCAACAACGGCGTTTTCGAAATCAGCCAGGGCAACGTCTTCGCTAACGCGGGCAATCAAGACACCGTTGTACTGTCCCGGTACCTGAGCACCTCCAACGATCCGGTTGTACTGGAGGCCGGCACCTCGAAGCAAAGGCTGGCGCCATTCGGCCTCCACCCATCCGTTGAAGTTACTTGGAAAGACCTGCGCGTCCGCGTTAACGTTGAAGCGTGTGTAATTGACTACGTGACGGAGGCTGAACGTGGAGCCAAAAGCGGTCCGCTTGCTCAACTGACTTTGATACGCGGCTTCGCTGTTGTCCGTGGCCGATGGGAACCCTGGAAAGCCCTGCAATTGAAAACTGTTGGGCCGGTCGGTACGAAAGAATCGCAGCGAGTTGGTGTACTGCGCGTCAAAGTCTGACAAAGCCGCTTCGACACCACCGGCAGACGACGCCGTCAAGGCGGGATCAAAGTAAGTACTAAAATTGGCTGGAACGCTGCCAGTACCGGATGCACCGACAGCACCGCCGACACCGGCGGTTGCACCTCCGCCAACTCCCAGCCCACCTCCGCTGCTACGGATGATCGGGCTGTTGCCAACGGCCATTTGGATCGCCTGCTCAAGCGTCAGATCCATTGCCGGTAGCGTGGACGGGTCTTCGAGAGCGAAGGGCTGCGTCGCAGCTTGCGCCGCGATCGTGGTGGGCGTTGCACATTCCGCGACATCGGGATACTCGATCGAAAGCCCGACATTGCGGTGATACGACTTGGTGGTGTCGTTCGGTCCAGGCCCGATGCGGTCCCAAACGCTACAGCCGACGGAGTGTGTCACCGTTGCGGCAACGACAACGACGGTCAACATGCGACGAAGGCGTCTTCGTCGGTTCAAAGCTGTCACAGTCCGTTTCATTGGTCGGGTCATCGAAATTGCCGGCGGGTGCTGGGCATAAGGAAGTCAACCGACACAATCCCGGCGAGAGGCTCACCCCGATTGTGTGGACCTTCCTGGTATCGTCCGCAGCAAGCGAAAACGTGGAGTAACCCGTCGCAATTCCTGATCGCAGAAACTACGCGACCGGAAAACTTTAAAGCCGTCCGTTAAACCAGTTCGGATGTTCGGGTCGAAACGGCGACAATTTCCTCTGCCGCTCGATCGGCCCCCGTCCCGATGTCTCGCAATCGAGTCGCGGCAGCCTGCGCCGCAGCCTGGATCGATGGGTCCGTCAACACGCCTCGGAGCTGGACCTCCAGCTGACGATCACTTGCGAGCCGCCGCCCCGCATTGAGCTCGATCATTCGCGCCGCATTGTCATGCTGGTCGAACGCCATCGGCCGGATGAGCTGAGGGATTCCGGAACGCAGCCCCTGAGACGTGGTTCCGATGCCACCGTGATGAACGATGGCGGAACAGTGCGGCAGGAGTTTGCCGAGTGGCGCGTAGCGTTGTCGCCGCACCCCCTCCGGCAACGATTCGGGAAAACAGTCCGGGTGACTTCCCAGCAAAAGTGCACCAACGCCGATTCGCTCACAGACCGCACTGGCCTGTTCGAAGTACCGTCGCGTATGCCAGTTCGCCGAACCGCCCGTGAAAACGACCGGACGATCCTCCGGGATTTCGAACGGATCATCACTTCCGTCGTCGAGTGGAAACCCGACATGCCTGAGTTGCTCCAACGCACCGACCGTCGACGGTGCAAACCAGTCCGGGTAAAGCGCCAGCACACGATCGGGCGAAAGCCACCACTCGTTCATGATTCTTCGTACAGGCTCCAGCCCGTGCCGCTTTCGAATCCAATTGATGGGACCGCCCAAGAGTCGATCCAGAATCAAATGATCGCCCAACCAATACGCCAACCGAAACGTGCGTTTGGACCGCGTGGGCTCGAACGGCCAAGACGTCAGCCTCGCCGGCGCATCGGCAACGCGCAGCATGACGGGTGCGAGATGAACATCGACCAGCGGAGTCTGCGGATCGACATCACGAAAGACTCGCGACGCAAAATCCAACGGATGCGAAACCAACACCGTTCGTCCCGGACGATGCAAACGCTCAATCAGTTCAAAATGAGGCTCCGTGAAATCCGAGGCAACGCCGCGCACGACCCGGCGCATCCCCCGGAGCAATTTCCAAGTCGCTGGTGAAGACAACAGGCGATCGAAACTTTCGCGGGACACCAGAACCTGTGGTTCGAGCCCCGCCGCCTCGGCGATACTCGCGTAGGGTTCCGCCAGCGAAATCGAAACGTCAAAACCGCGGGCAAGCAGCGACTTCCCGATCGCGATCATCGGATTCACATCACCACGTGATCCGGGCGCGGAAAGAATCGCAAGCGGTTTGCTGCTCAAGTCAGTGCTCTCGGCATTTGATGTTTACGACCAGACGCTCGCAGACTTAGCGTTCGATTTCGTACTCGCTAATTTTACGGTACGCGGTCGCGCGGCTGATTCCGAGCAGTGCGGCGGCTTCCGGGACGCTTCCCGAAGTTCGCGTCAGTGCCCGCTTGATCAAACGTTTTTCCCACTCGTCGATTCGAAATGTATCCAACGTGCTGACGCCCGTGTCTCGCAAGCCGAGGTCGTCTGGTTCAATCTCATTTCCGTCCGCCATCACGATCGCACTGTCAATCACGTTTCGCAGTTGACGTACGTTGCCGGGCCACATGTAAGCTCGCATTCGATCTCGCGATGCCCCCGAAAGCTTCATCGAAGCACGACCGTGTTGAATGCGAAAATGATCGAGAAAATGATCAACCAAGAGGTCCAAGTCCTCCCCACGTTCCCGCAAGGGCGGCAACAACAGTTCGAAAACACTGAGACGATAAAAGAGGTCTTCACGAAAGCGTTTTTCGCGAACAAATTCAGCCAGGTCGCGATTGGTTGCCGCGATCACTCGCACGTCCACGTGGACTTCCTGTGTCCCGCCCACCGGCAAGAACGGATGACCTTCCAAAATCCGTAACAGTTTTGCCTGACCTTCCAATGTCAACTCGCCAATCTCGTCCAAGAACAACGTGCCGTTGTGAGCCTGTTGAAACCAGCCCTCGTGGTCGTTGTCCGCACCCGTAAACGAGCCTTTCATGTGGCCGAAGAGCTGACTTTCGATCAGCTCCGAAGGGATCGCGGCGCAGTTCACCGTTAGCATCGGGCGTTTATTGCGTTTGCTGCTGCGATGGATGGCTCGTGCGACCAACTCTTTCCCGCAACCACTTTCGCCGCGGACGAGCACGCAACCGTTTGCCTTGGCGACCCGAACAATCTTCTCCTTCAACTTCACCATCACGGGGCTTTCGCCGATCAATTCATCGAAGTCCGCATTGCGCTGCGCGATTTGCTTGGCTTGGGTCCTGATGGCGTCATTTTCCATGGCCCGCTGGAGTCCCACGGCCAATAGTCTGGCCGCCGCGATCGCCAACTCAAAGTCAATTTCGTTGAAAGAGGGCTCGTCACGATAAAGATGCAACACGCCAATGTTGCCTTCGTGGGTATCGAGTGGAACATAGATCGCATCCGACCAGTGGCTTTTGGGCGAAAGCCCGACCGTCGACTCCTCGGAACGATTGTCGTTGACCCAAACGGCTTCGCCATCACCGACGACCCGTTTCAACATCGCCTTGGAGACCTTGACCCTCTTGAGTTGATCAGCCGGAATCACCGTTTGGGGACGCTGGTTTCCATCGCCTCCGTCAAACGACAATCCCACCGCGTCGGCACTCGTGCGGTCGCGCAGCAATTGCAAGGCGACATCAATCACCTCATCGGGATCCTCTGTGCGAAGCATGGAGAGACTAAGCACGTAAAGGTCAAACAAATATCCCGCGTGGGCGATATCACGCATCGGATCATCGATGCTTTCGTTTTCGTGCATCGCGACGTCTTGGACAATTGTTTGGAATGCTGCATCGTATTCGATCGTATCAGACGACGCATCGATGAACCGCAGTTCGGTGTCCCCAATGGTGACGACCGTTTGATCGATCATCTGGGCCGTATCAATCTTCTGCCCATTGACGAGCGTCCCATTGCGACTGCCAGTGTCACGGATCTGCCATCGGTCGTCATCGAAATGAACCACGGCGTGAAAGCGACTGCTGACGGGATCGGTCAGCATGATTTCGCAGGTGGAGCCTCGGCCGATGTGAAACGTCCGATCAGGATCGAGCGAAAATTGGCGACCTTTTTCGGGTCCGGCTTGGACGGCGAGAATTGCGACCATGATTCTTTCACGTCGTTGAAATCGATCTCTTCGCGGAAACGACCAAGCGTTTTTGCTCGATCCATCACCCGAGTC
>JBCBOO010000117.1:0-18441 GCA_039821235.1 Planctomycetota bacterium
GTCGCCGTCATACCGACCGGCGGATCCATCGATAATAAACGTAAGCTTGCGGGGCGCGACGTACAGTTAGCTCCCATGCAAGCCTCGGCCATACGTGGAAACGAACTCTGCGTCGTCGCTCCATTGTTTTACGAGTCGGCGCACCTGTTGGTCCGCCAAAGTCTGTTGACGCAATTGGGTCAAATCGGCGTGTTGGAAATGTTGGCCGGGCGATCGATCGCAGTGGGTCCGAGCAGCAGTGGTTCGCGTCGGGCGGCGGAGATGATTTTGGAAACACTCGAACTCACTCCCGAAATCTGCCCACGCGAAATCATCTCCTGGAGTGACTTGGATCAAGCCGACGCACCGGACATCGCGATCATTTGCGTGGGCCAAGGAAGCAAGCTGATCGAGCGTCTTTTGCAACAGCGATGGCAACTGCTTGCGATACCGCAGAGCTTTACGATTTCAGCGCAACATCCCACGCTTCGTCCCGTTACGATTTCGCCCGAGGCTTACCCGGGAAACGAGATTCCATCGGCTGGAATCGCGACGGTCGGAACGATGGCTTTTTTTGCCGCCAGACGAGACGCCCCAAGCGCACTCGTTCGCGCAACCCTCGATGCGCTTTACGAGCCACCGCCGCCTTTCGCGGGACTGCTCCCGCGCGAACGCGCCGCGGAGTGGCAGGGGTTGGATTTCCATCCCGAATCGCGCCGCTACTTCACCGACGAGGTTGACGGCGAATAGTCGCTGCGAAGCCCCCCCGCAAGTGCCGGCCGCTCTGAAGGCCCGCGCCGCGAAACCGCTATGACCGGCACACTCTCGGGCCACAGGCAAGCGGTGTCGCGGGATGACGACACCCGTGGGAAGCGGTCGCCGAATGCGAAACCTAGATTTCGCTACGCAAGTCGGCTCCCGAGTTCTCTCCCTCCAAAGCATGCACACGTCAGAACCTCTCCCAGACGAATCGCAGGACAAGACGGAAATCCGTCCTGCCATGCCGCGTCCACGTGGGCACTCGAGATCGCTGCGCAGCAAACTCGTCCTTTCACTTGCTTGCCTCTTGGCGTTTGTCATCGGAATCGACGAGTACGTTCGGCAGAAAGTAATCACCCCTGAATTTGAGAGCCTGGAGACCATCGCTGCGCTTAAAGATGCCAATCGTGTGATGCTCGCCATTGATGCGGAACTCGAATTCATGGCCGAAACGGCCACGCATGATCTGGCCCAATACGAAGCTCAAGACACGTTTGACCTGCCGGGCAATTCACCGCAAGACGTCTCCCACTCCTTGCAGGCCATTGCTAACGTTCGGCCGAGAGGCGATCGCGTCGAATGGGCTGCGCTTGCGAATGATGCACCGGAAGAATCTGGCGAATCTCTTAGGCAACAGGACGCTGGCACGGAGTTGGAATCGAAACCCTTGAGAAAGGCGAGCTGGGTTTGGTCGGCCAGTGGTCGAGAGAATAACATCCCGCCGATCGACTGCCATCCGCTCGACCTGGAATGGGAGTCGGCGGAGTCCGCAAAAACGAAGACGGGTGTCGTCGCTGGTGCAGACCATCAATTGCATCTCTTTGCGGCCACTCCAGTCTTCGGCAGCGACAAGCAAACCGTTGAAGCCTACTACGTGATCGGACGTCGATTCGATGACGGCTTGATTCAGGTATTGGAACGTCGGACGCGCGTGCCGTTCAACATCCTGCCCGCGCCTCGACCATCGCTTCTCTATGCCCCGGAAGTTCGTGCTTCTCAACCGGGCGTACTGACCGTTCAGACCCCGCTGATTGATTGCGCGGGGAATCCGATCGCCGAGCTAAGTGTGGTGCTGCCACGAGAGATCACTAGTCGCAGTGACCAAGTCACCGCCTTTGCCCGCTATCTTTCACTCTGCGGGATCCTAGGTGCGATCCTACTCTTGTTGTTGTTCCTGCAACGCACCGTCATTGGACGTTTGGAGGTCATTCGTGAGCATACCGAACGCATCGCCGCTGCGGGTTTTCTAACGGACGCAGGAGACTCTCCCGTTTTGACGCGGAGTGTTCGTGACGAGATTGGCCAACTCGCCCACTCGTTTGACCGCATGAGACTGCGTCTCGGAAATGCGCAAAAGCGAATCATCGATGCTTCTCACTCCGCGGGCATGAGTCTGGTCGCCGACACGGTTATTCATAATGTCGGTAATGTGCTGACAAATGTGAACAGCTTGATCGATACGGCATCACAGCGAATTGATCGCTTGCGTGTGGAACCTTTGCAGCGGCTTGCCGTACAGTTGCAGCATCCTAGCGCCAGCGATGAGTTGCGGGAAGAAACCCCTCGCTACTTGGAACGCCTGAGTGAAACTCTGGCTGATGATCGTCGCGAGCTGTCAGAGCTCTTGCACACCTTGGATGACAATGTCCGACACATTCATCAGGTCATTCGTGATCAACGCCAGCACGCTCAGATGCCGATTCGTTGGGGGAGAGTCCCGATCAAAATGGTGGTGACGGATGCTTTGCGATGCTGTGAATCGAAGCTTGACCCGAGTCGCATAAAAATGACCGTTTCCGGTGAAGACGATGTCAGCGCCTGGACCGATCGGTCGTTGCTGTTGCAAATCTTAATCAACCTGTTCATCAACGCGGCGGATGCGATCGAGGAAGGCGAGTCGAAACGACCGGCCATTCAGATCGAGAGCATTCACCAAGACGCTCAGGTTCTGATACGAATTTCAGACAACGGTTGCGGGATGACGAACGAGACACTGGATCAGGTCTTCGATGCCCGCTTTACCACTCGAGATACGGGCAACGGTCTCGGGCTTCACTTCTGTGCGATTGCGATCAAGCGTCTCGGCGGTTCGATTCGAGCAACCAGCCGTGGTCAGGGATTGGGCGCAACATTCCAGCTAACCCTCCCCACTCAAGCGGATCCATCCATTCACTCGGATGAACCTGCAGTCTCGTCTCAATCGCAGAGCGATCCGATTCAGGAGAACGTCTAATGTCGGCGACCGAAAGCCCCCGACGCATTTTGATCGTCGATGATCTCGTCGACATCCACGAAACGTTTCGCCGTGTTTTTAATGACAAGCGACGAAACGAATCGGACTTGGATGACTTTGAGGCAAAGTTCCTCACGGCCGCCAAAGAGCCGGCGCGAGCCAATTCTCCGGTGAACGAGCTGCCGACGTTCTCGCTCTGCCACACGATGGGCGGTGAAGAAGCAACACGTGAGGTCCGACGCGCCTCGAAAGAAGGTCAACCGTTCTCGGTTGCGTTTGTTGACATGCGGATGCCCAAGGGCATGGACGGACTGGAGACAATCGAAAAGCTCTGGGAAATCGACCCAACGCTTCAGATCGTGATCTGTACCGCATTCAGCGATCACACCTGGGACGAAATTCTATCGAAGCTTGGCTACAGCGATCGTTTGCTGTTGTTGCGAAAACCATTTGACGCAGATGAAGCGAGGCAACTCGCCCTCGCGCTCAGCGAAAAGTACCGCATGGCAGTGCGGCAGCGAACGAAACTGCGACTCCTGCGCGATGAAGTCAGGCGGCGCCGCAGTGCCGAATCCGCCATGCGCGAAATGGCTCACCGAGACGCCCTGACCGACCTCCCGAATCGGCCGTTTCTCATCGAAAAGCTCGACCGGATGCTGCAGAAACGCGAGTCTCGCTCGAAAGAGACGGATGCGATCCTGTTCCTTGACTTGGACAACTTCAAAATTATCAACGACAGCCTCGGTCATGAGGCGGGAGATGAACTTCTCAACCAAGTCGCGACGCGATTGCAGGAGTGTGTGCGCGACCGCGAGAACTTTTCGACGGATGTTTCAAGCCGTCGATCGGACAACGACCAAAAAGCCCGCCGAACCGATGAAACGATACGGCTCGGTGGAGACGAATTTGTCGTTGTCCTGGAGCAATTGGGGCGTCGAGAAGACGCAAGCGTTGTGGCACGCCGCATCGTGCGGCGCATCGGGGAACCGTTTCTGCTGGGTGACCGAATGGTAACCGTGGGCACCAGCGTCGGGGTCGCCTACCTGGATGAAAATTCGAAGGATGCCCACGACGTGTTGCGCAACGCCGACACGGCGATGTATCAGGCCAAGAACTTTGGCAAAGGTCAGGTCGCCGTCTTCGATCAAACCATGCGAGACGCCGTGGTCGCGCGGCATGAAATGGAAGCTCAATTGAGGACCGCTCTGCAACAGGAGCAGTTTCAACTGCGCTATCAGCCGATCGTCAGCCTCGTCGACGGCTCGATTCGCGGTGTCGAGGTCTTTACCCGTTGGCCAAGTGAGGATGGGAACTATGTTCCGCCCAGCCAGTTCATTCCGGTCGCCGAAGAAATTGGCCTGATCAATCAATTCGGCGAGTGGGTCTTGGAGAGATCCATGAGTGAAATGAGCGAGATGCTCCAGTCATTTGCTGCTGATCAACAGCCGGATTTCTATGTTTCGGTGAATGTGTCGCGACGGCAGCTTGGTGACCCCTTCTTTACGAACCGGCTCAGCGAAATTGTCAAACGCACACAATTCGGTTTGGAACTCAAGCTTGAAATGAGCGAAGACGGTGAAATGCGGCACAACGAGCAATCGTTGCAAACGATGCTGGACCTCTACCAGCAAGGCGTCGGAATTCACATTGACGACTTCGGCAAAGGCAGTTCATCACTGATGTGCTTTCATGACTACCCGATCGAAACGGTCAAGATCGATCGTAACTTCACCGCTTCGATCGCTGTTGACAACGGTCATGCCATCATCACGCAGGCGATCGTTCAGCTCGCCCACCATCTGATGGCCAAGATTGTTTGCCAGGGACTGGAGTCACCCAAGCAGGTGTCACTGCTGCAACAATGGGGATGCGATCTTGGTCAGGGCTACTTTTTCGCGCCGCCGCTGGATGTGGTCGAGCTGGGACGTCTCTTGAACGACCCTGAAATCAGCCCGGGGATTCGTTTGCTCAGCGCGGAGAGCCCCAAGCCGATTATCACGCCGGAAATGCCCTCCGGTGGTTTTGGCCTAACCAACGCATAGGACACGTTCCGGGCGTGGCTTGCCGTATTCGGCCGCAGCGACCAGCACCTTCAAGTTCGCCAGCACCGAAACTTCTCCGGCATGATGCGTGTGCCCGCAAAGGACCGTGAGCTCGATGTGCGGATGATCCAGTGCAAATCGATGCAGCACCTCTCCGACTTGCGCACAAATGAAGAACGGAGCCCAGTCGTCATTGGCCGGCTTGCCGTCGTAAAGACAAGCTTCACGATAAGGCGGCACGTGCGTCGTGACCAGGATCTGCCTTGCCGAAGACGAGAGCATCGCAAGCTTGTCCGAAAGTCGATCGGCCGATTCGCGGCCCAGTCGTCGCATCGTCTGCTGCCAAGTTGATGGCGGACTTTCACTAAAGTCCGCGATCGCTGGAAAGTCATTCAAGCGAACCGGGGAGTTCTCGAAGTCGCCATGAATTGCATCGGCCCAGCCATCGTCACCGATCAAGTAGGATTCGTTGCCTAAGTTGATCGGCTGCACGTCCGTCAGGTACTCCAGCCTCGAATGCTCTCGAGCGACCGAGGCGACTTGCCTGCGAGTATCACCGATCGATGAGAAATAGAAGTCGTGATTGCCCAGCACGAAGTAGGTCGGAACATCGAATGTTTCGGCGATTCGGCGGAGCTGGAACACCACGTCGTCAGCTTCCGACAGGTCGCCCGAGATCAGCAACGCATCGGCGCCGGCGGAGCGAATCTCCCCGACCCAGTCTTCCCAGGCGGGGAGTGCGACGTGATTCAAATGAACATCGCTGCTCCACGCCAGTCGCATTGGTGATCGCCCCAGATACTGACTTCGTTACTTTGCCGCCGCCGCGAGTGCGTCCGCTTTGTCGGTTTTCTCCCAAGTGAACGTGTCCCCTTCGCGACCAAAGTGACCACCGGCCGTGGTGACTTTGAAGACAGGTCGACGAAGTTTCAGGTGCTCGATGATCCCCGCCGGCGTCAACGGGAAGTGTTCGCGAGCAAGCTCGCAGAGTTTCTCGTCAGGAACGGTTCCCGTGCCTTCGCTATCGACATGCACACTGACCGGCTCGCTGACGCCAATCGCGTACGCGAGCTGTACTTCACAGCGTTCCGCCAGCCCGGCAGCAACAATGTTCTTGGCCACGTAGCGGGCCATGTACGCCGCACTGCGATCAACCTTTGTCGGATCTTTCCCGCTGAATGCACCCCCGCCGTGTCGTCCCCAGCCGCCGTAGGTGTCCACAATGATCTTGCGACCCGTCAGCCCGCAGTCTCCGTGCGGACCGCCGACGACAAACTTTCCGGTCGGGTTGATGTGATAGGTGATGTCACCCTTGTCCAAGCCTTCGGGCAATGAAGGCTTGACGACCTTCTCGATCACGAACGCCTTGATTTCCTCGTTGGTCACGTCAGGGTCATGCTGGGCGCTCACCACGACGGTGTCGATCCGAACTGGCTTGTTGCCTTCGTACTCGACCGTGACTTGCGCCTTGTTGTCGGGGCGTAGCCAGCTGACTTCCTTTCCGAAACGGGCTTCCGTGATTCGGTTGATAATGCGGTGCGATAACGCGATCGGCAACGGCATCAATTCGGGCGTGTCCCGGCAGGCATATCCGAACATCAATCCCTGGTCGCCGGCACCAACATCTTTTCCACTTCCGCTGTCCGCATCGACGCCTTGTGCAATGTCAGGACTTTGGGTGTCCAGCGAGACCATGACGGCACAGGTGTCGCCGCAAATCCCCATGTGGTCGTCGGTGTATCCCACCTCGTTAATCGTTTGGCGAACGATATCAGCATAATTGACCTTCGCCTGGGTCGAAATCTCACCCGCTACCATCGCGACACCGGTTGTGACCATCGTCTCACAAGCGACGCGGCTGAGCGGATCTTGTTCGAAAAGCGCGTCCAGGATCGCATCAGAGATCCGGTCCGCCAGCTTATCGGGATGCCCCATGCTGACCGACTCGCTTGTAAAGAGAAAACGGGCTTGGCTCACTGTGTTACTCCGGGAGGGAAGCCGATGACAACTGCTACAATGGAAAGGCATAACGTAGTTTGGGAACCGCTTTCTGAGAACCGCCTGTCTTCGCGACGCTCCTCCATGGCCAGTGAAAACCCGCCCCCCGCTGCCGAGTCCGATGATTTGGCTCCCCCGCGACGCCCGGCATCCGCAATGACGTTGTCACTGCTGGTCCACTTGGTTCTCGTTCTGTTATTGGTGTTCTGGGCGTCGGGATCGCAGCGTGGCACGGGGGAGGCCGTCGATCGTCAGATCGGAATCGCACGGGTGCATCGATTGCCCGATCGCAACGTCTACGAAGAAGTCACCTCCGAATCGGAGTCGGCCACCCAGGCTCAGGCGGATTCCGCGGCATCTGCCGCCGCCGCACCGCCGGCAGACCTTAGCCCTCCCCTGGATCTGGACGGATTGCTCGCCGCCATGGAATCCACTCCCATGCCGAGCAACCAGAGCATTAGCGGCACTGGAATCTCCGGTGACCTTGCACTGGGCGATGATTCCTTCGGAGACGGCGGATCATCGAACCTGGGTGAGCTGGGAGAAAAAGGCAGCGCAAATCTCTTCGGCGTTTCGGGCAGCGGGAACCGATTCGTCTATGTGTTAGATCGCAGCGACAGCATGAATGGATTCGGCGGGCGACCCTTGGCGAGTGCCAAAGCAGAGTTGATCCGAAGCTTGCGGTCCCTGACACGAGGGCAACAATTTCAAGTCATCTTTTACAACGAAAATGTCAAACCGTTTCAGGTCAGCGGCTCTCCGCTCACGATGATCACTGGGCAGTCGTCCGAAGTTGATCGCGCCGAACGCTACATCGCATCCATACGCGCCTTCGGAGGAACCAAGCACCTCGGCGCATTGAAGCTCGCACTGCGAATGTCTCCCGATGTCGTTTTCTTTCTCACCGATGCGGACCGCCCGCGACCTTCGTCGTTGCAACTGCAAGACATTCAGCGCCGCGCCGAGCAATCCGGTACTTCCATTCACGCCGTCGAATTCGGTAGCCTCCCGAATGGAGCTCCGGACAGTTTCTTGCGAGATCTCGCGGCGATGAATAACGGCCAGTATCAATACGTGGACGTGCGCAAGTTAAAGCAACTTGCCGAACCCGGCCCGGAGGCTGGCGAATGAAACGGCCGGTTGGTTGCGTGCCGATATCGTTTCGGGTTTTCGTGCTTGGGCTATTGGCCATTCATTCAGGCATCACGGATGGCCAAACACCTGATGCGGTCAAAGGTGTCGTAACGCACACACTGCCCGAGCTGCAGCGTTCGTTGATCGATCGTGTCCGGCTTGCGCCAAAAAGTCTCTCCCGCAAAGAACGCGAGCAAGCACGTTGGTTTCCTCGACCGCTGAGCTGGCAATCAGGTCGGCTGGTCACTTGGGATGCCGACCGCGCGGAGATTCAATCCCAAGACGATTCCATCGAAACGGTTGCCGGTTCACGCGTCGTTGGTTTCCAGCTTTCGAGCCTAAGTGAAAACGAACGAACGGCGCTCGAGACGCTTCAGCGCGGTGAGTACGCAGCAGCGTTGCCGCTCTTGATTCGTTGTGTGAGCCAGCCTGACCCCAAGAAGCGACCTGCCGTTTGGCGGCAGCAATGGCTGTCAATGCTAGCCGCCCAAGCCGCCATGCGAAGCGGTCGTGGTGAGATTGCGATCGAGTTGGTCACGCAATTGGATCGACGCTCGCTGCCCAACTTGACCTTGTCGCTCCTGCCAATTGAATGGAAGCCACCGGCAGGTCAAGCAGAGCGTCTCCAAGAAGCGGCGATCAAAGGGGCGTCGTCACCTTCACCGGCGGTCAAGCTGGTGGCGGCCAGTTGGCTGCTCCGATCGGACCAGTACCGAGCGGCCGCGGAGTCGGCGATCAGGCGTTTGGCGACGCAAGAATCACGTCCCCGAATCGCGATGCTGGCCAGGCAATTGACGTGGAAGCAAAAGACTCCGCCGGATCTCCTTGCAAGTCTGGCGGAATGGGAAAAGGAAGTCAGCTCTCTCCCGATGTCACTGCAAATCGGCCCAATGATTTTGCTCGCCGAACAAGCTCGCCAAGTCGGAGCCACCGAAGCGGCCCAACGCTGGAAGCTCTCGCTCGAACTCGCCGCCCCCACCTGGCACCCCGATCTCACGCGTCCGTAGTGAATCGCAGCTGCGGATTGCGCGTGTGCTGGTGACCCGGATCCGCAGGTGTTCTCGAGAGAAGCCTTGATCGGCAAAATCCCACCGCGCGCCACCTGATCGTATCGGTTTGGTCGGACCTTTCAACGGTCAAGCGGTCGCGCAGCGGGAAACTGCTTAACAGCCGCAGCTTGCAGGCTGTTGATTGAGTCAGCCGCAGCTTCAGCAAAGGATGGAATGATCCGCTCGCCCAAGCTTCGGGGTTGTGATTGTTTGGCGGGAGCACAGGCGGGAGCACAGGCGTGACACGAGGCGACGTGCAGCCATGCCGGTGCATGGCCGAAAGCGGCGAGGCTGCCTGGATCACGATCAAGACGATAAGCATTAGATGTATTCTACATGCAGGTGCATAGAGGGTGCAATAAGAAACTTGGCCCCGCCACCGCAAGGAAGTGACTGAGCCGCCTGCGTCGTGGGGAATGCCTACCGAATTTGAATACGAATACTTGCCGAAACACTTGACGCTGCTTTAGACCGGTGTCATTCTACAAAACGTTGGTTCTGGTCGGACCGCTTACTCTTAAACGCTAGCTTCTGTGCTTACGTACGTTCGACTTTTTGCAATCAGCTTGCTCTGCGTTGTTGCGGCCCTCGGGCATGCACCGGCGTGGTTGCACCTTTCGCTGTGTACGGATTGTTCCGAGACGCCAGCGAAGGCGAATTCATCGAAATCAGGGACCGAATGTGTTCACTGTTGCGATCACGCGAATGAAGCGGTTGGTGACCAAAGCGAAACTCCATCGCCCGCCGAACATGATTCGGATTCCTGTGCGATCTGCCAGTCCATGGCGTGCCCGGTGGGTGTCACCGCGATACAGACCACGCCTCTTTTCGCTGGCGTTGTCCTTGAACGTGTCTCGGCTCGTTCTTTACGTGTCTTTCTTCGCACAGCCATCCGGGAATCGCGTCCTCGCGGCCCGCCCGCGTCGGTTTAGGGATACGTGAATTGATCATGGCCGAACGTTTGAGCTTCTCTTTCAAGATGGGGCTCGTCGGGTCGGTGCTTGGTTGGTGAACCAATCCTCTTCTTTAAGTCTTATGCCCTTCAAGGTTTCCGCGACGCGGAATTCTTGCAAGAGGTTTCGCCAGGATCACTGCCTGCAACTGACGCTCGCTGATCGCTTCTGAGCCACACCGGCCGGAAAGATTGGTTCGTGCGGCTGCGTGGTTTCTTGCGACGCATCGCTGCTACTCACATGCCAGAAAATATGGCGGACGGAGTCGCTACCGGTGTGTCTCGGACGCTCCTTTTACTCCAATATTCGTTCTTAAAAATGTCTTACGATCGACCCAACAAACGTCTCGGATTCACTCTCGTCGAATTGCTCGTCGTCATCGCCATCATTGGCGTGCTGGTGGGCTTGTTGCTGCCCGCAGTCCAAGCGGCTCGCGAAGCCGCACGGCGAATGTCGTGCAGCAACAATCTCAAGCAGGTCGCGCTTGCGACGCACAACTACGAAAGTTCGTTCAAGGTCATCCCGGCGATGACCGGTTCGAGCGACTTCTCCGTTCAAGCTCGCATCCTTCCGTACATTGAACAGGCAGGTCTCAGCGATCTGATCAACTTTGAAGCTCCGTTGCTGACGGGACCTCCGTGGTTGGCGCGGTTCAATCCTGCACAGCGGGCCGCGATCGAAACTTCCGTTCCGACCTTCCTGTGCCCCAGTGATCCCGGAGATGTGAAGTTCGGAACCACCTTTGCCGACGGCGAAGACGGTTACAGTGCAGGGTTGAACTACATGTTCAGTTACGGCAGCGGCACCGACACGAACTACGACGACCGTTTTCGAACGGACGGCATGGTCTGGACTGATTCATGGGCGGGATTCAAGCACTGCTTGGACGGGACTAGCCACACCGTGTTGCTTGCCGAGACGGTGCTTGGTGATCAAATCAATGGAACGGAACCCACGCCAAGCGGTCCACATCGTCGTATCGCCAACTGGGGCGGCTCGACTGGGAATCCCAATGGTGCAGGATTCATGTTCGGAGGCGATCTCATTGAAAACCCCGATCTGGAGACGGTGTTTCCGGCGTTGATCACTTCCTATCGCGGCAACCGTGGTCAGTCGTGGATCCGGGGAGTGCCTTATGCGACGGTCATCAATGGTTACATGACGCCCAACTTCCGGATCCCGGATATTGGCTTGCACGGCCGTGGTTTCTACGCCGCCCGCTCGTACCACACCGGTGGAGCACATCACGCGATGCTGGACGGAAGCGTCCAATTCATCACCGACTCCATCAATCGGGAAACCTACCACGCACTGTTCACTCGGAACGGGAAAGAGGTCGTTGAATGGCCCACCAACTAGGCAACTCGTTCCGGGCCGTTTCGCTCCGCGTGGCTTGCGTGTTCGTTGCAAGCATCGCGTTGTGTGGCTGCTCCGATTCAACGCCTGGTTCCAATCACCCAGACGGTCCCCTGGTACGCGTGATGTACCAGGGGAAGCCGTTGGGGGATGTTCAGGTCATGCTTCATGCGAGCAAGGGAAGTCCCGTGATAGCGCAATCGATCAGCCGCCAGGATGGTAACGCCTACTTTACGGAAGTCCCCTCGCCGGAGCCGCCAGAGTATTACGTCACTGTCGAATCGGTCGGCGATGGCGGATGGATGCTCGATCCGAAGGCGTGCCAACAACTTTCAAAAAGCATCTCGCTGCAATCGCTGGAATCATCACCCCAGCAGCAGCTCGAGATTCCCAACGGGGCCGTGCGCCCGCTCATGAACTCTAAACGACGACGACGTTAATCGATGAACACCTTCAAACGACAGTTAGGCAGGACACGGTTTCCTGCCATCTCAATTCTCTTGCTAGGGCTCCTGGCATCGCCAGTCGCTTTGGCAGGGGATCAATGGACGAGTTTTCGAAACGGAGGCCAATCCGCTTCGATGAATCAATTACCCACGGCATGGTCATCTGACCACGGCATTGCTTGGCAGCACGAACTGGTGGGTTACGGTCAATCCGCCCCCGTCATGTTGAACAACAAGGTCTTCGTGACTTCCGTCGAAGGACCGATGTGTGAAAAGTTGGTCGTTCAGTGCCTGGATCTCTCCAGTGGAGAATCGCTGTGGCAATACGTGCGAGCGACCTCGCAGGGTCATGCGTCGAACTACATGAACGCGCGAGCGGCTCCGACACCTTTGGTGGACCAAGACGCCGTCTATGCGTTTTTCGAAACGGGAGACTTCGTCTGCTTGGATCACGCCGGAAACTTGCTCTGGCACCGAAACGAAGCCGAGTCGTTTGGCAAGTTCGAAAACAACCATGGTCTGGGATCTTCGCCGACCATGGATGACCAGAATCTGTATCTGCTGATCGAACATGATGGACCGTCGTCGCTGTCTGCGATCAACAAGAAGAGTGGTGAGACGATTTGGCAAACCGCCCGCGAGTCGACGAAATCGTGGGCCTCGCCGATCATTGCGAACACGTCCAACGACCAGTCGTTTGTCGTCGTCAGTAGTGGCGGAACGGTGACCGGATACTCACCAAAGGATGGGCAGCCGCAATGGCAAATCGACGGTATTGAAGGCAACACCGTGCCTTCGCCGACAGCATCGGAGAACCTGCTGCTCGTGGGCGCTCGTCTGCCCGAGTTTGCCAATGATGGACAGGTCAAGGCGAACTGTTGTTTGGACTTGTCACAAATCACTGATGGTCAACCAAAGGTGCTGTGGCGTGCTGAGAAAGCCATCTGCGAATATGCAAGTCCCGTGACGCACGAAGGCTACGCCTACTTCGTCAACAAAGCCAACGTGCTTCATTGCATTGACGCTGCCGGCGGTGAGGTCGTCTATCGAAAACGATTGTCACTGAACTGCTGGGCCACGCCCGTCATCGCCAATGATGCACTCTTTTTCTTTGGGAAGAATGGTCAAACGAAGATCATTCAGGCAGGACCTGAATTCGTCGAGATCGCGAGCAACGGTCTTTGGGATCTCGAGAACCCGCCAGCACCAGAGCAATACGTAGAGTTCACCGAGGATCGTGGCGGTCAGGGGGGTCACGGTCATGGCTCCAATGGACACGGCTCCGCTGGCCACGGTGCCGCTGGCTACGGTGCCGCTGGCCACGGTGCCGCTGGGCATGGTGAAGGTGGTCACGGTGCCGCTGGGCATGGTGAAGGTGGTCACGCGGCAACGGGACATCCCTCCGGAGGTCACCCCGCCAAGGGCGAGGCCGCCGAAGGTCACGCCGCATCGGCGGGCAAGCCTTCGGCAGCATCAAAGGGTGGCCCGTCGAGCCGCCCTGGTGGCGGAATGGTTGCTCGGATGTTGGCCGGCGACAAGAACGACGATGGAATTCTCGAAGGCGATGAGATTCCTGGCATGTTCCGCCCAATGCTGTCACGCATCGACACCGATGGCGATGGAAAAATCAACCAGAAGGAACTGGAAAAGATGGCCAAGAGCTTTGCCGAGCGACGGAAAGATGCGGCCGCATCCGCCCGCGATCCCATTGTCTACGGAGTTGCGGCGGCGAGCGGCAAGATTGTCGTGCGTACGGGAACCCGTTTGTACGTCATCGATGGCAAGTAATCTCCCACTTCTCCTACAGGAACCTCCTATGAACTTACGACGATTCGGATCTGGATTGATCGTTGTCGCAATGGCAACCTGGAGCCATGCGGCATCACCCGTCCCTGTGAAAGGGCGGACGGTCGCCAGGCTCTTTTGGCAAAATGATGCCGATGCCACCGTGCAATGTGGCGACCTAAAGAAGTCTGCCAATGGCTGGGCCATTGAGCGGCTACCCATTGAAGGCTTCCCAAGCCTCGATCCCGACCGGCAATCTCTGGTCCAAATGAGAATGCACGATGGACTGTTGCTTGTCGGAGTGCGCGAAACAGAGGACGGAACGATCGGTAACGGCTGGATTGCAATTGAATCCGGAGTGGAGGAAGAACCGCATGGTGATCATTCACATTGGCGATACTCCAGTACGCCCAAAGTGTCACGCTCACTGATCGACACGGAACAAGGAAATCCGGCACACGTTTATAAGTGTGATGATTCGTTCGTTTTGGCAAACGATTCGAAGAACGGGTTCACCGTTACATCGGCCGAACAGATTCGCCAGGCAAAAACGAATGCGGATGCCGCAACGTTCTACCGTGGAGGCAACGGCCATATCACGCTCGCCGTCGATCCGAATAAGGTCGCCTACGCGACGTGGATCGCACCGGCAGGTCCCGATAGTGGACGCGTTGATGTGATTGGCTTGGGGAACAACGAGGGCAAGTCGTACTCGTTCCAGTGCCCCTCGGGGATGCTCCACGGCGCAACGATGAATGCCGGGAAAGCTTTCTTTGCTCCGCTCGACGGAATTTGCTGGGTGGCGGTCGATGAAGAGTTAACAGTTTCACCCGACTCAGTCGCCGTGCATCATCTTTCACTCGGGAAAGACGAGGAAGACAATCCGTTGCGCACGGGGGCTTTTGTCAACTCGGGAGATCACGTCGTTTTTACTGCCGGAAAGGGAGCGGCTACCAAACTCTGCTGGGTTGACGCGTCCGCTGATCAACCGGCGGTGAACAGCCTTCCGATTCAAGTGGATGAAGGTGAAGCCGCCTCAACACCCGTGTTGATGAAGTCACGGTACGGAGATTCTCTTGCGGTCCTGTTTGGCCAGTTCAAGGAGACACCTGAGAAAGACCGGATGGTGATTTTCAATCTCGACCCCAATCGTGATGGACAATTTGACGATGCCAAACTGCACCAATCCGTTGGTATCGGACCAAATCAAATGATGGGACACTCCGGGTACCACGGCGTCACCATGCTGCCGGATCGTCGCCACGCATTGGTCACCAATCCCGGCGATGGAAGCCTGTGGGTGATCTCCTTGCGAGACTTCCAGGTGAGAGGCAAGTTGGATCTCGACGGCACACCCACACGGTTGCTCGTGACTGGCGGGTAACCGTGATCCCTTCTGGCATGCCTTATTTGCAAGCAATTCTTCACATTCGTTCTACCGGCAAACCGCGTGGGGCTCACGCGGTATTGCCGGGGCGATGCGAAACGGATTTTCGGCGAATCGCCGCGAACACGGTGATTCGCCGCGTCATCCAGGAGCGACCGAGATTCGCTCTCCCATTGTGCTTTGATGTGGCTGCGGTACGATTTCACACTTGAGCCTCAAGGTCGCATCGCGGTGACGTGCCCGATCGAGTCGGCTCTCTCTCTGCGTGTTTTCTTTCGCAGATGATTACAGGCGGCGGCAGCCACCTTCCTTGAAATGCGATGATCCCGCGGGCATTGCTCTCGCATAGACCTTTGATGCGGTGGGTGCGGGTGTGAGCGTTGAATCCTCGCGTCGGATTCGGCACGGGCGATGTTGTGTCGGGAGCATTCGTTTTCTCGGCAAGCCGCCAGATGACTGCTCTGCCGAGGGAGGCAGCCGCGATGGATTGGATTCTGGGTTTGGGATTTCCCAGTTCGGGACAACTGCTGATCGGTGGCCTGGTGGTTCTCTCACTGGTCATCCTTGTCGCATTCGTAATTGTCGCAAAATGGGGGTCGCTCTGGTTCCAGGCCTACATGTCGGGTGCCGACGTGAGCATGAAAAGCTTGATCGTGATGAGCTTTTTGAGGGTGGAGCATCGCTTGATCGTGAATGCCAAGATCATGGGACGTCAGGCGGGACTGCGCATCGATCGCGATGGCGGAATGAGTACCGACCGCGTGCTGGCTCACCATTTGTCCGGTGGCGATGTAAAAAATGTCGTTCGAGCCATCATTGCGGCGCACCGAGCCGGTATCGACCTCGAGTTTGATCGCGCGGCCGCAATCGATTTGGCGGGGCGTGACGTGTTGCTTGCGGTGCAGACCACGGTGTCCCCCCGAGTCATCACTTGTCCCCAGCAGGAGACGGGTGGAAAGAGACTCATTCGTGCCGTTGCAAAGAATGGTGTCGAGTTACTCGTCGGTGCCCGAGTGACGGTTCGCACCAATTTGGATCAATTGATCGGTGGTGCAACGGAAGAAACCATCACGGCACGTGTCGGGCAAGGAATCGTGTCCGCCATCGGATCCGCGGAGTCGCATATGGATGTCTTGGAGATGCCCTCCCAAATTTCCGAGATTGCGATCGCGCACGGTCTCGATACAAACACCGCATTTTCGATTGTCTCGATTGACATTTCGGACATCGATGTGGGGGAGAATATCGGGGCTCGGTTGCAGAGTGACCAAGCAGATGCGGATACGCGGATCGCGCAAGCGGAGGCGGAGGTGCGGCGAGCCAACGCCGTCGCGCAAAAACAACAAATGCTGGCAGACGTCAAAGCCGCTCACGTGACACTCGTCCTCGCAGAAGCGGGCGTTCCGGCCGCACTCGCAGGTGCGTTTCGCGCCGGCAAACTCGCGGAAGATCGCTAGCCTGCCCGGCGGCGCGTGCGAGCCCCGCGCAGTCACGAAGTGGCTGGATGTGACGACGTCTTGAAAAAAGTTGGGAAACGTCTCCGGAAAGAGCGCAGCAAATCGGTTCCGCTGGTATCTGTGTTACCACAACCGACATCCATTCGCCCTTCCCAGAAAGGAAAGATGAAAACCAACTTTGGCACGTGTATCGTTTGCGTCGCTATCTTATTTTCTCATGAAATCCAGTCTTGTGAATCGGCGTTGGGGGGCTCTGTCGTCGAAGAGCAATCCCAGCAAGACGAGCAAGGTGATAAGCCGGGCAAGATCGCCCAACCCAATCGCTCACTGTTTGACGTCACAGTCAACGGCAAGCAAGGATTCATCGACCGAACGGGACGGATCGTGATCGAGCCGACCTTTGAGAAGGTCTATTCATTCAGCGAGGGCTTGGCCGCCGTTCAAATCAACCAGAAATGGGGCTTTATTGACTCGGCCGGGAAGGTCGTGATCGAGCCCCAATTCACCGTGGCAGCGTCTTTCTCGAGCGGACGGGCGCGTGTGCGATTGCGGAGCTACACCGACCCATGGGCCTACATTGATACCAGTGGGAACATCGCCATCGAACCGCAGTTTGATTGCGCCGAGGACTTTCGAAATGGAGTCGCTCGCGTCGGGATGGAAACGACGCAAAGCAAAACGCTGAGCCGGATCGCGGATGTGGGAATGGGTTGCGACTACAAGTTCATTGACCGCACCGGAAAGACCATCCCCAAACCGGCTCCGGAAGACTACGCAACCGGCAAAGCGAACGAGCTGATCCGATTCACCGAAAAGGGACTCGTGGGGTACGTGGATGCGACCGGAAAGGTGGTCATCAGACCCCAGTTCATCGCCGGCTCCGATTTCTCGGAGGGGATGGCAGGCGTTTGCAAAGGAGACGTCTTCGGATACATCGATCGCACGGGTCGCTTCGTGATCACACCCCAATTCCAATTTGCAAATCGCTTTTCAGCCGGTCTTGCCGCAGTTCGCCAACCGGGCGACAAGTGGGCCTTCATCGATCCGCAAGGCGAAACGGTTTTGCCGGCGCAGTATGACTGGGTTTACGATGGATTCCGCGATGGCATCGCACGGGTCGCCGTGGACGGGCGCGTCCGCTACATCGACAAGAAAGGCGATTGGGTGTGGTAGCGTCATGGATTAGCGCACGTCGCGATGTTCCTCGCTATAAGTAAAGGTTGCTGAACAGTTCGATTCGACTCTGCGGGGCCGGATCGCTGTGTCGTGAACTGCATACGTCGTGAACTGCACTCAACGGGTTAGGAACACCATGAAGTACTTTGTCGCAACGTGCTTGTTGTTCGTTGTTTATGCCGAAGCCAAGGCGGAGCGTCCGAACGTTCTGTTTATTATTGTCGATGACTTGAACGACATGCCGCTCCACCCGTCGGGCAAGCCGTTTGTTCCGACGCCGAACTTTGACCGACTCGCCAGACGCGGAATTAGCTTTACCAACGCGCACTGCAATGACCCCATTTGTGCGCCCTCACGCTCAAGTATGTTGACGGGGCTCTACCCACAAACATCCGGGCTGTATTGGTTTGAGGACTATCGCCGCAACGCGATATTGAGCCAGTCGGTGACATTGACGGAGCATCTCGCGACGAACGGATACGAGGTTCATTCGACAGGGAAAATCTATCACGGGAACCAAGACCCAGTCGGTTTCTACGCGAGCAAAGGAGCGGGCGGAAACATCGGTCCGTGGCCATGGGATGGTCGCAAGGAAACGCGTCGAGGCTTTCTTCCGCATCCACAACAGCTCTATTTCTTTGGCGACGATGCGGATCCCGATCTGGACTATCAATGGGAGCACACCTT
>JBCBOO010000118.1:0-18347 GCA_039821235.1 Planctomycetota bacterium
ATTCAAATCCCAGCATCGATTCGATCCCACCAAAGGGTCGGTGCTGGCGTCGCGACTGCAGATGGCCTGTGAACGCGCCCTTCACTCGCTGCTGCTACTTTCCGAAGTGAAGATCTCCGTCGAACGCAACGGTGAAACGTACTCGATTGCCATCGGCAGAGACCAATGGCTGCAACATTGCCGCGACTTGATGCACGGAATCCGGCGCGACATGGATCGAGTCTGCCGGCAAGCGGGCGTGCATCCAAAGAAGATTAATCGCTGCGTCACGCAGGGGCCCCTGCTGAAAATCGCACGTGTACAAGCTCGCTTGGTTCGAAAACTGTCTCCGGAACTCAAAATCAATACGGTGGATCGCAGCGACGTCGCTCGCGGTGCCGCTGCTTGCCTGGCATCCGAATTGCCCCAGCGGAGCGAGTTCCTCTTGCCGCCCTCCGCCGTCGCCGGCCAGACGATCGGCATTATCGTGGAGGATAAGCAAAATCGACAACGGATCTTGCCACTGATCCGCCGCGGGGAAAGTCTGCCGGCGCGAACGAACCGGAAATTGACATTGGCGAAAGACCGCAGTGTCATGACGTTGTCGATCGTTGAATCGAGCGGGACCGACGGAGAAAAATGGCATTCGCTCGGGCGTTACGAGTTCGCCCTCGACCCAGACTCCCTGACACGACTGAAACGAACTCGGATGATTGGATTTGAATTGGGCGTCGACGGCCTATTGCAAGTTCGAGCGCAGACGCCCGGGATGCCGGAAAGCACTCGCTTGCCGCAAATGCCCGAGCCACTACTAAAGCCTGCCGATGAGACCGATTGGAAACGTTGGATCGCCAACCTGTTCAACGCGTAAGTCCCACAACTCGCGTTCTTTGGCGGATTGAACGCCGCTGAGACGTTGAACGCTTGATTCGTGACGCGTTCTCGTCCACAACACCTTCTCGGATCCTGAGCCGGCGAGGGATCGATGACTGCGACGACAGCTTGGGTCGTCGGTTCCCGATGGAGAGGTGTGCGATGGAGATCCGTGAAGCGATTGAGTCACTTTATCCTGGCAAATCGGCGGACGTCATGCGTTCGGTCGAAGCCGTTTTGCAAAAGTACCGTGGACTCGCGCCTCCGGCTCCCGAACTCTCTTGTCAAGACACCATTCTCATCACTTACGGTGACTCGATTCGAGAATCAGGTCAGTCACCCCTTCGCAGCTTGGACGCGTTCGCCAATCGTGAACTGAAATCTGCGATCAGCGCGATTCACTTGCTGCCCTGCTTTCCCTACACCTCGGATGATGGGTTCAGCGTCACGGACTACTACCAGATTGATCCCAACCTGGGTGACTGGGAGGACATCCAGCAATTGCGTGGCTCCTTCGATCTGATGTTTGACGCCGTCGTCAACCACATCTCAAAAAGCTCTGATTGGTTCCAGGCCTTCCTGGAGGGTGACCCGAAGTATCAAGACTACTTTCTGGTTGCCGATCCAGGTCGGGATTACTCCAGCGTCACACGTCCGCGTGCTCTACCACTGCTACACCCCTTCCGGCGTGGCGAAGAGATGGTCCATGTCTGGACCACTTTTTCCGAAGACCAAGTCGATCTCAACTATGCATGCCCTGATGTTTTTGTGCAGGTCTTAGACGTCTTGCTGTTCTACGTCTCAAAGGGCGCGAAATACATTCGACTTGATGCGATCGCGTTCATCTGGAAACGTCTCGGCACCAGTTGCATGCATCTCGAGGAAGCCCATCGGATCATCAAACTCTATCGGACCTTGATCGAGCAACTCGCGCCGGGAGTTGCGATCATCAGCGAAACCAATGTGCCGCACAAAGAGAACGTCTCCTATTTCGGCAACGGCCGTGACGAAGCCAAGCTGGTGTACAACTTCACGTTACCGCCGCTGTTGCTGCACTCCCTGCATCAACAAGATGTGACGACGCTTACGCAATGGGCCGGTAGTCTCACGCTGCCGAGTGACGAATGCTGTTTCTTTAACTTCACAGCAAGTCATGACGGCGTCGGGGTGCGACCGCTGCAGGGAATTGTGCCTGACGACGACGTCAATTCGCTCGCCGAGATTGCTCGCGCACACGGCGGCTTCGTCTCGATGCGGGACAATGGAGACGGCACACAGTCGCCCTATGAGATCAACTGCAACTACCTTGACTTTGCCACGTCCCCGGAAGCCCCGGATGAACAACGTGTTCAGCGGTTCTTGTTGACTCAGTCGGTCATGCTGGCCATGCCGGGTGTACCCGGCGTTTATTATCACTCGCTTCTCGGTTCACAAAATGATCGCCCAGCGGCCATTGAATCGGGGATCAATCGTCGTATCAATCGCCAAAAATTGGATGCACCGACCGTCAGTGATGAGCTAAGGGATCCAGCGTCCCTTCGCCATCAGGTTTTCTCGCGTTACGACGCGATGTTGCGCGTCCGCCGCGCAGAACCGCTCTTCGATCCATTCGGGGCGGCCACTTATCAACAGAGCGGGCGAGTCTTTATCATCCGCCGCACCGGCAAGACCGAGGACGCATCGCTATTGGCGATCCATAACTTTTCGGATCAGCCCGAGACAGTGGTTGAACTCGGGGATGGCCGCGTGGATCTGCTGACCGGCGAAACGCTCGGCTCTGACTCGGTCACACTGCAACCGTTCGAATACCGTTGGCTGAAATGAAAGTCCTGATCGTTCCCGACAAGTTCAAAGGCTCGCTCACCGCGAACAGCGTTATCGAGGCGATCCGATTGGGGCTGCAGGATCGAGCCGCAGGCATTGAGACGCATGCGATCACCGCGTCCGATGGCGGTGACGGTTTCTTGGAAGCCGTCCGGCGAAGTGACCCCGAGGTAGAACTGTGCGATTGCCAGACCACCGATCCACTTGGCCGCCCGATCGAAGCTCGCTACGGATTTAGCAACAAGACATCAACCGCCTTCGTGGAGATGGCCAAAGCGTCTGGAATGGAACTGTTGGCCGATCATGAACTGAACCCGAGCGCGACATCGACGCTGGGAACGGGAACGTTGATGGTCGATGCGGTGCGTCGTGGTGCGAAGCGTGTTTACGTGGGGCTCGGTGGCAGCGCGACGACCGATGGCGGAACAGGGATCGCGACCGCGTTCGGATACCGTTTACTGGATCGCGACGGTCACTTCATCTCACCCACTGGCGGCGATTTGCAAACGCTCGCAGCCATTGATTCCTCCGCCGCCTTCGTTCCAAATGACGTTCAGTTTTTCGCCATCAATGATGTGCGGAATCCACTGCTCGGTTCGCAAGGTGCCTCGCGAGTCTACGCCCCTCAAAAAGGCGCGAGTCCCGCGATGGTGGATCAACTGGAAGCCAACCTGACCCACTTGGACACAGTGGTTCGCCGTGACTTGGCGAAAGAGGCCAGCGAGATCCCGGGCACCGGTGCAGCCGGAGGAACCGGATTCGGGCTGCACGTCTTTTTGGACGCGCCGTTCCTTTCGGGAATCGAGTTTGTATTCGCGCTGACAGGGATTGAGTCCTTGTTGGCAAAAGGCGATATCGACTTGATGATTACCGGTGAAGGTCGCATCGACGACCAGACGTCTTTCGGAAAACTCGTCAGTGGCGTCGCCAGCGTCGGCCGCAAATTCGGCGTGCCGGTTATTGCGGTGTGCGGAATTTCGAAGCTGGAAAATCGCTCCAAAGAAGACATCGGCGTTGAAGAGATTTACCAGCTTCACGATGGTGTTCGTCCGGTCGACGAGACCATTCGAGAGGCGTCCTCGATCCTCAGGCGTCTTGTCTCGCAGATCGATCTCGAATCATTCTGTAAGTAACGAGTGGGGCCGGTGTCGCTGAGCGCCAAACCATAAAGAAAGCCGCCGAAGTCGGTGACTCCGGCGGCTTGCGATCTCATCATTCGTCGACAAGCGACGAAGATCAATACATGTCGTGGTCGCCGCCGGTGCCTTTGCCGCCCTCTTTGGGCTTCTCGGCGACCAAGGCGTCGCTGGTCAGCAGCAACGTGGCGACGCTGGCTGCGTTGCCGAGTGCCGTGCGAGTGACCTTGGTGGGATCGATGACACCCGCCTTGACGAGGTCTTCGTACGTATCGGTCAACGCGTTGTAGCCATTGTTGCCCTTGGCCGACAACACTTTTTCGCAAACGATACCGCCGTCCTGACCGGCATTGGTCGCGATCATGTGCAGTGGGGCCCGGCACGCTCGCAACACGATGTTGAAACCGACAACCTCGTCGTCACTCATGCCATCGCGGGGAGCGACCTTTCCGCTCGCACGCAGCAGTGCGACACCACCACCGGGCAGAATGCCTTCTTCGACTGCCGCTCGGGTTGCGTGAAGAGCATCTTCGACGCGAGCCTTCTTTTCCTTCATTTCACTTTCGGTCGCTGCTCCGACGTTCACCTTTGCAACGCCACCGGCCAGCTTCGCCAATCGCTCTTCCAGCTTTTCACGATCGTAATCGCTGGTGCTGTTTTCGATTTCGCGGCGGATTTGATCGATACGAGCCTTGATGTCGCCGCTCTTGCCGGCGCCTTCAATGATCGTCGTGTTGTCTTTGTCGATGATGACCTTCTTGGCTCGCCCCAGTTGAGGCAGATCGACGCTTTCCAACTTGATGCCGAGGGCTTCGAAAATCGCTTGACCGCCGGTCAGGATGGCAATGTCTTCCATCATGGCCTTGCGACGATCGCCGTAGCCGGGGGCCTTGACGGCACAGACATTGAACGTTCCACGCAGTCGGTTGATGACCAACGTTGCGAGAGCTTCTCCGTCGACGTCCTCGGCGATGATCAACAGGGGCTTGCCCTGCTGAACGACCTTTTCCAGCATCGGAACCATGTCCTTGATGCTGCTGATCTTCTTTTCGAAAACAAGGATGTAGCAGTCTTCGAGAACCGCTTCCATGCTCGAGCTATCGGTCACGAAGTAGGGAGACAAGTAGCCGCGATCGAATTGCATTCCTTCGACCCACTCTTGCTCCGTTTGGAGGCTCTTGCCTTCGTCGACGGTGATCACACCATCCTTGCCGACCTTGCTCATCGCATCGGCGAGCAAGTCACCGATTTCTCGGTCGTTGTTGCTCGCGATCGTTGCGACATCAGCCATCGCAGATTGATCTTTGACCTTGGTCGCCATCGAGTGCAACTTTTCGGTGATGTCTTCCACCGCGGCTTCGATACCGGCCTTCATCTGAATCGGGTTGACCCCTGCGACGACCGCCTTCAAGCCTTCGTTGAAAATCGCTTCGGCCATGACGGTCGCGGTGGTCGTACCATCGCCGGCGACATCGCTCGTCTTACTGGCGACTTCACGGACCATTCGGGCGCCCATGTTCTCATAGACGTCTTCGAGCTCGATTTCCTTTGCAACCGTCACGCCGTCTTTGGTGACGGTCGGGCTGCCAAAGCTCTTTTGAAGGATGACGTTACGGCCTTTGGGGCCGAGGGTGACTTTGACGGTGCGGGCGAGCTTGGAAACGCCACGGCGAATGGCTTCGCGGGCTTCCTGTTCGAATGCAATGATCTTTGCCATGAATACTTATCTTTGTCTGGAGTTGGGGATTTCGGGGAAGGCGATGCGATGATCGGAACGGGATCGATCCGGGCTCACTCAACGACGGCAAGGACGTCGTCTTCGCGCATCAGGAGCAGTTCGACACCATCGAGTTCCACCGACTCGCCGGCGTAGCTGCTAAAGAGAACTTTGTCGCCGGCGGACAACTGGCTTTCGCTGCGGCTGCCGTCATCGAGCAACTTGCCCGTTCCGACGGCGACGACGGTTCCACGGGCGGGCTTTTCCTGTGCCGAGTCGGGCAGCACGATGCCGCCAGCCGTGGTTTCTTCGCTTTCTTCACGCTGGACCACAATTCGCTCGCCGATGGGTTGCAGACGAACGCTCTTCTTGGATTTGGTGGCAGTCGCCATGGTTGCCGTTACCTTCTGAAATCGCGGGTGTGATTGTGAAAGTGACGCAGAATCAGCTTCTGCGTCAGGATGACAGTGTTTGGAATCGACGGAGCCGGGGAGCAAACGCTGTGCCAGAGAGTAAAAATCAGGCTTCAGTCACCGTTCTCGCTTGAATTGTGCTTATCCCCACGAACACCGCTGGCACCGGTTTTTGTGGAATCTAGGCTGTCCTGACGCTTTCGAAATGGGCGATTTTTTTTTCGCCACGGTTCCCAACCTGTATTCGCCTGCTTGCCCGCCCGCTTCACGCTCCTTCCATTCGCCGGTCCGAAATGACGATGACACCCCGATTCAGATTCCCATTGGTGAACGGACAAATTGGCAGCCGAAGATTGGTTTTCCTTGGCGTGGGCTTCTTGTTCGCCCTGTGCCTTTGCCAAACAACCGAGGCGAAAGCACAGTTCTTCCGCCGGCGGTGGTCACGCCCGGCTTACTCCCCGCCGCGGTATACCCCGCCGCCGACGACGGCCGCTTCGCGTCGCAATCGACCGCAGCCCGCCACAATGCCCGGGGTTCAGCCGGGGTCATCGCAAGTCAGCCGGCTACCGGACATCAGCGACAAAACGGTTGGGCAGTCCCTCCCAGGGAAGACGCTTTTGCCGGTTCGTGTTCCGGGTGAATTCGAGCCCCAGCGGGCGATCGTGTTAAGCATCAGTGATTGGATGCCGCATCACTTTGACATCCTCACGCAGTTGGCCGAGACGACGCAGGGGCATACCGAGTTGCTGATTCTTTACAACGACCTTGAGCGAGTTCGCGAGGTCGTCGAGCACTTGATGGCCGCGGATATAGCCGGCCCGCACGTCTACTTTGCTCCGCTGGAACTGAACACGATCTGGGTTCGCGACTTCGGACCGCGGGTTGCCGAAACGCCGCAGGGACCAATCGCAATTGACTTCTTTTACGAAGGCTCACGACCGAAAGATGATGCGCTGCCGGTGCGTTGGGCCGAGGCTTGCTCGACCCGGCTACGCACTGTTCGCTGGACCGTCCAGGGCGGCAACTTGCTGTTCAACGGTCGGGGGCTGGCGGTCACCAGTGAACGAATTTTTAAGGACAATGCGATCGGCTTTCCGACAACCAGCCGCCCCGCCGATCCGCAAGCCGAAGCCCGTCGAATGGTCACCGAGCAATTCAGTCGTGCCTGCAATCTGAAAGAACTGGTGGTGCTGGAACCGTTGCAGAACGAGATCACACGTCACGTCGACATGTTCATGACATTTTTGGAGCAAGACCACGTCGTGGTGGGTCGGCTGGATCCGCGCCGAAATCCGATCAACGCAGCCATCCTGGACCGGAATGCCACAAAGCTGGCACGGCTGAGTGTGGACGGCTCCCCCATGCGAGTCTCGCGCATCGATTTCCCGTCGCCCAACGGCACGCAATGGAGTTCGATGACGAACATCATCTTGGCGAACGACTTGGTGCTCATTCCGTCGATGGACACCGATCCACCGGAAATCATTCGCGCAGCGAAGGCGACGTACCAACGATTGCTGCCCAATCACGTTGTCAAAACCGTAGACTTGACCAGCATGAAAGCCCTTCAGGGGGCACTGCATTGCCTGTCGATGAATATCCCACAATTTGCGACGATTCCATCGAAACGCTATGCCTACACGGGGTTTCGCAAGCAACTTGAATCACAAAACTGATGAATTGGCCCGCCGCTTGCAGCCTCGCTGCACGGCTGGCAAAGACTGCCATTGCCGGTTCCTTCAAACAATCAACTGAACATGATATTCGATCCGATTTACTTCCTGTTCGTGCTTCCGCCAATGCTGCTGGGCCTATTCGCTCAGTGGCGTGTCAAAAGTACATTTGCAGCGATGTCACAGGTTCCGGCGCGAATGAGCGGCGCCCAGGCGGCTCGTCAAATGCTGGATTCCGCCGGGCTCTACCAAGTCGGCATCGAACAGGTGCAAGGACACCTCAGTGACCACTACGACCCGCGTGCGAAGGTGCTGCGTCTCAGCCCCGAGGTGTACGGAGGCCGTTCCATGTCGGCGCTCGGCGTGGCGTGTCACGAAGCCGGCCATGCATTCCAGGATGCCAAGCAGTACGCTCCACTGGTGATTCGCAACATGGCGGTTCCCGCGGCGAACTTTGGCAGCAATATCGGAGTGCTGATGGCGACCATCGGCCTGATGCTCAGCTACCAGGCCCCGGTGATCGGCAAACCACTGCTGTTGGTCGGAATCGCGTTGTTCGGCTGTGTCGTTTTTTTCCAGTTGGTCAACCTGCCGGTGGAATTCGACGCGAGCAAGCGTGCACGCAGGCACTTGGTTTCTGCCAATTTGATTGCCCCCAACGAAGAGCAGTTTGTCGCCAAAGTCCTTAATGCGGCCGCACTGACTTACGTGGCTGGAACGCTCCAGGCCGTGATGACGCTTGCCTATTTTGTCTTCCGAGCGATGGGCGATCGCCGGTAAAGGCTCTGGCATCGCGGGAGCACCCAACGGCCCGTCTCAAGAGACGTAGGACAGGCTTCCAGCCTGTCCAATGAAAGGTGAGCGGCTGGAAGCTTGTCCTACGGATTGCTGCAACGAGGCTTGGTTTTCGATGAGCGAAAGGCAGCCGTGCGAGACGTGAAAATTACCGTCTCGCCAATGCGGCATCGACTCTGCTATAGTCTCGCCGTCTGAATTCGTCCCTGTTCATTATGTGGAGTGGTTTGATATGCCCAGTGGCATCGAACGCGTGCGTGAAATCCGTCGTCTGAGAACGAGAAAGAAGAAAGTCGCCAAGTTGCTCGCACGAGCGAAGTCGGGTTCGCTCGAGAAAGCCGAAGTCGTGCGTAAGCTTCGTCGCCTGACTCCGGGCGCCGACGTGATCATCGCCCGCGAAGGTCTCGAGTAGACCTCGGATTAATTTCGACGCGGTCTCGAACCAGTTGGCCGTCCGTGACGTAGCTGAAGCTGATCGTCTATCCGGACCCTGTTAGAAAACAGCCAACATGCCAGAGACGGAAACACGTCGTCCGATGATTGAAGCGGACGGCCTCAGTAAATTCTACGGGCCCTTTGCCGCGGCTCGCGAGGTGACCTTCTCGGTCATGCAGGGCGAGCTGGTGGCGTTTCTTGGACCCAATGGTGCCGGTAAGAGCACCACCATGAAAATGTTGACCGGCTACATCGCCCCCAGCGAAGGGAGTGCGAGAATCGCCGGTCACGACATGATGGATGACCGAATCGCCGGCAGCCGAGAACTCGGTTACTTACCTGAAAGCGGTCCGCTTTACATGGAGATGACTCCATCGGGAATGCTGGACTTCTTTGCCGAGGCGCGTGGATTAACGGGAGACAAGAAACGCGACCGCATCGAAGCGGTGGTGGATATCTGTGACCTCTCGTCGGTGATCTACAAGCCGATCAGCAAGCTCTCGAAAGGTTTCAAGCAACGCGTCGGAATGAGTCAGGCGTTGCTGCACGACCCCGACGTGTTGATTCTCGACGAGCCCACCGCCGGTTTGGATCCCAATCAGATCCGCGGCGTCCGCCGAACGATGCGGAAATTGGCCGAGACGAAGACGATTTTGCTCTCCACCCACATCTTGCAGGAAGTGGAAGCCATGGCGAACCGCGTCGTCATGATCAACGAGGGCCGGATGGTCTACAACGGTGACGTCGACGGCCTCCGAGAACGTGGCAAGGATGATCTCGACGAAGCCTTTTATCAGTTAACGAACAGCCCAGACCACGCTGTGGATGAATCGTAGTTGAAGTCTTTCCGCGTCACCTCGAGAGCGTCCAATGAGACGCCCTCGACGACCGTGCGTGCAGCCAAATTCACTCGCCGGCTGCTGCTATCCCAACCCAACTTGAAACATTGCAAAATCTTCGGTCTCAACGCTCATGAATGACAACATTGCAGCGCTGTTAAATCTCGTCATCCTGGACGTGATTTTTCTGTGCGTGGTGCTCGCCATCTTTGGTCTGATCGCGGGAACCAAGCGTGCCGCGTTCGCGGTGATGAAACGCAACTTCGTCGGGTACTTCAGCAATCCGACCGGGTACGTGTTCCTGTGCATCTTCGTGTTCCTCACGTCCGTCGCGGCGTTTTGGCCGTACGAGTTCTTCAACCAGAACTTGGCAACGCTGGATCAACTCAATTACTGGTACCCGCTGATCATGCTGGTGTTTATCCCAGCGATCACGATGAGTATTTGGGCCGAGGAACGGCGTGCCGGCACGGACGAGTTGCTGCTAACGCTCCCCGCCGATGACTTTGATATTGTCATCGGGAAATACATGTCGGCGGCGGCGATTTTCACGTCCTCGCTGTTGTTCTCTCAGCTCAGCACCTTCGTCACACTCACGATTTTGACCGAAGGCGGTTTGGACACCGGGCTGATTTTCTCCACTTATCTCGGGTACTGGTTCGTCGGATTGACGATGATCGCCATCGGCATGGTGGCTTCCTTCCTGACCGGTAACTTGACGGTTGGTTTTATCTTGGGAGCCCTGTTCAACGCCCCGCTCGCGTTTGCTTCACTGGCAGATTCCGTCGTCACCAGTCGGCCACTACTGGGCGTAAATTGGTCGGAAGTGGTCAAGGCAAGCGGGATCGCGAGGCCGTTCGATGATTTCGGCCGCGGGGTGGTCAGCACGTCGTCCGTCGCTTACTTCATCTTGGTCACCGTCGTCGCTCTCTACACCTGCATGGTCTTGATCGGGCGCAGGCACTGGACCGGCGGAAAGGACGGCAACACGATGGCGTACCACTATCTGGCTCGGATCGTTGCGTTGTTGGTTGTCACGACCAGTGCGGTCTACCTGTTTCGCAACCGCGACGTCCAACGCTATGACATGACCGAAGGAAAGGTCAGTTCGCTCGCACCGGCAACCAGCAAACTGATTCGAAACCTGGAATCGGATCGTCCCATCAAGATCGACGCGTTTATCAGCAAAGACATCCCCGAGATGTACGCCCGAACGCGTTATGAGCTTCTGAATCTCCTGAAAGAGTTTCAAAGCGAAGCGGCGTCGAATGGGCGGACAATCGAGGTCAACCTCTACGATGACATCGATCTGTTTAGCGAAGACGCCGCACTTGCCGAAGAACGATTCGGCATCGAACCAGTCACACGTATGGTCCGAGAACAAGGATCACTGCAAGAGAAACGATTGATTATGGGCGCGGCGTTTCGTGCCGGGCTCGAAAAGGTCGTCGTGCCTATTTTTGAATACGGCATTCCTGTCGAGTACGAGTTGGTTCGTTCAATCAACACGGTGGCCCGTGGAGAACGGAAACGCGTGGGCATCGTGCGCACCGATGCCCAGATGATGGGCGGCGTTTCAATGGCTGGTATGCAGATGCGGCAAATTCCGAAGCACCCCTTGGTCGACGAACTGGCGAAGCAGTACGAAGTCGAAGAGGTTGCAATGGATGCTCCCGTTACGCCTGGTGTCTACGACGCCTTGGTGGTCGTGCAACCGTCTTCGATGGCCCCGGCAAACTTCCAGCGTCTCGTGGAGGCAGCGAAGGCGGGTGTGCCGATGGCAATCTTTGAAGATCCACTGCCGTATGCCCGCCCCGAAATCACGGCGACCGGCGACCCGAAGCAGCAGGGTGGTGGAATGTTTGGCGGCGGTGGTCAGCAGCCCAAAGGCGACATCCGAGACCTTTGGGACGCACTGCAACTGACCGGCAAGGGACAACCCGGAGTGCAGTATTACAACTCCGACATCGTTTGGCAGGATTTCAATCCGTATCCCAACTTGGACATGAACGTCGACCCATTTTGGGCGTTCATCGACGAAAACGCCCCAGGCGTCGAACAAGGTCAAGCACTGGGCAGCGAGAGCCCCATTTCGTCTGGCCTTCGCCAAGTCCTGGCACTCTATGCCGGTACCATTCAACCGACCGAAGACGCGACGTTCACCCACACGCCGCTTTTACAAACCGGTATGGTCAGCGGGACACTGAACGTTTCCAAGCTGATGCAGATGATGCGGCAAGGCCCCGGCGGGTTAAGTGGAGCCTTCAACACCATCGCGCCCAACCAGACGGTGGCGATGACCATCGAAGGGGAAACGCTCGATCAAGGTGAGGGCGAAGACGCGGACGCCGAGAGCTCCGTTGGGGTCAAAGCCGTCTACGTGGCGGACACCGACCTGATGCTGCCCGTTTTCCTTCAGATTCGCGCCGAATCCAACCAAGCTTCGGAGCTGAGATTTCAGTTCCAGAATGTCACATTCTTGCTCAATACGATCGACTGGCTGACCGGCGAAACCGACTTCATCGAAGTGCGAAAACACGAGCCGATTTTCGCCAGCCTGAAAATGATCGACTCGGTCAAAGAGAAAGCAACGAAAGATGTACGTGAAAAAGAAAAGGAGTTCGACACCGCATCTAAAGAAGCGATTCGCGAAGCAGAAGAGGAACGCGACAAGCAACTGAAGTCGCTTCAGGAAGAAGTGCAGGAGATGCAAGAAAAGTCACAGGATGGCAGCATCCCACGAGCCGTGCTGGACGCAAAAATTATCGAGTTCCAGACCATTCAGGAAAAGTTGCAGCGTGCGGTGGATGTGAAGCGCGCCAAGATCGAACGTGAATCACAACGCAAGATTTCGAAAATCCAGCGTGACTCCGATCAGAAGGTCAAGGAAATTCAGAATCAGGTGAAGGCTTACGCCGTTGGCCTGCCATGCATTCCACCGCTGATCGTTGGAATCGTGGTGTTCGCTTCGCGGCGACTGCGTGAACGAGAAAACATCAGCAAGGCTCGATTGAAATAACGAGTCGGCTCGACAAGACATCAACCAACGTCAGCAAAAAACTATTCAGCGAGTGATTTGACGGTGAACGAAACAAAGAAAACAGGCATCTTCTGGGGCGTCGCGGGCGTCGTCGCGCTGCTTTCTGTCGTGATCACATGGCCAACCACTTCCGTGGATGTTGAAACGTCCTGGGAAGACTTGGTCGGGTTGCCTCTCTTCGGTGACTTCAAAGATCCGCTTGCAGCGGCCAGCATGAAAATCGTGACCTTCGACGAGGAACAGGGAACGCTGCAGAATTTCGAAGTTCGGAAGGATTCCCAATCGGGGCTTTGGACGATCCCTTCCAAAGGTGGCTACCCAGCCGACGCCGTTCAGCAAATGCGGAACGCGGCTAATTCGCTCGTTGGCGTGAATGTATTGGACGTTCCCACCGACAATGCCGAAGATCACAGCGGCATGGGAGTGCTGGAACCCAACTTGGAAGAGCTTTCCGTGGGTGATGAAGGGGTCGGCCGTCTGGTGACCTTCAAAGACAGCTCGCAAAACGTGCTCGCTTCTTTGATCGTCGGTAAAACGGTCAAGGAACAGGAGGGACAAGTTTACGTTCGAAAGCCCGGTCAGGATCCCGTCTACGTGGTGTCGCTGGATGATTCGCCCCTCACCACCAAGTTCCAAGACTGGATCGAAGACGACTTGCTGCAACTGAGCAGCATCGACGTTCAAGACGTTGTCCTCAAGGACTACAGCGCTTCCCGATCGATTCGAGGCTTTGCTTGGGAGCGAAACTCGGAGATCGAACTGACGAAAGAAGGAACGGAGTGGAAGTTGACGGCTCTTCGTGAGTACGACCCGAAAGCTCCAACGGCGCCCCCGAAAATCGTCGAAGTGGATGCGGAGAAACCGCTCAACGCACAGAAACTGAACGAACTCGTTGGCGCACTCGACGACCTGAAGTTTGTCGACGTCAAACGCAAACCCGAAGGCATCAGTGCGAACTTAAAGGCCGACAAGGAATTTGCCAACAACGATCAAGCGAACGCGGAACTCATCACGCGAGGCTTCTTCCCGGTTCGCATCGCTCAAGACGATGACCCTGAATTGCTGTCCGCGAACGGTGAACTGGCAGCGACGACCAAATCGGGTGTGACGTACGTTCTTCGATTTGGAAACGTCAGTGGCCTTTCCGAAAAAGACGATAGCAAGGACGGCGACGAAGCAGCCGAGGACGAGAGTTCGACCGACTCTACCGGGGTAAACCGCTACTTGATGGTTAGCACCACGGTCGACGAGTCGTTCTTCCCCGTGCCTGAGCTGACCCCGATCCCTCAAACACTGGAAGATCTCGAGGCGCTCGACAAACCCGCGCCGCCCGAGGGAACTGAGTTCCTGCCGGACACCCAGGAACCCTCCGAGGAAATGACGGAGAAGCCCGCGGAGTCTGCCGGTGAATCACAACCGGCTGACGGTGACTCGGCTGACGGTGACTCGGCTGACGGTGACTCGGCTGACGGTGACGCCGCCGAGGAAATGACCGAGGATGCTGGGACAGAGTCTGCAACGGGCGACCAACCGGAATCCAAAGAAGACGCTCCGAGGTCGGATGCGACCGACCCGGAAACCTCCGATCCCGAGCCAGCTGAAACAGACAAGCCCGAAACAGATCCGAAAGCCGATCCCGCAACGGAGAAGGCTGGCGAGGAAGCGAATTCGGGAGAAGCCAACGTCAGCGGCGAAGGCACCTCCGAAGGTTCGGGTGGCGGTCAACAAGAAGGCACCACGACAGAGGAGCCCGCCGAGTCCGAAGACAAGACCGATGCCAAGGCGGAAGAAGCGTCCGATGCGGATGGTGACGACGACCAAGAAATGGCCGACGCGGAAACTCCACAAGACGACGTCGTCGAAGAGACCGAGGAAGAAAAGCAAGAGCGTCTTGCCGCAATGCAGGAAAAGATCACCAAGGAGAACGAGCGAAAACTGGAAGACCGCAAAGAGCGACTCGAGAATGCCCGACGTCAAAGTCGTGCACTCAACGAGCGGTTTGCCGATTGGTATTACGTCATCCCAGAGGAAACGTACTCGAAGCTACGGATCGACCAAGAGTCGCTTTACCAAACGGAAGATGCGGCTGCCGCGCCCACAATGCCGGGAGGCATGCCGCCCGGAATGCAATTCCAGATCCCAGGAATGGGACGTTAGTGGTTCAAAACGTAGGACAGGCTTCCCGCCTGTCTATCGCGTAACAGGCGGCTTTTACTTCTTGAGACGCACCAAGGCCGTGACCGGCAGATGATCGCTCGCAAAACGTCCGGAGGGTGTTTTGGGATCGAGGACTGAAACGGAGTCAAGCACGAGCTGGTTGTTGATAAAGACGTGATCGATTCGACGGCCCAGAACGATTTCCTTGAAACCACACCATGTGCTGTCGGGCCCTTGTGGGGCCACCGATTTGATCTGATGGACGTCGCGAAACGCGTTCGAGATTGCGGCGTGGGGAGGGGAACCAGGCAAGCAATTGAAATCTCCCAGCAAGATCGTCGGAAGTGAATCAAATCGGTTCGACAGAAAGTCGGCAATCAACTCGCCGCTTCTCTGACGAGCCAGCTTGCCCACATGATCGAAGTGTGTGTTCGCAAAGACAAATACGCCACTCGTCTCTTGATCACGGAGCACCATCCAAGTCATCGTTCGTGGCATCGCTGCATCCCAGCTCTTTTGGCCCACCGCGGTTGGGTCTTCGCCAAGCCAGATTGTTCCCTGTGCGAGCGGCACGAAGCGATCACGACGAAAAAAAACAGCGGCGGACTCGCCTCCAAGTCGACCGTCGTCTCGGCCCAATCCGTAAGAGGTAAATTCGGGAAGCCGTTCTCGAAGATCTTCGAACTGGTTCGCCGTGACTTCTTGCAGACCCATCACATCAAAGTCGCTCAGGAATTTCGCAACCGATTCCTTTCGATTGATCCAGATGTCGTCGCCGTCGCGTGGGCTGGCGTAACGAATGTTGTAAGTGCAAATCCGGATGGAATCTTCGCCGAACGTCTCGTTCTGAGTTGCAAACGTGTGCACGGAAAAGACGATCGCAAGGAAACAGAAGGCACGGATTCGAATCATGTTGATCTCGGGGGTCGGAGGAGCGTTTCGGCGAGTAACTGGCGAGCAGCGTTGGGGGGGCGGACAGAGTGTTAACACAGATTCACCCTTCAGAAGGATCGCTGCACACAAAAGTGTTGTAATCGTTACGGCACGACTCAGACGCTGCCATCCGTTTGCCCGCAAAAAAGCTGGATTTTAGGTCGATCCGCTGCAGCGACCTACGTTTTCGAGAACTTTCCTCTTGCCACCAGCTGAACCATCCATGTCCGCTGCGCCGATTCCTTGGACTCACATCCGAAACGTCCTCGTACTCTTTGCGCCCATTTGGGTGGGAGCAGTGCTGGTTTTCGGAGCCCTCGGTGTGGGTTATTCGATGATGCAAGAGGAGCTTTATGCCGCGAGACAACCGCTGGTGGTCCGCGACGAAGCTAACAATGCGGTGGGACGTCTGGGTCGATTCGCAAGTCAAACGGAATTGAAAGCGGCTCAGGAGACCATCTTAGAGATGACGCAGAATCGCGAAGTCGTGTCGGCGGCACTGCGACACATTGGTCCCGCTGGCGGCGGAAAAGACTCCGAATGGCCGTCGATCTCACACGTCGATTCCAGCATTCGATCACGCGTCAACATACTCGCGCCCAAGGGGGCGGAGTTTGGGAACACCGAAGTCGTCTACCTGCAAGTGAAAGCCGAATCTCGCGACCGCGCCATTGCCTTTTGCAATGCGATGTTTGACAGCCTGACCAAGCACCTGCGCGACGTTCGCCGCGTGAGAGCCGATAGCGTCATCGTGGAACTGACACATGCACGTGACTTGGCGAAAAAGAACTTGGACAGCGTTTCCGACCGAATGAAGGAAGTCGAAGCCGAGTTCGGGGCGGATCTTGGCGAGCTCCGGAAGTTAACCGATGCTTACTCCGGTGAGAGCAGTTTGAGACGAACGCTGGAGCAAACGAAGCAGCAATTGCAAACAGCCGAACAAGACTTGCGCAAGCTGCAGTCGTTACACGCATTGCTCGTCGACGGCTCCAAGGACCCTCAAAAGTTGCTCATCAGCGGCGGCGATTTACTCAATAGCCAGCCTTCATTGCAACGCCTCAAAGACGGACTGATCGATGCACAGCTCCGTGCAAGTCAATTGTCGGGCGTCTACACCATGCAGAACCCGAAGCGGAAAGCCGCGATCGCAACCGAGCGAGAGATTCGAGAGCGCATCATCCAAGAGACGCTCTCCGTCATCGCGTCGATGGAGCCGATGTTGGAACTCCAAGTTGCACAGGTTGCCAGACTGGATAGAAAGATGAATGACCTGTCGGCAAAGCTGGCGATGTTGGCGGAGGCACGGACGTCCTACGCGGAAATCGATTCCGAGCTCAAGCAGCGAACGCAACAACTCGCCGAGGCGGAGCAGCGTTTGGTGGATGCTCGGGCGAACCGATCAGCGGCACTTTCAACCAACTTGGTTGCGGAATTGGGTCCGCCACAGGTGAGCGATCAGCCGCTCGGTCCTGGAACAACCATGGTCACCTTTGGATCGATGACGGCGGGGCTGATTTTTGGCCTCGGCGCCGTGTTCTTGGTGGCGCCTGGCCCCACGACTTCACACGGGCGTCGAAGGTGGTCCGACCACGTCAATAGCTTTAACCGCCGCGCCGAGGATCGGGCGAACGCCGCTGAGCAAAAGCGACGAGCCTCCGATCAGCAACAGCAAACGTCACCTGACGGAAACCAAGACCGGCGTACAAATCCGTCGTAACCGCTATTTACGACGTTTCTTTTTTCGGCGAGCGTCGGATTCGGCTTGAACACGGTCCACGTACGCGCTGACTCGCTCCGGGGACTCTCGGTTCTGAAACGCCACCAAAGCATGGTCCCCCGTTTCTTCCATCAATCGCATCATCACGGCGCGGTGCTTCTTGATTTCATCCTGGTATTTGGGATCGTCAATCAAGTTCTTCAACGCGTCTGGGTCATTCACATAATCGTAGAACTCCTCGGGAACACCATGCCGAAAGAACTCCAGACGCTCTCCGATTCCGGCGTCCGTCTTGGCGAGACGCTGCATGGCGCGATAGCTCTTGGTACCCGTCGTGGCGGTTTTAAAGACGCGTTCGCCGTTTGACCAAGGATTGAAGAGGTAACCGAAACGCTTGGACTGAATGCCTCGCATCGGACTGCGATTGCCAGCCGAATTTTCGTTGTAGACTTTGAACACATACTTGCGATCCGTTTGTGTTTCACCACGAAGAGTCGGGGCGAACGAACGACCCGCGAAACCGCTCGGCGGTGGCGCTATATCGGCAATCTCCAGAATGGTCGGCAGCAGGTCCACGGCGGAGACCATGTGAGCGTCATCGATCGAGTCATCCTTTGTCACTCCGGGCCATCTTGCAATCAAAGGCGTGTGTGTGCTGTGGTGCCACAACGCCGTCTTGGCAAACGGTAACGGCATGCCGTGATCCGACAAGAAAATCACGACGGTCTCTTTCTCTTGACCTGAGGCAGCCAAAGCCGCCATGACCGAACCCACGCAATCGTCCGCCCTGCGTACCGAGGAGTAGTACTGCGCCAG
>JBCBOO010000119.1:0-18311 GCA_039821235.1 Planctomycetota bacterium
ACTAAAAGAAGGCAAAGGGCAAGTGAAGAAAGCGTCGCCGTCAGCGTCCATATAATCGCCGTCAAAAACTTACCAAGCATGACCGCCCATCTTCCGGCCGAACGCGAGGAAAGATAGATCCAAGTCTGGCCTTCAATTTCCGTGCTGATCGTCGGCGTCGCCCACAGTAAGAGTCCCAGCAGACAGCAGACTCCTGGGATTAGGAACAACATGGTTGTTCCGAACGGTTCAGACAGACGCTCTGGTGAATAATCGGCGCCCAAGTTGATCCTTGCAATTGCAACGACGGCGCCAATGATCACGACAGGAAACAGTGCAAGTCCTGTCCAAATTGAGATCCGGCCCGGTGTCAACGATCTGCGGAGCTCGAAAATGAGCACATCGAACGGAAGTGTCAATCGATTCATGGTGTTTCCCCCCGGTGATGCTTCAGGAGTGATTCAAAGATCGCCTCGAGGTTTCCATCGGCCGCTCGTAATTCGGAAATAGAGAGTTCTTGGTCCACGATCCACTTTGGCACTTGTTGATAAAACGCTCCGGGATCGCGGAGCGAAACTCTTAATTCGGTTCGATCTCGCTGAAGAGTCATGGCGTCCACCCAAGTAGCCTCAGCAAGTTGCGTAGCAAGTCTGTGAACATCTTGCCCGATCAAACGCACCTGCTGAGGCGTATCTGCAAGGAGCGATTCGATTTCCGCAGCCGAACCTGAGGCGAGCAACCGCCCACCGTAGATCAATAAGAAAAGTGAAGTCACCGCCTCGACTTCTTGCAGAACGTGGCTAGCGAATAGCAGTCCACGCCCGCGCTTTGTCCAGTCCTTCAGCACGGTCGTCATTTCCGAGCGACCGACAGGATCCAGACCGTTGTAGGGTTCATCGAGAATCAACAAATCTGGTTCGTGCGCAATGGCCTGAGCGATCTTGGTTCGTTGCCTCATGCCCAGTGAATACGTCCCCATCGGACGATGCATCGCATGAGTCATTCGCACGATCTCCAACGCATCTTTCGCTCGGCGCTCGCATTCGGAACGCCCGATACCGTGCAACCGCACTTGGTATTTCACCCATTCAAGTGCAGAGACGTTTGGGTAGAGGACATCGGAAGCGGGACAGAGCCCAATGCGGCGAAGAATGCTTCGATCTCGCGATGGGTTTTTCCCAAAGACACTGACTTTTCCCAACGTCGGCTTCAAGTTGCCGAGCAGTAGGTTGATCAACGTGGTCTTGCCAGAGCCGTTTGGTCCAATGAGGCCGAATGCTGCCGAAGATAAGGAAACGTTAAGATCGTTGACGCCAACAACGTTCCCATACATTTTGCTGACGTGTTCTAGCTCAATCATGTTTTAAACACTCAGCCTCGCAACAATCCGGCGGCGAACGATCCAAAAGCCGATCACGGTGATCGCCGTAAGAATCAACACGAATGGGATCACACTGGTAGAAGATCGATCAATGCCGAAAACCCAGGATTCAACTTTGCCAAGAATGTGATACGGCGAAACGATCCGCCACCGATCCCATATCTCGTTGGCGGCAGCCAAGTCCAGACTTCCCTTCTGTCTCTCAACAATCAAACTTGTCAGTGAGAGCGCTTGGTAAGTTACGGCGCCCATCACCCAAGTGGCAAACCAAGAAAAGACAGCGTACCGGCTTTCCGAGGTGAAGGAAGAGTAGAGAATCGCAATCGCTGTCGTCGGAAGCATGAGCACGACGGATGCGATGAGTATCCGCAGCGGAATGTCCCAGGTCTGTGCCACCACAGAGAACTCCGAGGAGAGAAAGACGCCCAAGATGTACAACAGGAGCGCGGGCACCGTCGCCACGCCAGCAAGAAAGAACCAGATCACGGCTGACTTACCGATGATGTACTGCGTTGGCGTCAGCGGACGCGAGAAGTACATCAAATACGCTTTCGTGCGCAAATCGTAGGAGATCAAGAGCGGCGCAATCAGCCCGATCAAACCCACCATCGCAAAGAGCTGTGGAACGCGAAAGTAGTACAGAATCAGAGTCGCCCAGACTTCGTGCCTTGCCCGGTCAGGGTCCGTCGCAATTACCTCCGCCAACTCGGGGTTCTGCAACAATCCTTGTGCCATTCCAACAATTCTTCTGCGCATCACGGGATCGGTCGAGGAAAACTCAAACGCGAAGATTCCGAAGGCGGGGACCAAGACGGGCAACCACGCGATGATCAGCATAAAACGTAGCCAACGTCGCTTGAGAATCAGCGAGATGCCGCCTCTCGCGATGACAAGTGGACGCAGCCATTGCGCAGATCGTTCGCCCGTCCAGCCTCGGAAGCCTAAATCATTGACCGGCATCGTTCACCTCCAAGCCGTTTGCGGATGTGGAAGGCTCGCCGGGGCTCTGCCCTGCCGCGACATCGATGAAGATTTGTTCGAGCGAGTTGACCGCGGGCTGCATTCGTCGAACGGGTGTTTCAGACTCGGCAGCCCATTGCCAGATTTGGCTGGTCTGATCCGCCTCAATTCCACCAATCTCGAGCGTCGACGTTTCAGCCTGCCAGTTCACGGTGTGCCCCGCCATGTTCGCGCGATTGGCCATCGGTTGATGGTCCCCCGATAGCGTCACGTGAATCGTCGGTTCAACCGGCCGGCTCAAGTTTTCCAGTGTATCGACGACGCGGACTTCGCCCTTGACCAAGATCACCACGTGATCGCAGACCGTGCGAACATCGGGCAAAATATGCGTTGAAAGAATGATGGACTTGCCATGACGATCGGCAAGCGTTCGCACACGTCGAAGCAGAGCGAGCCGTTGATCGGGATCAAGGCCCGTTGTTGGTTCGTCCAGGATCAGCAGCGGAGGATCATGCACGAGGGCTTGCGCGAACTTCAGTTTCTGACGCATCCCCGTGGAGTAGGATTCGACCTCACGGTAGCGTTCTTCACCGAAGCCACAAAAGTCCATCATTTCGTGACTTCGACGCAGAGCTTCCTTGCCGCCAATTCCGGACAACTGTGCCATTAACGTTACCGACTCAATGCCGTCCAAGCCCGCGATGTGGCAGTCATCTTCGGGCAGGTAGCCGATCGAATCACGGATTTCGCGTGTTTGGCTTGGCCATTGATGATTGAGTACGCGACCATCACCAGCCTGCGTCGAAAGGAGACCAAGTAGTGCCTTGATCAGCGTGCTCTTCCCCGAGCCATTCGGTCCTAATAAACCCGTGACGCCAGGAGGGATCTGAAGAGATACATCACGCAAAGCGTCGATCTCCCCGTAGCGTTTGCTAACGCCGTGTAAATCAATGATAGGGTCCAGCGTTCAATCTCCCGAAGTACGGCACGTGAAGCAACGAAGGTCGATCCACTCAGGGATGATCCGCGATGCGACGAAAAACCCGTCACTCGGTTTTACGAAGCAACGCGATCGAGGCTGCCACCCGATCGCCAATGATCATAGCCACAGTATTCGATCCTTTCGAGACTGGTGGCGTTTGCTTGGCAATCTCCGCCAACAAAGATGAAAAACGTCTTGAATTCACTCTCGTCGCCAAAAACTGTTTCCGCCCCGATACCTCCCAATACGTTCGCAATCCGGCGGTTTCGTCGAATACCCAATGGAAAGAAGACGTTTCGCTAGCGGAATGTGGCAATCTCGGAAAGAGGTTTCTTCTTGATGTCAGGTACTTCCGCGTCTTCGGAAGCGTGCCCCACCACAAGCAACAGAAAGCAACGTTCGTTGCCGGGGCGTCCAAGGATCTCGCTCAAGAATTTCATCGGACTTGGTGTATGAGTCAGCGTTGCCAAACCACATTGATGCAGCGCCGCAATCAAGAATCCCGTCGCAATTCCAATGGACTCCGTGGGGTAGTAATGCTTGATGACGTTGCCCTCTTCATCGAAACCATGTGTTCTTGAGAAAATCGCGATCAACCACGGAGCCTTTTCCAGAAACGGCTTTTCAGAGTTGGTTCCAAGCGGCGCGAGCGTGTCCAACCACTGCTGGGTCGCCCGGCGCTCATAAAACTCACGTTCCTCGGCCTCGGCTGCGAGTCGGATTTCTCGTTTGGTTTCGGGATCCGCGACGGCAACAAAATGCCAGGCCTGCTGGTTTGCTCCACACGGCGCCCGCCCGGCAGCAGCGATACACGATTCAATCACCGCGCGCGGTACGGGACGCTCCGAGAAATCGCGTGTACTTCGTCGGGATCGAATCATCGCGAAAAAGTCAGACGCCAGTTCCGCGATCGTTTCGTCCGAACGATCCTGTGCGGCGTTCCGATAAGCAACAAATGACATGGATTTAGATGGTGTACTTCTTTAATCCGAGGGCCGACATTTCTTGATCGACTTCCTCGGCGGACGGATTGCCCAAGGAGTGCGCCACCTCGACACGTAGCAACTCCGCAAAACGTCGCCGGCCGCGCACCAATGACTGCCGAATAGACTCGGCAGAAAACTCTTGCGAGAGTCGACTGCTCGCGTGTTTCGCCAATTCAGAGGATGAAAGCTGCGGATGCGTGGCTCGCAACTTCAATATCTCGGCGGACGCTCGCTCACTTTCGTTTTCAAAATACCTCTGCCACGTCTTCTGAAGAATATCCGCACGCCATCCTTTCTCGAAGATCGCAAAGTGGTCGATGGACTGATCCACTCTCCAGACGGTTTCGTCATTCGAGTCGAGTGACGCTTGTTGACGTTTCCTGCGATGCGAGTCGATGACCAAGTTCACGAGAGACCGCTTCACGAAATCGCGAAAGCGTCCTCGCTCGGGTCGCGCGTTCCGAAAGTCACCACGAATGAAACGCAATGCAAACTCTTGAGCAAGGTCATCGGCGACGTCTTCGCTGCCGGCGACTGCGGTGAGGTAGCGATAGATCGCACCCGCGTAACGAAGCAGCAACTGTTGCTGCGCGTCACTCACATTCCCGCCTGTTTCGCGCGATTCATGACAGGCGGCGAAGACTTGTTCCCAATTGGTTTGGATTTGGCTTAGTCGATCCGGCTGGCAGTCTTCGGTGGCGTGCATGGCACCCGGTGGCGTTAAGGGCAAATCGACAGGTTTCCCAGCCCAGTACCGTCGCCGTTGAGTTACGGATTTGCAAGTCATTTGAGAAAAAAATTTCAAAACACGCGTCACACTCGCGTCGCATGGCCGTACTCGGTGCATTCAATCCATTCTTTGTTGGAGAGGCACTTCATGTCAAAAAGTACATTCCTTTCATTGGCGATCATCCTTCTTTCATTCGGGCTTGCGCCAAACGCTTCCCAGGGGGGGATCGCATTGTCGGATCTTTTCGCAGGCGAATCGATCGACTCCGGGTCCGTCATCTACGACAACTTTCAGTTGCTCGCGGACGACGGAACGATCGCGCTTGATCTCGCATCCGCTTCCGTCTGTGCGCAAGTCACCGATGGCGTTTCCTCGTTGAAATTTGATTTCGGAACGGGGTTGACATTAGACCCAGGGTTCGACTCCGTCGTCTTTCAACTGGGATACGACGTGACGGCACGCGGAGGCTTGATCAATGGCGAGACCCTTCAAATCGGTTCCACCTCAAGCGCGGGCGTCGAAGGCTTGATCGATGTCGCGAGCGATTTGAGTTTGGGTACCACGCTGCTGTCGTCTCAGTCAGCCACGATCGATCCCATCTTTGGTGTCGACGAGCGAATCTCATTTTCTGTCATTCCGCCCACCCAAACGTTCGCGGCTCAAACGAGCTTCTCGGTTTTTGCCGACGAAAACTTCACCGCACCCGACTTTGTCACGCTCGACTCGTTCACACAGTCCTTCTCGGTCTCCGCTGTCCCCGAGCCGTCCAGTTTCGTGACCCTTGCCAGTGCACTCGGGCTCGTCACGCTCCGCAGAAGACGCCGTTCTTAGTAACGCGTTGTTCTTTCATTTTTCTTTTTCCGCACACCCCATTGAATCCCAATGAAACTCCATTTCCGATTTCTTTGCCTCGGGCTCCTGGTGCTTGCAAGCCAGCTTCAACCGGGTCTTGTTCATGCGGCCGACCATCTGGATGCGCCGCTCGTTGGCACGGACGGCCGATTGGACATTAACGACGTCTACATTTTCCGTTCTCCCAACGATTCATCGAAAGTTGCGATGGTGATGACGGTCAATCCGTTGGCCGGGGTGTTGAGTCCCACGACCTTCAACACAAGCGCACGGTACGAGTTCAACATCGATAACGATGGCGACGCTCAACCCGATGTCGTCTATCAGCTCGCTTTTGGAACTCCTCGACCAACCGATCTCTCACAACGGGTCACACTGCGGCGAAACGGTGCGTTGATCGGTCGCGGCATCACGGGACGCAATGTCCGGATCCGTACCGCCGGCGGTGGCTTACTGCGTTGCGGAACTTTCGACGACCCGTTTTTCTTTGACTTGGTAGGCTTTCAAAACGGGCTCGCGTTCGAAGGAAACGATTTCTTCGAAGGGCTCAATACGTCGGCGATTGTTCTGGAAGTTCCGCGCAGCGACCTTGGCGGTGACGCCGTCGGGCTTTACTGCCGAACCGTCATCGGTGGAACTCAGTTTGACCGAATGGGACGTCCGGCAATCAACACCGTGCTAATTCCATCGGACGCAAAGGACGTTTTTAACGAAACAGATCCATCCGATGATCCGAGTGTCTTCGGAGACACGGTCCGTGCCAGCGTGACGGCACTCAGCGGAGACGCCGATTACGCGGCGGCGATCACTGATGTGCTGCTTCCCGATCTCCTCACCGTGGATACTTCGCAGAGCACGGCATTCTTGAACGGAAGGCAACTCGCAGATGACGTCATTGATGCGTCGCTCTCTTTACTGACGAGGGGAGTCGTCGAGGGCGATGGTGTCGACGCTAACGACGTGGAGTTTCCTGGCGTCTTTCCATATTTGGCGCCCGCTCACGTCATCATGGAATAACCCTTCTATTCCGTTGTCCGGGACCTGCGTGATCGTCGCAACAGCCTACACGGTTTCACGCAGGTCCCGGCACGGATTCTCTTCGCCCGCCAACGCTGTAAACCAACTCCGCTTTTCAGTTCACTATCATGATTTCATTCAACGTTCGCTCCCTGACCGTCACCCTCTGCATCGCGGCCAGCACGCTCAGCGCCACCAAACGTTGTGCAGCACACGACCACACTGAACAAGCCAGGGGGATGATCCCAACGGCGGATTCGATTGAGATTTTCGAAAAACGTGTGAAGGAAAATCCCAACGACGCCGGAAGTTGGCTGGTGCTCGGAAGACTGCAGTTACGACTGGCGAAAGAAGCTGACCAGTTCAGCGCCTATTCGGAAGCCGAACGGTCATTCGAAAAAGTGTTGCAACTGAATCCGGAATCGATCTCGGGGAAATCTTGGCGATCTGTGGCCCTTCTGGCCATGCACCGTTTTGAAGAGGCCGCCGAACAGGCACGCGACGCAGTCAACCAGTCAGGCCGAGCCACGTCTGCCATGGCAACCCTCTGTGATGCCCTCACCGAAATGGGCAACCTCGACGAAGCCGAACGAGTACTCGCGGAACTCAAACGGCAAAACGAATCTCCGCCGGTACTTGTCCGGCTCGCGAGAATTGCCGCTCTTCGCGGAAACTCGCACTCCGCCGAATCAAACCTCGTTCGCGCGGTGGAAATGCACGTCCATCGTGGAGGCACTCCCGAACAGTTGTCTTGGTATCAACATCGACTGGGTGCTTTTCATCTCGAATCTGGCAACCTGCCACAAGCAAAACATTGGTTCGAGGCGGCGCTTCACTCACAACATGATGACGTTCATTCCGTTGCCGCGTTGGCTTCGGTGTTGGCCCGGATGGGTGATGAGATTGAAGCGGTGCAGTTGTTCGAACAGGTGGTTCCTGATCACGCGAGTCCTCCCGTTCTATCGGAGTATGGAGATTTACTCGCTAAAATGGGACGATCCGCGGATGCCGAAAAGGCATGGGACCTCGCGGAGGAGATCATCCTTGACGAAGCCGGTCGCAACGACAGCCGAATTGCTCATGCAAGGGAAGCCGCCGTTTTCCTCTCAAACCATGATCGTCAGCTTGACCTTGCGATCAAGCTGGCAAGAACCGACTTGGAAGGGAGGAAAGATCCGGCCGCCTACGATACGCTTGCATGGGCGCTTCACCAGTCAGGCAATTCAGCCGCCGCAATCCCCTTGATGCAAACCGCCTTGCAAAGAAAAGATCATGAAGCCTCTTTCCACTTCCATGCGGGTATGATCTATCATCGGCTCGGCAACCGAGACTCCGCGACAAAACACCTGCGTCGCTGTCTTCAAATCAATGAGCACTTCTCCATCCGCGACGCCGCCATCGCAAGAAAGACGCTCGAAGAAATCACCTGAGATAGGGCCGATGTCCAATCCCTTAGACGAATCAATGAACTCCGATCCGCTGCTGGCAGACGCGCCCAGTTGGCATGGGGAGACGTGCGATCCAAATTCAAACCCGTTCGTTGAAATCTTGCTGAACCAAACGGAACCGCAATATCCGCTTCTACTTTCCGGGAAGAGACTTACGGTTCGGTTGGAAGAACGAATTGGTTCCGGTGGCATGGGGGTCGTGTTTCGAGGGACTCTTGCGGACGAAACGGTCGTTGCGGTCAAGCTGCTACATGAACACCTCGAACGTGACGGGCTGTCCATTGAACGATTCGAGCGTGAAGCCAAGGCCGCATCCCGGATGCGGCACAAGAACTTGGTGCAATACTTTGGATTTGATCAAGATCAGGGGCGACAGTTTCTGGTCACGGAGTTCGTCGACGGCATACCACTCTCAGCTTTTCTTCGAAATCAAAACAAGCTCGATGAAGTAACAGCGGTTTGGATTGCCGCGAGGGTCTGTGAAGCTCTGGCAGAATTCCATACCAGCGGTCTTGTGCACCGAGATGTCAAACCCGCAAACGTATTACTTACGCAATCACTCGTGGATCAACTTGGATCCTCTTCCGAACCCAGCGACTGGGAGACATCCGGAGTAAAGCTAACGGACCTTGGACTGGTCCGATCCGTCGACGTTTCTTCTGACGAACTCACTCGAACGGGATCAATCGTCGGAACCATGCATTATCTGGCGCCCGAACAGTGCGGTTCGGCGCAGCCGATTGATGCTTCCACTGATGTCTATTCTGTCGGTGCGACCTTGTATCAAATGCTCAGTGGCGAAATACCATTCGAGAGTCATTCCGCGGTCGCACTGCTCGATGCAATTCGTTTTGAGGATCCAGAACCGCTGGCATCGTTCGCCGCGTCAACCAGCGATGCGACCATTCACATTGTGGCCCAGGCCATGTCAAAACGACCGGCAAAACGTGTTGCCGACGCAGCCGCTTTATTGGATCAATTGGAATGTGTGCTCCGTGGTGAGGCCGTTGTTTCGTCACATGCCGGTTTCTTGACCAAGAACCACAACGACAAAACCATCGAATTTGAGTTGTCATGCGATCTGGACAGCGATCGGGGAAGTCTCTGGCCGCTGATTTCGAATACGGAACGCGTCAATCAAGCTGTTGGTATTCCAGCGGTCGACTTCCAAGTGGAGGACACGCCCGAGAGCAGTCTCGCATGTGGCTTGCCTCTCAGTGTCGGCCGATTGCGACTGATGGGAATGCCGATCGAATGGTGGGAGTACCCGTTCGAATGGGTCGAAGAAAGCACGATGTCGATCGTGCGTGAAATTCGCCGAGGCCCACTCCGTCGTCTTACCAGCACGGTTGAACTGCAAACGACTCCGAGAGGAGGAACACGGCTGACACAACGGTTTTCAATCGACTATCGGGGCTGGTTTGGTCAAGCATTTGCCAGGTTCCAAATCGGCCGAAAAGCGCGACGACAATTTGAAGCCCTCTATCGACGCATGGATGCGATCACTGCTTCTGAGCCCCAGGCTTTGAATCCTCCTGATCCCTACCAAGCCGGCGGCACGATCTCAAACGCGCAACGACGCAAGCTCGAGCGTCTGTTTCAGGAAGACTTCTTCCAAGCGTGCGACGCCTCGGTGACGGATGCATTGTTGACGTTTTTGACGCAAAGCAACCGGCAAGAACTGACACGACTACGCCCGCGTGTTCTGGCAACTCGTTGGCGAAAGAAGGTGCACCATGTGGTCGACGCACTGGTCGCCGCCACTCGATGCGGCTTGCTTCGTTTGTGCTGGGAGATCCATTGCCCGGTGTGCAAGAGCCCGTCAGCGACACAAGAATCGCTCTGTGAAATCGTCGATGATTATCACTGCAAAGTCTGCCAGCGGGACTTCCGAACCGACTTTACGCATGCCGTCGCGCTCACGTTTACGCCCGTCAACGAATTCATCAAAGCAAATCGGCAGTCGTACTGCAGTGGTGGTCCGGCGCATGCCCGGCACGTTCCCGTGCAAGTGATCTTGGCTCCACAATCGCGTCGAACCATCGCAATTCAGTTGTGCGACGGCAACTATCAAGTCCGCGGAGTGCGGCTACCGACTTGCATCGAACTCCGAGTCGATTCGGAAGTTCCCGCTCGGCGTGTTTCGTTCGACTTTGAATCAGGTGTGGATTCGCACACCGCAACGGAAGTTTCCTCGGGTGAGGTTGCCCTCACATTCGCCAACCGCTACCAGCATGACGTGTTGGTAAGACTGGAACGAATCACTGCTGATGGACAGCTTGATTCCGATTTGCTTTGCGCTGCCGAAGTCGCAACCTATGACTCTTTCCGGCGCAGATTCCCCGAGGAGTTGGCGTCTCTTGGTCAACCGATCGACATCACCAAGGTGTCGTTTGTTGTCAGCGAGCTGGTGTCAAGTTCGTCGTGCAGCCAGATCGAATCCGACGAACCATTCGGCTTGGAAGACTACACCGAACTGCAACGCGAGTTTGATCGTTTGCGAAGTCTTTACGCCCAATGTGGCGGCACGCTTATGAAGACGATCGGATGCGAAGCAGTCGGCGTGTTCTTGGAGGAGTCGGCAGCGAGAAAGGCCGGCGAACGCGTCGTCTTGGAAAGAAAAGGCGACAGAGGCCAACGCGTCTACGTAGCGACCGGGCCTGCGATTCTGGCTGCCGTGGACGGACAACACGAGTACTTCGGTGAAACACTCGGCAAAGCCCGCGCCGCGCTGAAAGACTGTGCGGTAGGCGAGTGTCGGATCACCGAATCGACGCCACGCAAATGAAGTTCGGCGTGCCGCGACAAAATTCCGATCCGGGAATCCGCTATGGCAACGGAGGCAGATCGAGTTCCCGGAAGCCGAAGTAGATCACCCCATCCTGCCGGTAGTTCGTTGGCGTTCTTTGATGATAGAAGGCAGATTGCGGGCGAGGGTTTGTCCAGCGAACGGACCATCTCGGACGCTGCTCTTGGACCCACGGCAAGACACTGTCCCCAGCCAACATGGACATGGGCGTCACGGACTGTCCGCCTTCGACTTGATCCACGACCAATACGGGATCGGTCAAAGACGGAGATCCGACGTACGCGTTGCCTTCGCCACGCAATTCGAGCCATTCACCCAAGCTCGGGTCGGCACCGATAATCTCATAGTGAGGCTTGTCGGAGTCGACGAGGAACACGCACTGGCTGGCCTGGCGTTCGACACGAATAGGAAACCGTCCATCCGAATCCAAACGCATGCGGACAACCCCCTTGGGAATTTCTGCGGTGACGTTCGAAACCAGCAGCTGAATCGGGCTGGCGAGGCGACCCGGTTGACGGAGTGAACCTGCGGTGTCGAGCAAGCGCCCCGTGATTGCAATCAAGCCGTTGTTCCAGACCAATTGTAGCGCCGCCGCATAATCCATCCGAATGAGCGTGGCCTCTCCCCGGGCGATCGCATTGTCAAAGCGAATGGCGACGAGCGGCAATGCGTTCTTGTCAGGGTTGAACAGACGTCCCGGAAGCGTCTCGGAGTCAGGCAAAACGGCTGGATTGGTAATCACATCGAAAAAACTGACGTTGTCATGCATTGCCTTATTGGCGAGCGTGAACGTGCAATCGAGAAACTGCGTGAGTCGATTGTCGTTGATTTCGAACATGGCTCCGCCATCGACCTGTTCCGAAGAGAGCTCCCAGTCGAAATCAAGATTGCGAAACTCAGTGCGGTGGTTGCCGATCTTGAGCATCGTGCTCCGCCGCATCGCAATCACATCGGTCTCAATGAATCGCAGCGTCGTCCTTCCGACGGTCGAAGTAAAAACCATGTTGTCTTGCATGACGGTGATTGGCCCCGTCACGATCTCCGGCGTTGCGAACTCAACGCGGGTGATCCCATAACGCATCGACAGATCCATGGCGTTCGAAAGCGACGACACCAAAATCGCGCCATCGGTGTCCCGATTGACTTGCTCAACTCGATTCGCAAGCGAGAGCAGGCTTGGGGTGACGATCCGCACGGCCGAAGGTTGAGGAAGCGCGGCCGGAGGAGCCTCTGTGACACCGGTGGGCGAGCCCTCATTTTCGACGATTGAAGAGGCTTCCTCATCTGACTCCGATGCAGCCGTCATGCCGTCGTCGATAACCGATTGTTGCGGCAAGGGACCGTATTCGAACAAGGGCGGGGGCGGAAACGCATCGCTAAAGACCGGTGGCCGCGCGGCTTGCGCGAGTCGTTCTTGGTCCGTGGGCGTCACGGTGGGGGAGAGTTCCGACGCTGACAGCTCTGGAAGTGGATCCGCATCGGGCTCTTGGTCGTCACTTGCGTCGCGGTCGGGAAGAATTGCAGTGGAGTTTGCAAACCCGGGAGGAATCAGGGAGTTGCCGTTGGTCGACGTTGGCTTGGAAATGACAAACGAATCACGAGTCGCCATCGCCTGAAGCTCCAAGAAGCCACCCACCATGACCAGCAACAACAAGGCGATCATCCAAGGGAGATGGTACTGCAGTCTTTGCAGCCCTTCGTTGCGTGGTGGTAGGGCGACGACCGATCCGGCCATGGCCACTTGCAGCCCATAGCGGTGAGAAAGCTCATTGAGATCGGCAAGCAAATCACGCGCATTCTGGTACCGCAGTTTGGCGTCTTTTGCCATCATCCGGTCCATAACTGCGATCAAGTCATCCGGTAGGTCGGGACGTTGCTCACGAGGGTCCGGTGGCGGCGTTTTGCCATGACTGATCAACTTTTGCAGCATGGTGCCGCCCGTGTACGGCGGCTGACCGGTCAGCATGAAGTACAACGTGCAACCGAGCGAATACAGATCGCTACGGATGTCTGCATCGCGCGGATCAAACGCCTGCTCGGGCGAAATGTAATCGAAGGTTCCAAGCGTCACCCCGCTGGCCGTCATCTCATCGCCAAGATCCAAGTTGTCGCTGCGAGCCAATCCCATGTCCACCAACTTCACGGTCCCGTCACTGGAGACCAGCAGGTTGGACGGTTTGATGTCGCGGTGAACAATCCCACGCTGCGCGGCGTGATCAAGCGCCTCCGCTACTTGGGCGGTGTAGAGAACCGCATTTTCAAGCGTCAGAACGCCCGATTCGCGGACCAAGTCTCGAAGGTTGATGCCGTCAATGTATTCGAAAACGATGTAGTGCCAGTCTGCGAAGTTCCCGGCATCAAAAACACGAGCGATTCGCGGATGATCCAGCTTGGCAGCATTCTGGGCTTCGTTGCGGAAACGTCGTTGCAGCTCCGGATCGTGCCCGACAAATGGAATGACTTTCAGTGCGACGGTTCGATCAAGTGTTTGGTCGAGCGCTCGAAACACGGCGCCCATTCCGCCGCCGCCCACGAGAGCTTCCAAGTAGTACTGGTTCAGTTGCTCTCCGACCAATACCGACGCGATTTCAGCGGGTGTGCGACCGGAGACGCCGGGTGCAGGCGTGCGTTCACGGCGGGCCTCGCTCGAGCCGTGCTGCCGAATGACGGTTTTCGCCTGAACGAGTCCATCGGCAGGCTCGCTTCCATCGCCTGTCCCGCCAGACGTTGATCCCGGCGCTGGGGTCTCTCGACCTGCTTCATTAACGTCTTTTGCAGCTTTCTGTTTGATGAGGTGCGTCGGATCATCTGGCTTCGCGTCCGAAACGCTTTCCCTAGCCGCATCAATTTGCGAAGCATGCTCGCGAGAGGAATCCGCATCCATGGCTTCAATCTCCCCAAGAAATAGGATAAGTGCCAACGCTGACGGGTCTGACGTTGGAAGAATAGCTCGCGACCGCGACGAAACGTCCCCGGGGATAAGAACCTTTCTCGCTTCATAATAGTTGCACCCCGCCAAGTGGTCAATTCTCTGCCGCCAACCTCGGTAGGTGTTGTGAGTCACGCCCGTTTCGTGAGAGCGCTTGCAAAGATATCATCCGAGCATGAAATTCACGAAAATGCACGGCGCCGGAAACGACTACGTCTACGTCGACTGCTTTGAGCAGTCCGTTCCACCGAATTTAGCCGAGTTAGCTCGACAGATTTCGCATCGTCGCTTCGGAGTCGGCGCCGATGGGCTGATCCTCATCCACCCGAGCGAAAAAGCTGACGCTCGCATGCAGATGTTCAACGCCGATGGCAGCGAAGGCGAAATGTGTGGAAACGGAATTCGATGTGTCGCGAAATTCGTTTACGACCACCAGCTCGTCAAAAAAAATCAGCTCTCCATCGAAACGGGTGCGGGGACACTTGAGCTCTCACTCGGTACGAACTCGCAAGGTTTGGTCGACAGCGTGACCGTTGACATGGGAACTCCCGAATTGGAAGGCCCGAAGATACCTACTTTGATTCCGGGAAACGAAGAAGGCGCACAGGTGGTTGACGTGCCGGTTGAGTTTGCCGGAACAACCCTCCGTGTGACGTGTGTTTCGATGGGAAACCCCCATTGCATTGTTTATGTTCCCGAGGCGACCGATGAACTTGTCTTGGGACTGGGGCCGACGATTGAGGCGGATCCACGGTTCCCGAATCGCGTGAACATTGAATTCGTCGAAGTGATCTCGCCGACGGAAGTCAAACAGCGGACGTGGGAACGCGGATCAGGAGAGACATGGGCTTGTGGCACGGGGGCTTCCGCCGTCTGCGTTGCTGGTGTGTTGACCAACCGCACGGAGCGCCAGATTCTGAATCACTTGGTGGGTGGCGACTTGAGTCTTCGCTGGGACGAAACTTCAGGCAGTGTCTTCATGACCGGCCCCGCAGAAGAAGTGTTCTCTGGCACCTGGCAATCTCGATGAGCCAGTGGACGGAAGCCAGCGGAGAACCCGAATCGCGACCGGTGTCGGTAAGCGAGCTCAATCAGCATTTGAAGTCGATCGTCGAAGCGACGTTTCCGTCACTTTGGGTTGCCGGTGAAGTCAGCGACGTCGCGAAGCCTCGAAGTGGTCACATCTACTTCACTCTCAAAGATGACCAATCGCAAATTCGCGCCGTGATGTGGCGTAACACGGCCGCTCAGCTTGGATTCGATTTAACCAATGGGCAACAGATCCTTTGCTTCGGAAATCTCGAAGTGTATTCCGTTCGCGGTACCTACCAAATTGTCGTTCGAAAAGCGCAGCCGCAGGGACTTGGATCCCTGCAACAAGCATTCGAGAAGCTGAAACGACAGCTCCATCGGGAAGGCCTTTTTGACGCGCAGCGCAAACGCCGATTGCCGGTCTTTCCGTCGCGCATTGGAGTGATCACCAGCCCCAGCGGCGCGGCCATTCATGACTTTCTGGTCGCGGCTCGCCGGCGCATGTTGGCAACCGAGGTCTTTGTCATCCCCGCGCAAGTTCAGGGAACAGGTTCGGCCGAGACGATTGTCCGAGGCTTGAAAGCGGCGGCAATGATTCGTCCCTCACTCGACGTTGTTGTCATCACGCGTGGCGGCGGCTCGTTGGAAGACCTTTGGACGTTTAATGAAGAGTCGGTCGTTCGTGCCATCGCGGCCAGCCCCGTCCCCACCGTCTCGGCGGTCGGACATGAGGTCGATGTTACCCTGGCTGATCTCACAGCCGACGTGCGAGCACTCACGCCCACGGATGCGGCAACCAAGGTCTTTGTTGATCCGGAAGCCGTCAGGCAACGAGTCGCAGAGCTTCGACTGCGGCTCAACCGCGGTGTCTCACAAGCGATCGAATCTAGGCGGGCCCGACTGGAATCGCTTCGGGCCCATGCTGCGCTCAGCAAACCCGACGAATGGATCCATTCCCGATCAAGATTGGTGGACGAGTTGGAAGATCGCGGACGAAGAGCGATTGAGCGAGCGCTTGAACGAGCGGCGGGCAAGCTAGCGACCGCCTCGGCAAGCCTTGCCGCACTGTCTCCGCTGAACACACTCGCACGTGGTTATAGCGTCACCGTCGATGACACTCGCAATGCGATTCAGTCCAGCGACGAGGTTCAAGTCGGTCAACGTATCGAAACGATCCTGCACAAAGGGAGAGTTATTTCGACGATTGACTCCATTGCTCCAGCTGACGCGCAAGACGAGTTGCGATAATCGCGTTGCCCGCGGGGTTGTAATGGCCACTGCCGAAGCGACCATGTTGGAATCCACGCGGCCAGTTCCCAGCTCGCGCAGACTGAATCATCTGAGGGCGCAAGTCAATCGCCACCCCATTCAGCCCGCCAGCACACTCCCCAAGGACTCGCACAAACCAGTCGCCATCGTCTGACTCAATGATTCGGTCTCCCGTTACCGATGGCGTGAGCGGGGCATAAAGAAAAACGACTTTCGCCATCGATGACTCATTGCCCACGGCAGCCTGCTTGAGCCGGTCCAATTGCCGGTTAAGTCGACGCATCCGAGCAGGAAGATCATCGGCTGAACCGCTGGCAGAATTCCGTTGAGCGTTCACTGGCCCCAGGGTCCAACGAAGTTCCCTGCGCGTTCCCGCTGCGTCAACGGTGAGTGCGTTGCGCACGGCTTGGATCGTGAATGCGGGAGCATACCTTGCGATCTGATTCTCGAGTGGATTGACGAACTCGCTGGGCACCTCGACGTCAATGCACCAGTCTTGCCATTCCGTGATCAGAAACACATGGGCATTGAACGCGCGAGATTGGGTTTCATTGAGTCGCTGGATTTGATGAATCCAATCATTGCAGTCATCACCGCTGCGGGCGTAGTTCTCGACGGCGACATTGCTCACCGACGCTTCCGTCAGGGGCGCGATTTTTTGATCGTCGGGGACGCAGTTCCCCTCGGCTTGCGAATCACCCCATAACGCAACGCGGAATGCCTTGAGCGACTTGTTCTCGACAGGACCTTCACCCGGTCGGCCCTGCGGTCCGATCCTCGTTGTCGCGTAACCTTCACTCCGCCAGCGATATTCGGCCCCTTGTTGATAGACCACTACCCCTCGTTCTTGCGAAAAGACACGCTGTGGGTAACTGCGAATAAACCATGGCGACGTCACCGCGATGATCATTGTCCCGGCGATCGATCCGAGTAACCAACGGACTAGCATCCACCGCTCCCGTGTTGAAACAAATCCCGTACGAGACGCTACTGGTCCGCCGTCACACGATGCGTGGGCACCGGCCGTCCGGGGCGAAGCGACCGTGCGTTGGACTGCGTCAGGTGCAAGTCTCGCTCCTGGCAAACGGCCTGAAGAGCGGCTTCGCAATGCCGCATCAAGAGTTCGGGCTCGATGGCAACGCGAGCATTGACGACGACTTCTAGTGTTCCCGATAGACGTCGGCCAGCGGAAAGCCCGACCTCGACGCCGCTAAAGTTGTCGACCAAATTCGCGACGGCGTGAGTCCCATTTCCGCTTACCGAGACTTTGACGTGGGCGATTGCTCCATCGTCTTCGCTGCCGATCCGCTCTCCAATGTGTCCCACCAACTCGGTTGCAAAGGCGTCCCCGTCCAGATCCGATTGCGATTCCAACACAGCCGATAAATTCACCCACCCCAATTCGGCTTCACCGATCGCGTATTCGTCGTAGTCAATCTCCAACAAACGGGCACCGGCCCGCATCGGTGATTCGATGTAGCCCATGACTTCATCGACACCCAGGCCCGTTTTGGGACTGCAAGTGACAATGGGAACACCCGGTGCCACCTCCGAAAGCCGGGTGCGAAGTGCGGCAACCTTCTCATCGCTCAACTGATCGCCACGTCCAATGATCAAATAATCCGCTTCCTCAAGCTGCTTTCGAAAAATGTACTCCGCCTGCGGAGAGAATCCGCTTCGTGAATCGGAATCACCAAGGATTCGAGAACCATGGGATGGTTTTAGAATCACACCAAACGGCGCCAGTTCAAACTGCTCTCCGAACATCTGTTGCAAGGGGAGCACAATCGTCGCCACCAGGTCGGTGCACGAGCCCACCGGTTCGGCGAGCAATAGATCTGGCGCCGCGGATTTTCCAAGGCGGCCCGCCGTTTCAACCATCTGGTCGAAACTGCAGCAAAAGCAAGCTCCCGCGACCTCACCCACTTCAAACCCCT
>JBCBOO010000011.1:0-49300 GCA_039821235.1 Planctomycetota bacterium
CAGCATTGATCTGGTATTGAAAATCGTGACGTCGATCGAGACCGTTCCGTGATAGGGAGTATTCAAATCAGGCTGACGGCGGTTGTATCGTACCAAAAGTTTGTACAAACGATACCGACGACGATCGCCACTGATTTCCTTCCAGAAGCGCGTAAACTCCTCGGGCGTAAAGAACCACTCGTAATTGATAAAGAACCGTGAGGCAGCCGACGTCACGAACGAACACATCCCGTTTCGTTGCAGTAGATTCCATTTGCGTCCAATCGAATCGGCTTTGATCGCTAACAAGCCTTCTTCCATTCTATCTTCATCGCAGGGTACCTGGCGATACGACTGCAACAGTGCATCACGTGATGTTGGAGAGTTGATACGCACTTCATAGTGCTGAGTTGCGCCGGTGAATCTTGCCAAGCCGTCGAAGCACAGCGACTGCACGGGCTGACGCTGTGTCGTCAGTTCGTAGTATTGGCGTGGAGAGGTCCGAAGTTTCGCCGACAGGATGATTCGGTTGCGCGAGCCATCCTGGCTGAAGATCAACTTGTTGAACTGATCGTCCAGTCGGTTCAATTCGACGATTCTGTCTTCGTTCCGATCGTAATAGCGAATCGACTCGATCAGGTCGGCGAGAAACGGCTTGCCCAGATTCGAGCCGTGCACGGCGGTCGCGATGCATGCTCCGACGGAGATAAAGTGATAGTTGGGATAGTTGTCCAACCACAATCCGTGGGACTCCAGCAGCGGCAGCAGGTCGCCGAAATGTGCACCCGCTTGAACGCTGACAAGGTTTCGATCGCGCTCCAAATTCAGCACTTGATTGAATCGACGCAGGCAGACCGTCGTGTGACGCGGGCTGTTCGGTTGTTGAAAGTAGAGCCTCGCGTTGTCGTATCCGCGAAGCTGGATGTTGTCGTTGTCCCGGTGGCACAACGCGATCACGTCCTGCTCGCTTTCCGGATCAAATCGGCACTCGACAAAGCCGGCAAAGTAGTCCGAAACGGATCCAAGCAGCGCGGGCAACGTTTGGCGAACCGTCCATGCGACCAACAGGCAACCACCCAGGATCAGGATCGTGCTGCTCAACCGCTGCGGTCCAGCCACAAAGACACCCGCCAGAATCGCGACAACGACGGCGACAACGATTGACCGGGAAATCAGTAGCGTTTTGGGACTGCGGTACTCCCGGGCCTTTGCGGCCAGAGACATCCGCTTGCCAAGACAGGTCACGACGACCGATTCGGACTGGCTGCTGATGACGTTGTCGATACAGGAATTGACTTCATCAATCGTCACGAACGACCGTGAAAACTTTGCAGGTATCACGGCAGCAAACAGCGCCAAACGTTTCAAGATCTTTGTCCACGACAGACCCGAACCGACGACAACGCTGGGCCGAATGATTCGCACCTTGGGGATACCGGATTGGAGCAATCGCTGTTCACATCGACGCTTCATTTCGATGTAGGAAGCAGCCAACCGGCGGCGTGGAAAATGTACGACCCACGAGCTGACGTATAGAAAGTTCTCGACCTCGTGCTGCTCGGCAAACTTGACCAAGTTGTCGAGCATCGCCAAGTCGTCGTCGATGTCGTACGTTGTCGCCAAGTGGATGATCCAGTCGACGTCGCCTGCGATCTGCGAATCCACATTACTTCGCAGTTGAGGCGGTCCGGCGACGAGATCGCACGGTTCAAAACGTGACTTTTCTCGCGGACTGCGCGAGAGCGGGATGACTTCATGCCGCGTCGAAAGATGGCGACAAAGATGCTGTCCGATGCCGCCGCCGGCGCCAGTGATGAGCAGGTTGGCCATCTTCAAGTTCTTGTGCAGAAGGGACCGCCGTTAAGTCAACAGCTTGCGCAGGATCGGCGAGTGCTGACCAGATCGAAACGAGCCGCGCGTCGTCAATTCATCAACATTTCATGGCCGTCGTCACAAGCAAATGCAGGTCTGACCCCAATTGCCGGAACCGCTACTGACGTTCATCGTTTCTTCATGGTTGTTTTGGTGTGCGTTTGGAGTTCTCGACGAAGCTGGTGATCGAAGTTCCTAGCGACTCAGCAGCATAGGTGCTTTCAATTTTGGGGAGTTGAATTTAGGGACTTGAAGTCACGCCGCAACACACCGCAACCGGCGGCAAAATCGCGATGGTGGCGGCAGCGAAGATTTTGGCCGCCGCAAGTCGAAAGTATCGTTTGATCATCGCATTGGCACGTTTCGGTGGTCTGCGATGTCCCTCTGAGCTTTCAGGATTGCGTTGGAGTCACTTCCAATGGGATCAGGATCGTTTCATCGTCCATAGTCCCAAGACAGAACACTGCGGCAAGCAAAAGCGGATCGTGCCGATTTTCTCAGAGTTGCTCCCCTACCTGCTGGAAGCCCAAGATCTGGCCGCCGAAAAAGAAGACCGAGTTTTTTGGGATGTCGACGGAGAAACCAACCTGCGGACCGAGACGTTGAGAATCCTCGTTCGAGCAGGGATCACGGATGAGGTCCCTCGGTTCTACCAGAACTGTCGTTCAAGTCGGCAAACGGAACTTGAGGCGGAGTTTCCATTGCACGTCGTCTATAAATGGCTCGGCAACTCAGAGAAGACCGCCCGGAAGCATTACCTGAAGGTACGGGAGAGTCACCTCAAGCAAGCGAGCAAGGCTGGTGTGCTCCCCAGTGTGCAGAACATGACCGCGGCCTGTGGTGGGGCACCGCAACAAACCGAAGCCGCGCACGAAAAAACGCTGAGAAACGGCGATTTCCCAGCGTTTAACGAAACATCAAGGTACACCCGGAGGGATTCGAACCCCCAACCCTCGGTTCCGAAGACCGATGCTCTATCCAGTTGAGCTACGGGTGCGGCTATTGGCCTGGACAGAGTTTTACTGATCGAAGTTCGCTTGTCTAGCTCTCTCTTCGGGCGGTGACCGGACGTGTCACCGCCCGTGAAAAGGTGCTGGTATGAAAACCAACACCACCGCGAAGCAGACGAGTCCGTCAGATGATGTCACGGAGACTTTCTCACCGGCCGGGGCCGGACTGAAATCGAACCAACCCTCTCCGATGGCTGCCAGTGCGAGTCCTGTTTCGGCCGAACAGGCCTTGATGGTGGGTCTGCAGTCGCGGCGGTTTGTGGTGGTTTGGCCGGACCGGACGTGGCCTCTCCGGTCAACCACGCGGCTCTGCAAACCTCCGGGTAACCTTCAGCCCGGCGAGGACGTTTACTACCGCGGCCGCGTCGAGCAGGTTCGATCGGTCTGTCGCTACTAATCGCCGGCTCTTCACGGGCTGTTGAGGTGAGCCATTACATCAAGCCCGTTAAGCGCGTGACCTGCCACTTGATTCGCGAAACGGTACCGGCGTCTGGGATTCGTGGCTTTCCCGTGCGGCCTGAACGACTTCGGCGGCTTCGTAGGCATCGACCAGACCGCCCAAGTCTCGAACAAGGCTGGTGACGTTTCGGTGAAACTGCCGCAGCATGCGTTCGCCAATCGGAGATTCGGTCTCCAGGGACTCCACGTGCCGGCCGGCGTCATCAAACCAAACGAGATTGGTCGGCAAGTCCACGTAGGCAACGCCGCGCTCGCAGATGATTCGCATTTCAGCGGGCGAACGGAAGGCGGCGGCTTCTTTCCAGGCCGGTGGCAGCGGAGCATCCGATGAAATCTCCGCGATCACCGGATGGGTCTTCTCCGTCGCGGGTGCAGCCGAGGGATAACGCAAAATCATCGACTGGTAGAGGTCACCTTGGCACATCGACTGAACCGAGGTTGGTGCCGAACCGACGACGTAACGGCACCAGTCGACCAGCTCCACGAGTTCACTGTCGCCCTGACTGCACAACTCAAAGGGCTGGGAATCGGTTCGGCCGGGTGTGGGCACTTGGCGGTAAACACGAATCAGCCGGGGTGGTCCAAGGTGCGTCGCGATCAGTTCTTTTAATCGCAACGTCGCGGGCGCGAATCGCCGGGGCAATTCGGCCATGAAGGAGACGCCGCTCTGTTCGATCGCGTCTTGGACATCGCGTTCGGCCGAGGCGTCAAAGTCCAAGCCGGCGGCCCAGTAAACCGCCTTGCCCGCATGGCAAGCTGCCATCGCCGGAAGCCAACCCAACCAACATCGCTTCAAAATCATCACAGCGTCGATGTCACAGCGTTCCACGAGACTGCGATAGCCATCGATGGGATCGGCCTGAAACTCAGCCGCCGTGGACTCGGCGAGCTTGGAAATGGTGCTGTAGACCGCGCGGACATCAAAGCGATCATCCAGCATCCGTAGCGCGGGCCGGTAGCGAGTTTGCCAAAGGTCGCCGAGACCGATCAGACCGATGCGAAGCTTCATGTGGATTATTGGCCGCGGAGAGTTCTTCCTCGGTGGATGTACAAACGCACCCATTACCCCCCGATGGCGCCGGCAATGGGATTGAGTTGGCACGCACGCAAGTGTTTGACTAGCGGCAATTTAGCGGCTGAGGTCCGTGTGCGTTGCCAAACATGGCGAAAAATGTGCCGGAAAGTGGGCGGGTTGTTATTTGTCGATTTCTTGAGAGGGAGGGTTGAAGCGACCTAGGGCAGCCCTACAATCCGCCCAAATTGCCCGAGCCGCATGTTCGGAGCAGCCTGACATGGCCGCTTCAAACGCACTCGGAAGTCACTCAGGTGAAACGCCCGCACCGATTGGTCGATTGTTTCTCTTGAGAGCCTGGTTGATCACCCTCGCGGCCATGATTCGGTTGCACGGAGGGAAGACGGAGCTAACTGTGATCAGCAGCGGTAAGTGATACCTTCGGTGGTTCTCCGTCAGAATGAATCGGCGTCTTAACGAACCTCATTCAAACCAACTTATTGCGGCATTGTGTCGCCACCACCGACGGTCACTACGTCTATCCAAAGGAGCTTAGTATGGTTTCGTTGATGTTCGCTGTGCTGACGGCTGTTGCACCAGCCCCGATCAATACCAACTACAAGGAGGCTTATCAGGAATCCATCGCCCAGGACAAACCACTGATGGTGGTGGTGGGTGCTCCCTGGTGTCCGGCGTGCAATGTTCTGAAGCAAACGACGATCGAGCCAATGGCGGCCACAGGCGAACTGGACGATGTCAGCGTTGCGGTCCTTGACAAAGATAGCAATCCGGAACTCGTCAAACAGTTGACCAAGGGCGAGAAGATGCTGCCACAAATTATCGTCTTCACTCGCACCGATTCCGGACAGTGGAAGCGACGCGATCTCAAGGGCTATCAGCCCAAGCAACCCGTTCGCAATCTCATTCGTGCGGCGAAAACGCTCGGGCGTGGTTGAGAAGCCTGAGTCGGTGAGAAGCCGGGTAGGCTTGGCCGGGCTGAGGGGATGTCGTTATCATCTCACGATGGTTTCTTCGAGTTCCTCTTGGCTGGACGGTTGATGTCGATTCCCGAAAACTTGTTGCACGTGGTCCGCTCGGACGAACCGCTGACGCCGTTGGTTTACCTCGGTATTGGTGGTCCTGCCCACTTCTTCGCGGAGCCCGTGGACTTGGAACAACTCGCCCAAGTGGTTCGCTGGGCGAGTGAAAGCGAATTGCCCATTCGAATCTTGGGTGCCGGCAGCAATGTTCTCGTCCGCGAGTCAGGATTTGACGGCGTGGTGATTTCACTGGCGGCCGCCGAGATGAGCTCTCTCCAGGTGGAAGGAACTCGGTTGACGGCCGGTGCCGGAGGCACGCTCTCACACGCCGTGGTCAAGGCGGTCGGCAGTGGGCTGGCGGGGCTGGAGCATCTGATCGGAATTCCCGGCAGCGTCGGTGCGGCGGTGGTCGGAAACGTATCCAGTGGCGGTCGAGAAATCGGTCCTGCTGTTGCACGCGTTCAAGTGCTGCAGCCGGATGGCTCCAAGGAGTCGCTCGACCATGGCGAAATCGGATTCGCGCATCGATCGACCTCACTGGAGGGCAGGTTGGTGGTTTCCGTCGAGTTTGAACTTGAGAAAGCAGATCCGCTGCGGTTGACCAAGCGGCTTCAAAAGCTCTGGATCACACAGAATTCGCATCGGCCAACGGAAATTGAGCGCATCGCGATGCCGTTCGTGGATCCCGATACGATCTCGGCTCGCGAGTTGATTCAAAGCGTCGGTCTGGCCGGCATCCGAGAAGGGGAGGTCGAGCTCGACGGTGCACAGCCGCATTACCTGGTGGCACATCCCGGCGCGACGAGCGAGCAGTGCCTGAAGTTGATCGAGCGAGTGCGTGAGCAGGTTCTCTTGCAGACCGGGATTGACTTGCAACTAAATCTGCAGATTTGGTAAAGGCAAACGTCCCGGCGACCGAAAGTCAGAGTCAGGGCAGTCTGCGCTCGGGAGTGCATCGGCTGTTGCCGGAGAAAAACCGGCTGATTCAGGGCTCCATCCGACTGGGACACAAGTGGCAAAGCAAACGGAATCGTCCGAAGTAAGACCGATTCGTGCCCTGCTGCGCCGCCTCATTCATGCGCCGGCCATTCTCGCGTTGATCTGGCCTATGTTCCTGCTGATTGGGTCCTACGCGGCCTACAGCAATTGGTACTCGTCACATCTCGCATCGGTTCACGGCAAGATACTGCCCGAACACATCATCATCGACGAAGCCCCGGAATACATCCGTGGTGATTTGGTGAAGCAGGTTTACGAGACGGCTCAGCTCGATTTGCTATCGCCATTAGATCGAAGCGCGACGGCCAAGCTCGCATCGGCGTTTGAGAATCACGCGTGGGTCAGCGATGTCGTGACGGCTCGCAAGTTGCCCGGCGGCAAATTCCAAGTGGACTTGAACTATCGCGAGCTGGTGGCAGCGTTTCACGTGACCGGCGGCGATGCTTGGAAGGCAGGCATCGCTGACCACCTTCGGAGTATGAATTATCCCGCCTCACTGGCAAGTGGATTTCTGCCGCTGGATGGCGAAGGCGTGCTGCTTCCGACCGCCGGGCTGACTCTAGAAGATGTCGAAAAGCTCATTCACATTGAGGTCTACGAGCTTTACCCGACCGGAGACCAAGGCACCTTGTTCGGCGACCGTCGTGTTGAGTCGGCGGCACTCTTGGCCAAACTACTCTCCGCCGTGCATGACCAAGTCAAAGTGTCCAAGATCACCGTCAGCGGTAACCCCAGTGTGAATCGCATTCCACGGCTCGATCTGGTGTTAGCAGACGGGACGCCGGTCACTTGGGGCAGTCCTCCGGGAATGGAGCAGCCCGCCGAGCGTGGAGCACGCGACAAGTTGGTCGATCTCTTACGCGGCAACTACGTCAAAGGCGCGGACCTTTCAATTGCTCGTCAAAACGTACAACCGATTCGGTAACACGGTTGACGAGCGTTCGTGTTCACACTGCCCGACATTCAGTCCATGCGGATGTCAATGTCGAGGTCGTAGTTCTGACTCTCGTTGTCTCGGTTAAAGGAGAAACTCGTGTCGACTTGAATGCGTAGTTTTCCAGAGGCGGGCACGTTGACGGTCACGACCCGCTCTCCGGTATTCGCGATGGATAAAGCGCGACCGCCAGGCGTCAGAATCAATCCGACGGCTTGATCGTAACCATCCAATCGAATCGTGACCTGTGCATTCCTGGCGACTCTAAATTCGTAGCCATCTTGTGAGTCGTTGTAAAAAGATGTCCCGCCGCCGTTTCCAACGTAGCCACCCAGCCTAAAATTTGTGCTGCGCGTGATGGGAGCCGCCGGCTGAATCTGACTCACCAATCCATCGTTGGTCAACTGTCGCGGGATCAGACCTAAGCCATCGTTTCCAGTGAAGTCGCGGTCGTTGCGTCGCGAGTCACTGAAGTCGACGACTTCGGGAATCACCCCTGGGTCGCCTCCACCACCAAGACTTTCACCGTCCCAATCACCTGCCAGTGGAATCCAGTCGCTGTTCGTCGGCCCGTAGTTGAAGTACTGATCCGCGGCACCGGAGGTGAATGAATCTTTGAGATGAAACAGGGAAGCATCCGGCTGGTGCAGCCCGATCGTGTCAACGCCATCACCATTCCAATCGCCCGCCATCGGCGTCCATCCTCCACCGGCAGGTCCGAAGACAAAGTACTGATCAGAGGCGCCCGGCGTGAACGAGTTCTTCAGATGGAACTGAGACCGCCCGGGTTCATACAGCCCAATCGTGTCGCGACCATCCCCGTCCCAGTCACCGACGACAGGAACCCATCCGGCATTTCCACCGGGTCCAAAGACAAAGTACTGATCCGACTGACCCGGCGTGAAGGAGTTCTTGAGATGGAAGAGTGATGCATCCGGTTGGTAAAGCCCGATGGTATCGCGTCCATCGCCGTCCCAATCACCGGCGATGGGAATCCACCCGGCGTTCCCGGTGGGACCAAACTGGAAATATTGGTCCGACGCGCCAGGCGTAAACGAGTCCTTCAAGTGGAACAAGGAGCTGTCGCCCTGGTAGAGTCCGATCGTTTCTTCACCGTCTCCGTTCCAATCGCCGACCACCGGTTGCCAGCCTCCGGATGCGGGACCGAAACCAAAGTACTCATCGGAGGCACCCGGCGTGAACGAGTTCTTGAGATGGAACAGGGAGGCATTGGGCTGGTAAAAGCCAACGGTGGTGTTTCCGGAACTCGTCGACTGAAGTGAGCCTTGTGACGCAACTTCGGCGGGCGGGCTGGAGACGGTCGTCGGTTCCAGAGGAATCGGCCCAAAGGTGTCTGCTGCCATCAATTCACGTGATTGCAGTGACTGACACAAAAGTGACCGTTTTCGAGGGTTTCGTGTACGCGAACCGGACTGCTTGCGTCGGGTTCCGAGCAATCGTTCAAGAATTCGTTTTGGGGCCGTGGTCGTCTTTGGGGCGGTGGAATGCATGGTTTGCCTGTGGCAGCTATCGCGGAAATTCAAATGGAAATCGTCATCTGCTTCCCCATAGCGCGGCGTTCCACGTGGGTGACAAACGCATTTTGAAAATCGCCGTTTTTCTTGCGGAGCTGGGCGAACGGCGAAGATTCCCGGCCGGTCGAAAGAAGGAACTGGAGCTGGTTTCAAAGCGGGAAAAATTGCCAAAGTGGTGCTTCCGGCGAGGCAAGAGCTCGACTTGAGTTCGATCTGGCAATTGGTCGGAAAAATCGATAGGGTGCCTCAGCGCGGGGGGAACCGACAGTCTTCTCATCTTCACCAGGCGCGAAGGACCGTGACCATGTCTACTGACCAATCCAATTCGTCGGCCACTCGGCCGCATCCGGGTACGAGAACGCCCAAGTCTTCTTTCCGGAAACGCGACCCCAAGCATGCGACGGTCGATCCGAGCTTTCCCCATGAGTTGGATCTGCCCAGCGCTGCACCCAAGGTTCTGATCAGCCGGATGAGTGCCATCGGGGACACGATTTTGACTTTGCCGGTCGCCTGTGCATTGCGAGACCGTTATCCGGAGGCGGAGATCTCGTGGATTGTTGAGGAGAAATCAGCGCCCATGGTCCGCAGACACGTCGCCGTGGATCGTTTGATTGTGCTTCAGCGAGGCTGGTTTACGTCGCTGTCAGGGATACGAGACGCCCGCGCACAACTTCGCGAATTGAATTGCGATGTCGCATTGGACTGCCAGGGCATGACTAAATCGGCGCTGGCGTGCTATCTCTCGGGCGCTCCCCACCGGATCGGCTACGAAGGCAAACACGCACGCGAACTGAGCCGGTTTTTGACCAATGTGAAAGTCAAACCCGTCTTTCATCATTTGACCGACCGTTCCTTGGAACTGCTGATTCCGCTCGGCATCCATTCACCGGCGGTTCGTTGGGACTTGCCGGTCGAAGGTCCCGCCAAAGCCTGGGCCGAACGTTACCGCCGCACGATCCCCTCGTCCAAGCTTGCGATCATGAATCCCGGTGCGACTTGGCACAGCAAGCGATGGTTGCCCGAGCGATTCGGTGCCACGGCGAGCTACCTACGTGATCGATACGGTTACACAACCGTCGCCGTCTGGGGTAACGCACTGGATCGCGCGATGGCATCCGATATCGTTTCGACCAGCAACGGCGCGGCAATTCTTGCACCCGAGACGGATCTGCAACATCTTGCCGCAATGATTGAAACCGCCGACCTGTTTGTCAGCAATGACACCGGGCCATTGCATTTGGCGGTCGCCGTCGGAACCAGAACGATCGGTCTTTATGGGGCAACCAAACCCGGGGACTCGGGCCCCTACGGACAGACCGCGATACAGCTTGAATACGAAGCCGGGACCGCGCGTCAGCGTCGTTCGGCATCGAATGCCGCCATGTGTGCCATCGGCGTCGAGCATGTCTGCCGAGCAATCGATGAAGCCGAGGCCCCCAGTCGCATGTTGATGGCTGCGTAATGAAAGAAGAACCTCGCGACACTTTGACGACGATGGCTGACTTGCGGGACTTGGTCGAGGACTTTGTTGCCGAAAGGAATTGGCATTCGTTTCACAATCCCAAAAACCTCACCATGTCACTGGCAATCGAGGTGGGGGAACTGATGGAGCACTTCCAGTGGCTCACCTTGGAAGAGTCAGCAAGTGTAAGCGACGACGTCGACGCCAAAGCCGCCGTCGGAGAGGAGCTCGCGGACTGTTTGGCTTATGTGCTGTCGATTGCCAACGCGATGCAGATTGATCTGAGTTCGACGCTGGCAAAGAAGATGATCAAGAACGCGGTGAAGTATCCACCGCCGGACCACTGAGGAGCCTCGGCAGAAAAACGAGACTCTCCAAGTCGTTCCTAGATGGTTGCCGATGCTGCGGAAAAACGATCTGCCTTCAGTTTCACCGGGGCCGTCGTGGCGGAGTCGTCCGAGTCACTCGTGAGTGAAAGACTGCTGAGAAGGCTGTACCGAATCGCAAACAGCAAGCAGCTGTCGGCGGACCAGTTGTGCGGGCGAAAGCTATCTTCAAACTGCAGCTTCTGGAGCAATTTTTGGCGGATCGCGACGCTCTGCATGCTCCATTCGCCGAACAACCGTTCCGTCGCCGCTGAAAAATCGATTAGCTCGATATCACGGTGCCGTGGATCGTTGGAGATCTTCGAGAAGGTCCGCCAAACCGTGCGGCGATCGCCTTCGAGGATCTGCAGAAAGCAGCCGTCGCCAAACGCGAGCATTCCCGTCAGGCCGTTGCGGCGGTTGTTCAACCGAGACTTACGAAGAATCTCCAGGTACGACTCCATTGTCGTGCCCGGCTTCGTCTTGCTCGCATAAATCAATTGATAGAGCTGATCTGTTTGAGAAATTGAATATTGCGTTGGCATCGCAGTTTGCTTCGTAAGTGGACTCATCCAGAAAGTGTCCGGAAACCCTACAGCGCAATTCGGGCGTAGGAAAATTTCGCCGAGCAAAAACTGAAGAGAACGTTGCAACTGCCGGATGCTGGGTGATTTCCGCGATCAAGGGCGACTACGACCGCTTTCGAGTGATTCTTTGAGCAGCGATTCCAGTTGGGAGACGATTTCCGGCTCTTCGAGTGCCAGGTTCGTTGTCTCGCCAGGATCGGCCTCCAGGTCATAGAGTTGCCCGGGTGCCTCGGGTGCCGTGTTGGGAAGACGATACTCCTGGAGCATCCTGTGGTTCTCATAGTTGTTCCCACCGGAGCCCTGGTGTGCGAGATACTTCCATTTGCCGCGCCGAATTGCGAGCCACCGTTTGCCGCCAAAACCTTGCTGCAAGATGTAAGGTCGTATGGGATTTTCCAGCGTGTCGCCTCGCAAGACAGGAAGCAAACTAAAGCTGTCTTCAGCGGCGCCTTCGGGAATGTCGGCATCCAAAATGTCGGCCACCGTCGCAAACACATCGGTGAGCGACGTTGTTTCATCGGAAACCGAACCCGGCTCCACCCTGTTCGGCCAACGCACGATCAGCGGCACTCGATGCCCGCCTTCCCAGTTGTCGCGTTTGACGCCTCGCCACGGACGAGCCCCGTCATGTTGGTGATCGTGGCGCATGTGATAGACCGTGGGAACCTCGGGACCATTGTCGCTGGTGAAAAGAAAAAGCGTGTTGTCCGAAAGCTTGAGCTCATCCAGAGTCTTCATTAACTCACCGACAACGTAGTCGAGTTCAAAAATGAAATCGCCGTGTGGCCCCGAGTTCGACTTGCCTTTGAAAGCGTCGGCCGGAAACGAAGGCAGATGCACCGCCTGTGCGGAGTGAAAAAGAAAAAAGGGCTGGTCGGGACTCGACCTCGCATGATCTCGCAGAAACGTCTGGCTCTTCCCAAGAAACTTGAGATCGACTTCTTCCAAATCAAAGTCCGGCGCGGTCCATCCTGGTCGGTTGTCATTTGCGTACGGGTGTTTCGGAAGATTCGACTTATCAAGTTTCCCGGTGGGCGGAACGGGAATCCGGTCACCATCGATGTAGGCGTACAACCAATCGGTTGTTGGACAACAGGCCGTTCCGAAAAAGTGATCAAAGCCGTTATCGAGTGGTCCGCCTTCGATACGACGGGCGTAATCAATCCGCTGTACGGCATCGGCACCGCTTTGGTGAATCGGTTGACCGTTTGAGTCTCGAAACGTCAATCCGATGTGCCACTTGCCGAAACAGGCCGTCGCGAATCCCTTGTCACGAAGCATCTCCGGCAGAGTGTATCGCTCTTGTGTGATTAACGATGGACCGCCAACGCCACTAAAGACTCGCCCGCCGTTGGGAACTCGGAATGCCATCTGTCCCGTCATCAGACTGTAACGCGTTGGAGTGCAAACCGTGCAGGGACTATGTGCATCGGTAAAACGCATGCCCTGAGCCGCCAAACGGTCGAGGTTCGGCGTCGGGATTTTTGACTCGGGGTTGTAGCACGCGACGTCGCCGTATCCGAGGTCATCGGCAAGTACCAGGACGATGTTCGGTGGAGCGGCGAGGCTGCGTCCAGAACACGCAGTCGCGCCGATGAAGAGCACGAAGCCGAATCGAAACAGGATGCTAGGCGAGAGTGTTGTCACGGGATGCTTCACACAGGATGAGAGGGCTGGCGAATCCGTCTTCGGAGCCAAACGACTTCGGGCGATTCAATATCGACTAGTCTATGGGATCTCACGCCTCGTTTCTTTCCCCACAACGGAGCCAAACCAACGTGCATCCCATCTCGAATCGAAAATCGCTTTGTCTGGCCTTGGCGATCGCTCTTTCGTCGTCGCTGCTTGCAAAAGCGGACTCTGCTCCCAATGTCATTTTTGTCATGGCCGATGACTTGGGCATTGGTGATCTATCCGCGACGAATCCCGACGGCAAAATCAAGACGCCCCACCTGCAAAAGATGGCGAACGAAGGCATCACCTTCCTGGATGCACATTCGCCCAGCGCGGTCTGTACTCCCACGCGCTATGGCGTGATGACGGGACGGTACAACTGGCGGTCTCGGTTGGCCAAAGGTGTTTTGAGCGGGACCAGCGACCATTTGATCCCGGCTGAGCGAGCGACAGTTGCCCATTTACTTCGCGAGGCGGGTTACCACACCCAAATGATTGGGAAATGGCACTTGGGTTGGGACTGGACCAGAACCGCGCAGAAACCCAAACAAATTGACTTCACCAAGCCCGTAAAAAATGGGCCAGACATCAATGGTTTTGACGGCTACTACGGTCACTGCGGTTCGTTGGACATGCCACCGTACGTTTGGGTCGACACTGGTAAATGCACCGCGATTCCGGTCCGAGAAGAGGGCGTCACCAAGAAAGAAGACCGTTATGGTTGGTATCGGAAGGGTCCCATCAGTCCCGACTTCAACATCCCCGAAGTGCTACCGCATCTCTTTGAAAAGGCGATGACTCATGTCAGCAGCCGAGCCGCCGATGCGAAAGCGGGTAAGCCGTTCTTTCTGTACCTGCCGTTGCCCGCACCCCACACGCCGATTGTTCCGGTGGAACCGTTCAAGGATGCGAGCGGACTGAATCCCTACGCCGATTTCGTGATGCAGGTCGATCACCATATGGGGCAACTCTTCAAGACGCTCCAAGAAAACGGTCTCGACGAGAACACCCTCGTCTTCTTCACCAGCGACAATGGTTGCTCACCGGAGGCCAATTTTGAACTCTTGAAAGAACGTGGCCATGATCCGAGTGCGGGATACCGCGGTCACAAGGCGGACATTTACGAAGGCGGCCATCGCGTACCGCTAATCGTTCGTTGGCCCAAGGGGATCAAGCCGGGTCAGAAGACCACTGCGTTGTGTTGCTTGACGGACTTGTATGCGACCCTTCGAGATCTGACCGGCCAAGAGAAAGAAACGCTGGGCGGCGAGGATTCGTTTAGCTTGGTTCCCGTCTTTGCCGGTGAGCCAACGACCGGACGTGTTTCACTGGTGAGTCACTCGGTAAGTGGGATGTTCGCGATCCGCAAGGGCGATTGGAAGCTGTGTCTGTCCGCTGGCAGTGCCGGCTGGAGCGCCCCGCGCGAACCGGTGGCGAAAAAACAGAAACTGCCGCCGATGCAGTTGTACAACTTGAAGTCGGATCGAGGCGAACAAAACAACTTGATCCAAGACCATCCAGGCAAGGTCAAGGAGTTGCTTGAGCTGCTTGCCGAGAAAGTCGAGCGAGGTCGTAGCACGCCGGGTCCCGCGGTTTCCAATGACCGAGAGGTCACGTTTTTACCCGCGGGCGTGACGATGCCGTAGGCGACTCCGGCATCGGGGGTCGATTACCGCCGGCCTACTTGGGAAGCTGGCTTACTTGGGACGCCGGCTTACTTGGGACGCTGCGATCCTCCGTCAGGACGCTCGCCGCGTTCGCCTGGTCCACCCGGTCCGGGGCGTTGACCCCCGCGTGCTCCGTGCTCTCCGCCACCGTGCTCCGGCCCGCGTGGTGGACGAGGCTGATTCAATTGTTCTTGCTGCTCATCAGAGAGGATGGCCGCCAAACGCTTGTCGACCTCGGCCTGTAGAGCAGCCAGCTTCTTCTGCTGTCGTTCATCGAGGTTCAGTGACGCCGCGACTTCCCCGGGAATCACCTGACCAGGCTGGGGTGGACCGTGATGGCCATGTTGCTGGCCATTCTCGCCACCTTCATGATTCGGTGGGCCACCGAGACCGCGTCGTTCGCCGCCTCGCATGCCCTGTTGCTGACCACCTCGCATGCCTTGCTGTGGGCCGCCACGCATGCCCTGTTGCGGGCCGCCTCGTTGGACCCGGCCACCCCGCGACTGATTCTGCATCGCAGCGGTCAGCTCGGCTTTCGTCACGCTACCATTCTTGTCCGCGTCGGCTTGTTCAAAAATCTCGAGGATCATCTCCATCGGCGGCCCACCACGCATACCGCCACCGCCCTGCATTCCTCCCGGAGCACCACCACGACCAGGTGGTTGGGCAAACAGGTAGGCGGGAGTCACAATCAAGCTGGCACAAACGACGCTTTGGATACTACGACGAAACATCCGGATATCTCCTGGAAACGGGTGAGCCTTCCACCGGATGCGAGCATCGGGTTTTGGCATCTGATTTATCTGGCGTTGGAGAATGCGTCGCCACGGAACCAAGCGGGCCAAACTTCTCGAACGTTTTATCGATACCGACCCAACCCAACCCCAAGAGTCATCATGAGTGCAAAGCAGGATTCCATCACATTCAACCTGGTCCAGCTGCGGGAGATTGCTCGTGAGGACGATCGTGCCGTCGAGTTACTGGTCCAACGCGTGATGTCCGAATTCGGCTGCGTGGGATCAGGCTTCTCCATCGTCGACCCGGAACTGCAACAGATGTACGAGTCCTACTCCGACGACAAGGCAGACTTCTACGTTCTGGAGTACGGTCACGAAATCTTGGGATGCGGCGGTGTCGCGCCCTTGGTCGGTGGAGCGGTCGACACGTGTGAACTCCGCAAGATGTACTTCGACCGGCGGATCCGTGGAATCGGATGGGGCAGGAAGCTGCTCACAACCTGTTTGAATCGGGCGAAAGAACTTGGGTTCCGACACTGCTATCTGGAGACGGTCCGAGCAATGGACGCCGCCAATCGTCTCTATCAGAAAGCGGGCTTTGTCGAACTTGATTCGTCACTGGGTGCGACCGGACACACCGGTTGTGACCGATGGTATTCAATTGACCTTGCAACGTGGTAGCAACGCGTCAGCTCACTCGTCCGACTTCAAAGGTTGCAGGAACCAGTCGGTGTAATCAAGCGGCGCCATGCCACGCAGTGGCGGCATCGGTTCTCCAGTCATCCTCTCAATCGCCCAGTGGCATGCCCGACCGGCCCCGATTCCACCGGTCGCAAAATCACGCAGGTCTGGCAGCACCGATTTCGCATTCATTCGGCCAAGACTGACCGCGCACATTCGGCGAACCTCTTCCATCTCGGGCTCGATCCCTCGGATATCTTTCACGCGTGAGATCATCATGGGGACGAGCTGGGGATCCGGTGCATCTTCATGCAACCAGCCCAGTGACCAACACGCGGCGGCTCGGTCACGCTCGCCCGGCATGCTGTTTTTGGGAATGTACTGCCGCATCAAGGGATCGGCTTGTTGGAATCGCAACTCACCGAATGCAAGAAACAGTTGAGCCTGTAAATCCACCGGGCCGTTTTGCCGGATGTTGTAGCGTCCGCCTTGAAACCCCCGATAAATTTCGTTGGATCGGTTCAGCATCTCCAGCAGATGCTCCTTTGACTCGAGTCGACGCAAACCCCAGCCCGCCGCAATCATGGCCTCTCCGCGGGGATGCCGAAGGAGTGCAACAAGTCGTTCGCCACAGTCACGATGATTGAGACTGACAAGGACGCGTGTGGCTTGTTCGCAACCACGCCAGTCGTCCTCTGCCAGAACCCGTGTGGATTGAAGAATGACCTCTTCACGAAATCCGTCGGATTGCGCCAGACGGAACAACATGTCAGCGACGGAACGGCGGAGATCTGGATTGACGTCGCTCAGCAGCGTGGACAGGGGCCCTATGTGTTCTTGTGACGGCAACGCAAACAACGCCTGCGCGGCGATTCGGCGGACATTCACTTCGGGATGGGCGATCGCTGCGATTCCGAACGGGACGATCGATTGAGGATCAATCTCGAAGAGGCGTCGCATGGCTGCGGACTTCACGGATGCTTCGTCACGTTTGGCGATCAAAACCAGACGGCCGATCGCCTCGTCGTCCACATGCTGTTCCAAAACGCGGACGGCCAACAGACCGGCAATCACACCGGGCTCGTCTTTCGTCAGCGACTTGGAAAAATCGACCAGGCCTTTCGGTTGGATCTTGGCGAGCGCGGAGGCAGCGGCGAGCCGAATCGATGGCGGTGAAGCCGTCGAGCGAATGAGCTTTCGCAGCGCGTCGCCGGACGAATCGTCCTCGATCGCGCCCAATCCGTTGATCGCCAGTCGCAGGGAATAGGAGTCCGTGTGCGGATTCTCCAATCGTTGACGCCAGACTTCATTCAGGGAATCATCTTTCCATTTGGCGAACGCGGGTTCGGCGATTGAGGCGATCGCGCGATCACCATTGCATTGTGTGGCAATCAAACTGGCATGTTGTTTGGCATCCAGTGCCACCAGAGCTTTCGCCACCGAACGCCGTAGCAGCGGATCCAGTTCCGCATCCATCAGCAGTTTGGCTAGCGCGTCAGCGGCTCGTTCAATCCCCGGCATGCCGCGACGACTGGCGACCGAAATCGAGTCGGCGATTTGACGTTGCAGCGACGGGTTATCTTGCGACAGCGTTTCCAACCACAAATCCAACGGTTCGGATGTCACCTTCACCCCGACAGGCGGCATCTCAAATTTGGGATCCGCGTACATCACATAGTCAACTTCCAAGAGTTCGGCCGCAGAATCTTGTGCGTCAATGGAATGACTGCAGCAAACGATCAAGAGGCTCAGTAGGACTGCTTTAACGAACATCATCACGCCGGATCGGTTGGTTTGAAAAATGCGAAGACGATTGGCCGCACGGAATCAGACCGGGCGAGTCAAACGCCATACTTGCACCCCAAAGAGCGAAAAGAGGACGGTTGAAAGGACACCGGAGATCCACCACGCCTGGGGAACAAGACTGTAAGGCTCAAAGCCGGGTGCTTTGATGATGGCGAGAGCCGCGCAGGCGGGATTGGTCATGAGGGCCGTGCGGACGACGGAGTAACCAAACGGCGCATCACGACCGAGCCAAATCAAGAATGGAGTCAAGAAAATCATGATCACGACGATGTACGTGATGGTGGTTGCGGTCGCAGTGTTTCGAAAGAAACTGCCTATGGTCGCACTCAGCGCCAACGTGTAGATCACCGTGAGCAAAAGACAGATCAGCACCATGCGAACCTGTTGGACCATTTGCGGCTGGATGTAGATCATCACGAGATAACCTGGCAGCGTCGCCATCAACACCAACAGCAACGTCCATAAAACACTGAGCAGCTTGCCGCGAACGATGGCACCGGACGAAAGCGGGGTGAGACGCAACAATGCCCATCCGCTTCCGTCGCGCTCACCACTGATCAGCCCGGATGCCAGACTGGGCGTCAAAACAATGATCAAGACGACCTGCAGCACGACCATCAGCCCGCCGATTGTCTCCGTTCCCCACGCGGTCACGCTGGTCGCGGCGGCGAACGTCAATGCGATCGACAGCAACGCCGATGCGGCCACCAAACGGAACAGCCACTGGGAACGACCAAAGCGGCGGCAGCGAAACTCTTTGACCATCACCGGATTCAAATACCACGGAATCCCTTTCTTTCGTTTTTGGGGATCGACGATGAACAACAGTCGGCGGATCAGTCGTTGTTGTGTGCTACGGTCGTCGGTGATCACTCCCTGGGCTCGCGACCGGTCGAAGAGCCGAAAGTTCAATCGGGAGAGCGTCACGCCCGCGAAGACCACGCTGGAAATGCAGCTGAAAGCCACAAACAGTGGCCAAGGCGATCGCTGCATCAACCCTCGGTCGCCCGGTGCAACCTGATTCATTAATTCGGTGACCACGGGGATCGGCGAAATCCCTCGCAACCAGCCGGCCAGCGTGCCAAGAAACCCCGCATCTCCGGCAAAAAATGCAGCCGGCAAGAGCGTCGCCAACGAAGTGGCAAAGATGACGGCGTATGTCAATCGGACCGCCGCATCCGCAGTGTGGACATAGCTGCTGACCAACATCGCGAGCGTGGCGTAGTGAACGACCAGCAACACGAGCAACAAGTAGAACCGTCCAATTCCGCCCTGCAGATCGATCCCGCCCATGGCATAACACGCTGCCGCACCTGGCAAACTGGCCAGTAACACCAATGCCGCAAACATCAGCACTCCGGCAAGCTTTCCGAAGTAGATCGACATCGCGGAAAGCGGTGAATTCAGCAACAGCGCGAGCGTTCCGTCATTCTTTTCATTGACGATCGATACCGCGGGAAAAGCGGGCACCAAGAAAACGACTCCCGCCAATAGACCGTATCCGAAGATGCGAAACACTTGGATGGATTGGGCGCCGCTCAGGTCGACCGTTCCCGTGCTCGGCCAGCGGATGAGGACCGCCGCGGTGAAAAGGACGGAGAGCCCCAACAAAACCGCAAACGCACGAGGCGAACGCATGATTCCGAGGAACTCGCGGACCACGATGGGATTGTTCGTCACGGTTTTCATTTTGACTGTCCCGTGACCGAGAGAAACGCGTCTTCAAGGTCCGTCGGAACTTCGCGGAACTGCGACACCTGTTCGCCGTCCTGAATGAGTTTCCCCAGCAGCGGCGACAAGTCACGATCGGACAGACTGGTTGTAAACCGGACCATTGCCTCCGTCTTTGCCGCGACGGCCGACGTCTCATCCCCGGCTGACTTCAGCCATTCGTTGACGCTGCCCGTCACGCCCGCGACGCGTTCCCCATCGATCAGTTGAACTTCCATCGTGCGTTTCTGCTTGATGTGCCGCATGATCTCATCGAGCGTACCGAACGCTCGCAACTTGCCCTTGGTGATCATGGCCACCAGATCACAAACGCGCGCCAATTCCGGCAGAATGTGACTGGTCACGATCAACGTTTTTCCCATTTCCGCCAATCGCAGCAACATGATTCGCATATCGATTCGAGCTTGCGGATCCAAACCGTTAGCGGGTTCATCGAGAATCATGACTTCCGGGTCGTGCATCAATGTTCGAGCGATTGCGACACGTTGCTGCATACCGCGGCTGAGTGCGTCGACGAACAAATCCTTCATGTAGGTCGCACCGGCGATGTCGAGGACTTCGTCAATGCGAAGCATTCGAGCGCGTCTCGCAATGCCGTATGCGGCACCAAAGAAATCCAAGTACTCGCCCACCCGCATGTTGCTGTACTTTCCGAAGTCATCGGGCATGTAGCCGACCAGACGTTTGATCTTGCGAGATTCGGTGACGCAGTCCGCGCCGGCGATTTTGGCCGATCCCGAAGTCGGTCGGGCCAGACCGACCAGAATCCGAATCGTGGTGGTCTTACCGGCGCCGTTGGGTCCGATGAAGCCGAGGATTTGGCCGCGGCCCACCTCGATACTCAGTGAATCCAACGCGGTGAATTCACCGTAGCGTTTTGTCAGGTCGCGTGTTTGAACGACAGGTTCGTTACTCAAGGATTGCCTCCGCATCGAGGATCAGCTCGTTGACTTGCCAGGTTTTATTGGTGGTCGAGATTTGGGGAGTCACGACACCGTTGGATGGATTCGATGGCGGCACAATTTGAGGCGATTGGTCATCGCCTTGCATGCCGTCGGGAAGACTCACGCTGAGTGTCAGCCGGAGGCCGTCGTGCTCCGCGACCGAAAGGGCGGTCTCATCATCGAGCGTGAATGTCGAAGTGCCCGCAGGACTTTCATCGGAATAGACGGAGACGGGTTGGTCGTCGACCCAGGCCTTGATTTGAACGGTTCTCTGCGGGGCTTCAATGTCAAGTGTGAGACTCACCCGCGTCAGTTTCAGGCCCCGCAAGCAAGGCGGAAACCGAAACAGCAGATCGGTTTCAGTTGACCCCGTGACATCCGTCATCCACTTTCCAGATTCAGCGTCAAAGATCAACGACATTCCTCTGGAAGCGGCGAAGGACTCCGTCTCGATAAACGTCGCCGGAATTTTGAAAGGCGTCCCGCGAGCCGGCGGCCGAAGTGAAATGGGAACCGAGACTAGCGATGTGGTAAAACGCTCAAACGCTTCCGGGACAGACAGGTTGGACGGAAGCTGCTCGGACCAAAACAGTAGTTGAGGCCCTCGCGACAGAAAGTTTGACTCGGCCTGCGACGAAAGCTCACGAAGAAACTGCTGCCGCATTCGTTGTTGGTCGGACATCAGGTTGTCGGCCACAAATTGCTCACTCGCCAACCGATCCGTACTGCGGGCCCGGACGTTCACGGAAGACTTTGATTGATCGGTCACCTCGACCGAAGTCGCCACCGAGGGAAACGATGCCAGGACAGTGTCTGCGATAGCCAACGGGTTGACTCCGTCGACCAGACCGACGAAGCCTTCTTCGTCAAACGTTCCCTGTGCAAAAAGCCTGTTGTGGTTCCACCGGGTGCTTTCGGCATGCCAGAACTGGACGGTTCCCGGAGGTTGATCGCCAATGTTCCAGCGAAACCGGCCGTCTTCATTGATGCGAAGTCGTCTTAGTCCGTCACTGCCTTGATCGATCGGTTCAATTGCCCCGCTCGCATCGGCGAGCAAGTTGGGCGGGGTCGCGGTCTGGCTGTAAACCGCGTGCGTCGATTCGACTTCGAGTTCACCGGTGGACTGATGTGCGACCACAATCTGGGTGCTCGCCACGGTCGAGGGTACCGATGCGGTGTTGCGGCTGCCGATCAAGAACATTCCGCCTGCGGCTGCCACGGAAATGAGCGGAACGATGAACGCCATGCGTTCGAGACGTCGCTTCGACAAGTACCAAAGTCCCGCGCACAGCAGTGCAATGGAATTGAAGCCCAGTACAACCGCGGCGAGTGACCGGCTCGGTACCTGATAACCAATCTTCGCGTTGACCAGCGGCTTCATCGCATCCACCGAACTTGGTACGGAGACTCTAGGTTCAAACATCAGTCGAGCGAGCCGGTACATGCCCGGCGTCGGTTCCCCATCGGCATCCAACCAGCCTTGGCCGGCGAGTGTGGTAAAGAGGACTTCGCCCTGACCGACACTTTTGCGGAATGCGGCGGGCCAGCCATCGAGTGAGAAAATGACATCCGTCTCCGGCGCGACGACACGCAGAAAATCGACGGGCTGCTCCGATTCCCAAAGATCCGTCTCCGCTTGTTTGGTGGGATCGAAGGGGTCCAGCCCGGCCAGTTTGAATTGATTGAGTTCCGTCCGGTCGATCGCTTCGAGTTCTCCGTCGCCTTCCAGCAGTTCTTGGACGATCGAAAGATCCGTCCTGTCCAGCATGATCCACAGACGCCCACCGCCGCGAAGCCACTGCCGAATCCGCACCATTCCCGCCGTGTCATCGCGGAGTGCATTTCCCGCGACAACGATTTGGTCCAGTTCATCGAACGCTCCGTACGAGTGCGGCAAAAACGCAGACGAAAACGTGATCGGAGGCAAACCCATCGAGTTCGAAATCGTCGTCGCGCGACCCTTTTCAATCAAATTGACCAACGCGGCACGCTCCTTATTCGCTTGCGAGGTCGCCTCAATTTCCGGGGCATTGACGATCAGGGCGGTGTTGATTTCACCCGGCGTCAGCAACAGTGAACGCTCCGTGGTTGCGGAATTGGTGACATTGAGTTTCAGTGATTCGCTACCGCCCTTTTCCACCAATCGCATGGTCGTCATTGGAACCGTGGCTCCCTCGACAGAAGTACTGTCGGGAAGAAAGACCGGCATCCAAGTCTGACGCCGGCTTTCGGCAGGCACCAGAAATCGAGTGGAATACTGCTGGGAGGAATCGTCCGCCACGTAGACGGACACGATCTCTTCGCTGTCTTCCGGTCCGGGGTTGCGCCCCACGACGGTGAGTGCTCCCCAACGCCCCGGAGAGAAACGCTGGATGACCGAGGGAGAAACGCTCACCTGCGTCTCCGAATCCGGCGTGGTTTGCGCCGATCCGCTGTCCGCAACCATCGCCAGCGCGGCGATTACGAAGGTCATCATGAAGTGCGGCCTCGAACGCAATTGAGGCGGCCTCGGAGAGTCAATCATTCACGATCTTTCGATTTGAGTTCTTCGAATCAAGCTCCACCGCAGATCTTAGACCAAATGGCTGCCATCGACACTGCGGGGGGAAGATCTCGCGATCCGTAACGGCGTGGATCGATCCAAAGCAAAGTGGTGCGGGGCAATCGCCTCCACCGCAGTTGCACGCTATCCTGAATGCCTCGAGTGTTGGCCGGTCAGCGGGATCACGGAATCAGCATGAAAATTTTGATTGCCGACGATAACCCGATGTGGCAGACATTGCTGGCCGGCAATGTCAAGCAGTGGAACCTGCAACCGATTCTCGCTTGCGACGGACGGCAGGCGATCGAGCAACTTCAAAATGACGAGTCCATTCGCATCGCATTGATCGACTGGCAAATGCCCTTTCTGGATGGGCTGGAAGTCTGCCGCCAAGTCAAAGCAAACGCGAAGCGAGGTTTCACCTATATCGTGATGCTCACCGGGCGCGACTCGAAGTCCGATGTGGTCAAGGGACTCGAAGCGGGTGTTGACGAATACTTGACGAAACCAGTCGACATGGACGTTTTGCGCAGCCGATTGAAGGCCGCCCGCCGGGTCATCGAAGCGATCCCGCCAAGTGATTGGGCCCGCCCCCGCATCGAAGGCTATTCGATCGATTCGATTCTCGGACGGGGCGCTTTTGCAACCGTCTGGGAAGGCAAGCGACTCCGCGATGACCATCCCGTCGCGATCAAGGTCTTGCGCGTCGACTTGACGACCGCCACGGTTCAGCAGCGGTTTGCTCATGAAATCGATGTCATGAAGCGCCTTGATCACCCCTACATCACTCCCGTCTTTGACGGGCGGGTGGATGACCGTGTCGGATACATCATTATGGATCTCAATGCGGGTGGCACCTTAGGCGAATACCAGCAGCAATCGTCGCTGAAGGGGAAGCAACGGGTCGATTTAATTCGAAAGGTTTGCGAGGGCATCCATCACGCACACGAGCAAGGCGTCATTCACCGCGACCTCAAATTTGCGAACGTCATGATGAGCGGTGGCGGTGATCCACGAATCGTCGATTTCGGGCTGAGCAAGTCCCTGTTCACGCCACCCACCGATGACGGACATCAGACGATCGAAGGAACGGTCATGGGAACGCCACTGTTTATGAGCCCCGAACAGGCGAGAGGCGAAACGTCGCGAATCGACCTTCGGACGGACATCTATGCCACCGCAACGATGCTTTACATCATGCTGCTCAAAACACATCCCCATCCTTTGAACGGCCGCGACAATCGCGCGATCATTCGAGCCATCTCGCAAACGGGCATTCGTCGCCCGGAGTCCATCAAGCCGAATTTCAATCCAGCTCTCTCTCGAATTCTGACCAAGGCGCTCGCCGCCGACCCAGGCGATCGTTACGAAACGGCCGCCGAGTTTGCCGCAGCCCTTGGTCAGTTTCTTGGCAGGCGTTGATTCCGTGCTTCATGATTCCATGCCCGTCGCCAGTGTCATCATGCCGGTTTATCAAACCCCTCCGGACATGCTGCGCGCCGCCATCCGATCCATACTCGGGCAGTCTTTCGAAGATCTGGAGTTGATCATCGTCGAAGACCCGTCCGCGGCAGTTCGAACTTCGGTCGTCGAGGAGTTTGGTGATCCCAGACTGCGATACTACTTGAATTCCGAGAGGACGGGACTTGTATCGCAGCGAAACCAAGGCCTGCAACTGTCTCGAGGTGAGTTCATCGTCAAAGCCGATTCCGATGATCTCTCGGTGCCCAGACGCTGCGAAGAACAGATCGCGTTTCTGCAAGCGAACGAAGCCATTGGAGTCGTGGGTTCCTGGCTGGAGATCATCGACGCGGACGGAAATCGGCTTGGAACTCGCGACTACCCGACGGACCCCGACTCCATCTATCAACTCATGAGACGCCGCAATCCAGTCGCCCAACCAGCGGTCTGTTTTCGCAGGGACTTGGTGAATCGTTTTGGCGGCTATCCCGATGGCTATCCCGTCTGCCAAGACTACGCGTACTGGAGTCACTTGGCACGTCAGGGAGTTCGATTCGCCAATCTGTCCGAGCGGCTGGTGCGTTATCGATTGCACGCCAACAGTATCAAGTCGAAGAAGATGCGTGAAACATTGGATGCAACCATTCGAATCAAGCGAGCCTACTGGAGCGATGAGATGGGAGCCGTCGACCAACTTCGAATCGTCGGTGAAAAACTGCTGCGTTATGTCCCGCCCGCGATCGTGCAGGGCCTCTTTCGATTGACCTCGCTACAACGAGAAAAGCATGTCAGCTGAAAAGCTCGATCCGATTGTCTGTCAATCGGTGGCGGCGTCTTCGGTTCTCAGGCGAGAGTCTGTCGCATCACTTTGGAGCGGGTTCGGCGACGTCGTCCGGTTCCATCTCGCCGGTGCCGACCTTCGATCGGTCATCGTCAAATGGGTCCATCCACCACCACCGGATCATCCCAACCCTCGCGGGTGGTCGGGTAACATCGCGCATCAAAGGAAACTGCGATCCTACGAGGTGGAGCATGCCTGGTATTCGAGCTGGGCAGAGCAACTGAGCGGACATTGCCGCATCGCAAAATGCTTCGGGGTCGAACGACTTGATGACGGTTGGGTTTTCGTATTCGAAGACCTCGGCGCGTCAGGCTTCGAGGACCTACGCGGTGAAGTGACCACTGCTCAGGTGCATGCCTGTCTCCGCTGGTTGGCGACACTTCATAGCCGATTCCTCGGTCAGTCACCGACAGGGTTGTGGCCCGTGGGAACCTATTGGCATCTCGCCACGCGTCCTCACGAACTTGATGCGATGACGGATGGAACGCTGAAGGTCGCCGCGGGCGCCATCGACCAAAAACTGAATCAAGCTCGGTGGCAAACCATCGTCCACGGTGACGCCAAGGTCGCGAATTTAATGATCAATCGTGCGGGCGAGATCGCAGCCGTGGATTTTCAATACGTCGGGGGAGGATGCGGCATCAAAGACGTTGCTTATTTTTTGGGCAGCTGCTTCTTCGACGAGGAACTGGAACGCATCGAATCGGAACTGCTAGACGTCTATTTTCGCGAGCTCGCAGGGAGCTCGGGAGGATCGCTCGCGCAGGAAGTCGAGTCCGAGTGGAGAGAACTTTACCCCTGGGCTTGGGCGGATTTTCATCGTTTTTTGCGTGGCTGGTCGCCCTCACACCCCAAACTCACTTCCTACAGCGAGCGGATGGTCAGTCGCGTACTCGCCGGGATCGAGCGATGAGGTCGAAAAGAAACGCGAGATTTTTTTTGAAATAGCTTCGGGGAATCGCGGGTCGCGAGCGACTCTATTTGCGATGTCAGCAGAAACTCAACAAAACGAACCTCCTGCTTGCGAACCCGTCGCCTGTGAGTCGGTCGCGGCCGACTCCGGTTCCACGTGGGCACAACGCGTCCAGCGAGAGGCTTCCTGGGTATTGCACCGGATCGCCAGTCGCGTCGAGCAGATCGCCGAAGCCGAAGACCTGACCCAGGAAGTATTGCTCTCGGCGATTGAGAATGAACCCCTGCAGGGCTTGCACGCCGGTATCCGGCCCTGGCTGTATCGGATTTTGGTGCGGCGTGTTTCGGACCACTTTCGTCGACGATCCAGTGAAACGCGTGGCACCGAGAACTACGCCCAGCAACTGCCGGCGATCAATCCTCGTCTGGTTGAGGGAAAAACGGCAACGAGTCATCCGGGGGAACCAGACCCCTCGGCCGCCGTGCACCAGGCGATCGCGTCTTTGCCGCCGGAGATGAAACGATTGATCGAATTGAAGTTTCAGTCTGGCTGGAGCTATCGAAGACTTGCCCAACACTTCAAAACCACGGAACGCACCATCGAATACCGGCTGCTCCGTGCCAAGCAATCCTTACGCAGATGGATCTCCGAGAATTGCGGTGACGCCTTAAGAGGAGACACACATGACCGTTAACCCAAACGGGCTGCCGACCAGCAGCATCGACGAATTGGAATTGCAGCGATTGGTCGACGATCGGTTAAGCGACGAAGAAGTGGCCTGCCTGATCGAGTGGGTCGATGAATCCGCCTCGCTTGGCAACGACCAGGCATGGCGAAACGTCGCGATGGCTTACATCGAGAACCAGACCCTGACGCGAGCTCTGGTGGGCGACAAGATTGCCACGGTTTCGGATAACGGATCGGTTCATCTTAGGAAGTCTCCGACCGAGCGTTTGACGACTTGGACGCTCGCACTTGCCTGCGGATTACTGATTGCCGCCTTCAGTTTCTCGATGGGAAGTCGCTCGGGTTCACCCGTCGAGACCTCCGTGGCGGAACGCACACAATCGACCAACGATGATGTGTTCTCCGGTGGTTTCCCGGCACAACCTGTGAATCCGAATTCGCAGTCCATGGGCCCCGGTCGGTCTGGCCAGTCCCTGCAATATCTGACATCGACGTTGTCGAAGCCGTTGATCGGTGATGAGGCCCGTCAGATGCTCGCCGAACAAGGTGTCTTGTCGTTCGAGTCACCTGTGATTTATGTCGTCGAAGGCCCCGACGGCACCAACTATGTCATTCCCAATCGGGAAGCGGTCTTGATTTCCCACCAACGTTAGGAAGCCTGTTATGAAGATGAAGTCTTGGTTGATGAGCACTCTGGTTTGCGGCGCAGCGTGCTTCGCAACGAGTTGTCCCGCTGCAATTGCGCTCGCATCGGACGATGACAAAAAGGACAAGGAGTCGGCAAAGAAGGAAATCGAGATCCGCATCGACGCCGCTCTCTCGGACGAACTCCCCGCATCGATCCGCAAGAAGATTCTGCGAATCGTCGGTGACGTCGGCGGAAAAGATACCATCGAGTTAAAAGTGGATGGCGCCGATGGCGACAAGAAACAGATCAAGGTGCTGCGAATCGGAAAGGGCAGTTTCGTTGATGACAAAGGCAACGTCACCGATTTCATGCTCGAGGGCGATGCGCTGAAAGACGGCGAAGATGCGATCGCCGGGCTGCCAAAGGAGATTCAAATCAAAGTCAAGGCGGCGATGGAGAAGGCTTCGAAGCAGCTGGCCGATCAAATGCCCGGCATGATCGCAATCAGCGACATGAAAACGAATGGCCGAATCGTCGTGGTTGGTGCCGATGGCGAGCAAAAGGTGTTTCGGTTTGGCGATGGCGAAGACGGTGATTTGAATGCGGCGCTTGCAAAACTCCCGAAAGAGCTATCTGAGAAACTCAAGTCGGTTCAACTGACCGCCGACTCGGAACTGACCGAAGCCATGAAGAAAATTGAGGGCATTAAGATCCTTCGTACAACTTTCGACGAAGATGAGGCGCCAAAAGCGGATACCGGTGACCGCCTCGAGAAGAAACTCGATTCCATTCTTCGTCGATTGGACCAACTCGAATCCAAAATGGACAAGCTGCAGAACAAGTCGTGAAAAAGTCTGCCGGGTCAACCGGCTTCAGCCTGAAAGACAAACTGTTCAACCGCGAGCGGGTCGGCTATTTAGCTGGCCTGCTCGTTTCAGGTATTGATGGGTTTGAGAAGAAACGTTTTGAGCAGCAAGCAATCCGCGGCCTCAAGAAACTCGAACTCAAGGAAAGGATCCGGCATCTTGCCGCCGTCGTTGAGCAGCATCTGGACTCCGACTTCACCAAGGCCTGCGACCAGATCGTCAACAGCCTTCCGCCCCCGCTCGATCCGTCGAAAACAGATGATGATTTTGGAGACTTCATTTTTGCTCCGTTCGGGACTTTCGTTGCGAATCAGGGTTTGACCCGAAAACATCGCCGAACCGCGATGCGGACGCTGCGAGAACTCACGATGCGATTCTCGATGGAGGATTCGATCCGGGCTTTCATCAATGCGTTTCCAGACGAGACGTTCAAAGACCTCACACGTTGGGCGGAGCACTCCAATTACCACGTGCGTCGTTTGGTCAGCGAAGGAACTCGGCCGACGCTCCCCTGGTCGTGTCGCTTGAAGACCGATCCGGTGCGTGCTCTGCCACTCTTGGATCATTTGCATGGGGATCCGACACGTTACGTGACTCGCAGCGTCGCCAACCATCTCAATGACATTGCAAAAATCGACCCGGCAGCTGTGTTGCAGCGGCTTGACCATTGGAAATCAGCCAAACGGCAGACGCCCGACGAGCTGCATTGGCTAACCAAGCACGCACTTCGAACCCTGATCAAGGACGGGCACCCGACTGCGCTCAGGCGAATTGGGTTTCAAAAGCGCCCCAAGATCGAGCTGTCGTCTGTTTCGCTCTTGCCTCCTGCGGTTCGCCCCGGGGAAGCCGTTCATCTTGAGTTCACGATCACGGCAAAGAAGGCTTCGTCGCTGCTAATCGACTACGTCATTGACTTCGTAAAAGCGAACGAAAAACGATCGTCCAAAGTCTTCAAGATCACTGAAGTGCATTTAGAAGCGGGCGAGCAACGGGTGATCAAGAAACGTCATCCGTTCCGCGCGGGCGCGACCACGTTCACCTTGTACCCAGGAACACATTACCTCACGCTGCAAATCAACGGCGAACACTACGATCGCCTACCATTCGAAATGAAAAGCGGAGCTAAGTAGGGCCGGCTCCGCTCACGAGACACGCCATCGCTTTCTTCGGACGCTGCTGCAAACAAGGCCAACGCCCAACCAGATTGTTAGACTGCTTGGTTCCGGTATCACTCGATTGGACGATTGAGTCGCATTAAAGTTGTCAAAACCCAACGGTCCGGCATTGTTGGTGATTCGGATGAACGCGATGGACGGGAAAAGAAAAAGGGACGGAAAAGAAAAAGGGACGGGGGTTGAATCGAGGACCTAGCAGAGGTGACGTTCGAGAAGAAAAAGGGTGTCCACGAATAAGTCGAATCAAACGAATTCGGGCAGCTTCGAGCGGGAGCAGGAATTCACTGTGAACCGGATTTAGCAATGCAGAGCAATCACTGTCGCTTTTATGCCACTCTCTCGAGATCTTTCCCAACTATCCCGCTGCGCGGAACCGGGAGAGACAGTTAGACCGGTCCGTTACTGCGCTCCCGCTGCTTACCATCCGCGGGCAGTTTTACCGCCGGACGAATCCTCCATGTCTCCTTGGAAGACTTCTTCATTCGTTCTATTCGGTTTATTCGTGGACCAACTCTTGTGTCGCTGTGGGCTGAAGACAGGATGGCATCGGAACACAGGGACCAGCCTCGCCGTAGCCGTACTCCGTCGCTAGTCGGGATGGGTTAGCCATTCGTCTGGGTTTGTGGCATGACGGAATGCGGAGCGCGGTACTCTTGGTGGGATGAGTCTTTCACGAATCGCAAACTCGCCATTCGGTTCAAAGATCTCACCAGGCATGACCGTCTCAATGTAGTGGACCGCTCTGTCGGTCCGACTGGTTCAGCTGACGAAAAGTTGGATCGGCGGAGCGATCCACTACTTTTGTTTGCGGACAAATCATCGGTTCCGGTTGATTCGATGCTACCAGCGGGCGGCGGTGCCGCGGATGTCGTAGTGCACGAAGGAGTTGTACAGCCCGAGTCCGCCTTGTTTCATCTCGCCGCTGCCGATGAGCGAAAGAATCTGCGAATGCACTTGGGACGGGCTCATTCCGCTGACGCGGATGTCCGCTGCTTTCGCGTAGAGGTGTTGGCTGTTTGCAACACCGCCGACGCTTCGGTTGTAAGTCGGTGTTCGATAGCCGCTGTTGACGTTGATCGCTTTTGAGATCGTATTGCGCAAGACTTGCAGGTTCTCGGCCAGCTCCTGAACGTTACTCCGCATCGTTCCAGGCACAGGTGTCCCGTCACGGCAACCGAACTCGGAGAGCTTGAAGTTCGCTGTCAACTGTCCTTCGCCCAATGATGGCGAAGGAGCCGGTGTGGGGGTCGGATTGACGGCCAGGAAATTGCCGACGAGCTGACGGCTTCGATGGTCCATTGACTTAGAGTTGGCAAGGATCGCTTGCATGTCCAGCAGTTCTTGTCGGCTGATGTTATTGTCGTTGCCGACTGACAAAACCAAGTCTTGCACTTCGCCGAAACTCAGTCGTGCATCGTCGTCGAGTGCTTTGCGGAGCGCGCGTTTGAGGCTGGGGTCTTGGACCTTGGTTTCCAGCGTGAACTTGGGTGCGGTTTGTCCGACCTGCAGTTTGATATTCTGGAGTTGCGATTTCAGGTTGCGTCCCGGACAGGCGGTGGCCGTCTTTCCACCGGGAACCTCGCCATGCCCGTAAATGCTGGTCGTCGGCAAGCGGTACTCGCGAGTCCATCGCTGGAGGACAGTGACCAGCGAGCTGAGTTGGGCTCCGGTCGGCGTCTCGTTTTCAAAGTTGCCCATCAAGCAGACGCCCAGGGAATTCTGGTTCGCACCGAGAGCGTGTGCGCCCATGATGGATTCAGGACGTCCGGCCGACACAGTTCCATTGGCAAGAATGAGCTGGTGATAGCCAATTTGCGAGAATCCGCGTTCGCGGTGCCAACGGCTCAGGTCGGCGACGGTCGTCGTGTCACGGGGGCTCGCGGAGTGGTGGACGACCAACTTCGTGACATTCATCGCAACATTTCCATGCGGGGGAGTAGGTATCGGTGTGCTCCGATTTTCGCGTGTGAGTGCTGCCGTGTTGCTAATGAATTGAAATTTTTTCCGAATCTGGGTTTTTCCGAATCAGGGACTCGCGAACGAGTGAAACTGAACACGTGCTATTCGTGGCGCGGTCTCAGAGACAGCCGACTCATGACTTAGCAACGGGAGATCAATCACCGTCGCTTTTCTGTCCCTCTCTAAAGATCTCTCCCAGCTATTCCCACTGCGCGGGGCTGGGAGAGACAGTTTCGCCGGTCAGTCATTGATCTCCCGTTGCTTAAATGCTGCACTGGGCGCCATCCGCCGTCGTGTCGGGCCCGGATTCACCCTTGACTTCGACGCCCTTCCAGAACGCGAAGTGGTCATTGATCTGGCTTGCTTGAGACTTGGGTTCGGGATAGTACCACGCCGCATTTTCGTTGAGCTGCCCGTCGACTTCGAGGGATTTGTAGCTGGCCGTGCCTTTCCACCCGCAATGCGTCGTGTAGTCACTTGGTCGCAGAAACGATTCGTCAACACTTTCGGCTGGGAAGTAGTGATTTCCTTCGACCATCACGGTCTTGTCACTTTTGGCGATGACGGTTCCGTTCCAAGTTGCGGTAACCATGGCGTTCTCCTGGGAGTCTTGTGGGCGGTTGCGTTGCAGATCTTGAAGGGTAGCAGGCCGCCAAATCCAGACGCTTGCCGAACACGCCTCAGCGAGGGGCGCGGCTGCGGACCAGTTGAACAATGGTGTCGAGGACTTCGCCGGGTTGCATGTGATCGGTGTTGACGACGACCGCATCCTCGGCAGCACGAAGCCTTCCAATGTCACGCATGCGATCTTCCAGGTCGCGTTGATTCTGTGCGGCCAGCACTTCGTCGAGGGTGACGGTCATGCCTTCCTGGGCCAATTGACGCTGCCGTCGTTTGGCTCGTTCGGCAGGCGATGCGGTGAGAAAGACCTTGCACTCCGCGGCGGGAAAGACCTCCGCACCTTGATCCCGGCCTTCGGTGACGATGTCACGTCCCGTCGCAATGTCGCGTTGCAATTGAGAGAGTTTCGAACGGACTTCGGGAACGTCGGCAAGGTAACGAATCGATCCGGTGACTTCGGGTGTCCGGATGAGATTCGAAACGTCTTCATCATCCAAGAGGATTTTTGGATCTTCCCATCGCAATGACAGGTTTTCCACGAAGGCGGCGACGCAGGGTGAATCGTTGAGATCGAGTCCCGCGCGAAGCGCAGCAAGGGTTGCCGCACGATACATCGCACCGGTGTCCAAAAACTCGTACCCGAGTTCCTCGGCCACTTGATGGGCGATGCTGCTTTTTCCCGCACCGGCGGGGCCGTCTATGGTGACAATCACTGGGAAGCTATCCTCTGACGCCGGCTGCGCGCGAACTCGCGGCGTTTTCTCGCGTCACTGATCCTGAAGCCATTGCTACGTCGGTACCGTTTTCGACTGACGAATTCGTATGTTGAACCAGCCGACGTTCTTTCGCAATCCGCCGATCGACCATGCGTGACTATCTCCAGCTCCATTTCGTGATTGTGCTGTGGGGCATCACGGCCGTTTTGGGCAACTGGATTGAGCTGAGCGCGACGCAGGTCGTTTTCTATCGCAGCGTCGCCGCCTCGGTGATCCTGTTCGCCGTCTTGGGAACCTCACCCTCGATTTCGAGGAAAGCCAAATGGGGTTTGATTGGCAACGGAATGATCCTGGGTTTCCACTGGGTGATGTTTTTTCTTTCGGTGAAGATCGCGAACGTCTCCATTTGTATGATCGGGATGGCGACGATTTCGTTTTGGACGGCGATCATGGAGCCGATGATCAATCGAAAGTGTCGCTTCGAGTGGATCAACGCCGTCCTGGGCTGCGCGATCATCTTCGCCGTTTACTTGATTTTTCGAACGGAAACGCAGTTCCACTACGGCTTTATCATGGCGATTGTGGGCGCGATTTTGGCGACGTTGTTTTCCATCTTCAACGGCATGCTGGCCGATGAAGCGGATCCGCAAGAGATCGTGATGTGGGAGATGTTCGGTTCGGCGATCTTCTGCGGTGGAGCACTCTTATTCGCTCCGCTGTTTGGAATTGACCTCGGTTCCGATCGTTGGATTCCAAATGCGAGAGAGTGTCTGTGGATGGCGATTTTGGTTCTCGCCTGCACGTTGCTGGCCTATCGAATGTATATCCAGCTGCTGAGTCGGTTGAGTGTGTTCACGATCAACTTTGCGAACAACTTGGAACCGGTGTACGGCATCACGCTCGGGATCATCTTCTTCGGTGATCACAAGATGCTGGGTTCCGGCTTTTTCATCGGCGGCTCGATCATCCTGATCACGGTTATCGTTCAGCCGATGATCTCTCGTTGGCAACGCAGACAGCAACCCCTGACCAGCGTTTGAGGCTGGTCAGCCAACGACGACGCGTTCTTCGAATCGCACAATATCGGTGGCATTTCCGTCTTCATCACTTTCGATGATCGCGCCGCAAAGCCTGACGTCGCCCGTGGCAACATGGAAATGCGTCGGTTCCGCGGTCCGTGTGGTCTGAGTCACGCGAGCGATGTCCCGTCCGATGATGCTCTCGTAAGGGCCACACATCCCCACGTCGCATTGAAACGCAGTTTGCCCGGGCAGGATGCAAGCATCGGCAGTGGGGACATGGGTGTGTGTGCCAAGGACGGCCGTCACACGACCATCGAGGTAGCGACCGAGGCACTGTTTGTCACTCGTCGCTTCGGCGTGGACATCCACAAAGATGTGGGGGGTCGCGGAGCCGATTTCGTCCAGAACTTCATCGAGGGCGGCAAAGGGGCAGTCGACCGGCCGCATAAAGACACGTCCCATAATCGAAACGATCGCCAAGGGCGGTCGACCGACGCGTTTGATCATCGTCCAGCGCCGACCTGCTGCCGATTCGGGATAGTTCGCCGGTTTGACGATTCGATCACTTTTCTGCAGCGACGAGATAATCTCTTTTCGTTTGAAGATGTGGTCCCCGAGGGTCACGCCGTCGACGCCTGTCTCGATCAACGATTCAAACTGGGACGGCATCAATCCCGATCCATCACAGGCGTTTTCCGCGTTGACGATCACGTAGTCGAGATCCAACTCGTCACGGATACGTTGGATGTTACGGAGAACGGCATTCATCCCGGGCTTGCCGACGATATCACCGAGAAAAAGAAATTTCATGCCCGGCAGACCACCTTCTTCTGGGGTTCAGACGTCTCGAGTTCCGATCCTCCGGCAACGGTATCGGTGCCCTGCTCGCGCGTCAACGCGTCGCATCTCAGCGCGGACGGACAAATCGCGTCTTGGGTGAGAGCCCGAATACACTCGTCGCTAGCACAACCTCCTGAAATGTGTACTGTATCGTCCTCGAACCTGCTTTTCCCCGATTCCCCGCTGGTCCATCATGAGCACGGCCGTCGTCGACGATTTGCGTGAGTATTGCCTGGAAACGGCTCAGCGAGCCAAACAAGCCAGCACCGCGCTGAGCACACTGGATACGGCAACCAAGAATCGATGGTTGCTCGATTCCGCCGATGCGTTGGTCAACTCGGCTTCGTCGATCATCGAAGCCAACGCGGCGGATTTGGAAGCCGCGCCCGGGTATGGCTTGGCCGATGCTGCAATGGATCGCTTAAGGCTGGATGCGACTCGCATCGAAGGAATTGCCGGCGCGATGCGTGAAATCAGTGCGCTCACGGATCCCGTCGGCGAGGTATTAGACGGATTCAACCGGCCCGGTGGACTACAAATTGTCAAAAAGCGAGTTCCGTTGGGCGTGGTCTTTTTCATCTACGAAAGCCGCCCAAACGTGACGGCCGACGCGGCTGCCATTTGTGTGAAGAGTGGCAACGCCGTCATCTTGCGCGGCGGGAAAGAAGCCATCCACAGCAGTCGCGCCATCGTAGATGTCTTGGCAAAAACCGCTCGGGCGTGCGGCGTACCCTGCGACGCGGTGCAGCTGGTCGCCACGACGGATCGCGCCGCCGTGGGCGAGTTCTTGTCGCTGGGGAACTTGATTGACGTCGCCATTCCACGAGGCGGCGAAGGACTGATTCGGCGCGTCAGCAGCGAAGCGACGATGCCGGTCATCAAGCACTACGATGGCAATTGTCACGTCTACGTTGACGCCGCAGCGAATGTGACCATGGCAGCCGACATCATCCACAACGCCAAGTGCCAGCGGATGGGCGTTTGCAATGCATGCGAGTCGCTGCTGGTGCACCGCTCGATTGCGGCAGAGGCTTTGCCGGTCATCGCCAAAAAGCTGCGAGCCGAGTCGATCGAGATTCGCGCCGATCGAGACTCCGCGGCGATGGTCGCAGGCTGCGTGGAAGCCAAAGACGAGGACTGGTCGGCAGAGTACCTTGGCCCGGTGATCAGTTTGAAATTGGTCGACTCCATTGGCGAAGCGATCGAGCACATCAACCGGTACGGCTCACACCACACCGACGCGATCGTCACCGATGACTACGCAGCGGCCGAGAGGTTCACCGCGGGCGTCGATAGTGCGGCGGTGATGGTCAATGCGAGCACACGGTTCAATGACGGCGGCGAATTCGGATTCGGCGCCGAAATCGGAATCTCGACCGATAAATTCCACGCGAGAGGACCTTGCGGGCTCCGTGAACTAACCTCTTACAAGTACATCGTCCGCGGCGCGGGGCATCTCCGGACGTAGCGACGCCTGATTTCCACCCTACACGCATCCACTGCGACGCCATGAATCGTCAATTGATCGTGCCAGCTTTCGGTTTCTTTGTCTTCTTACTCTCGGCAGCTTGGCCGTCGATTTCGGCCGCCGAGGATTCGGATGTTCCAGCGGTTTCCTGCACCGTGGATCTCGCACAAGCGGCCAACCACTACATCCATGTCACCGTGGAAGCCACCGCGGAGGGCGAGTCGACCGAAGTGATGATGCCCGTCTGGACGCCGGGGTCCTACCTGGTGCGCGAGTACGCCCGGCACATCGATCACTTCGAAGTCGTTGGCGCCGATGATCAACCGTTGCCGTTTCAGAAGACACGTAAGAACCGCTGGACGATCGAAACCAAGCCGGGAGAGACCTTTCGTGTCCGCTACCGGCTGTACTGCAACGAAGTCAGCGTTCGAACGAATTTCACGAATCACTATTATGCGGTGCTCAACGGAGCTCCCACCTTCGTCACGCCCGCCGACCAACTCGACCGCGAGCACCACGTCCATTTGAAACTTCCCGCCGGCTGGCAACGGTCTGCGTGCAGTCTCGCCAGTGATCAACCCCACCACTTTGTCGCCAAGAACTTTGACCAGTTGGTCGATAGCCCCATCGCGGCGGGTCAGATCGAAGTGTTCCCGTTTGAAGTCGAGGGTGTGCCCCATCAATTGGTTCAAGTCGGTGACGGCGCGGGATATTGGGATGGCACCAAGGCGGCGAATGATCTGCAGAAGATCGTTGCCCAGCAGGCCGCGTTTTGGGGACAGATCCCCTATGACCACTATCTGTTTCTCAACATCGTCGGCGAAGGCGGGGGTGGTCTCGAACATGACTATTCCTGTTTGATGCTAACCAGCCGTTGGGCATTCCGAGATCCCGCGGCCTACGAGAACTGGTTGAGTTTGGCCAGCCACGAACTCTTTCATGCGTGGAATGTGCGCCGTCTTCGGCCTCAACCACTGCGCCAATACAACTATGAACGCGAGACTTACACCGACAGCCTTTGGGTTGCCGAGGGAATCACCAGCTACTTCGAAGACATCTTCTTGGTTCGTGCCGGCTTGATTGACGAGAAAGCTTTCTTGAAGCGATTTAGTACGAGTATCGAACGCATCGAAACGGAGAACGGCCAGCAAGTCCAGTCGCTCCGTGATGCTTCCTTTGATACCTGGATCAAGTTCTATCGTCCTGATGAGAACAGTTCGAACACGCGCGTCAGTTACTACTCCAAAGGAGCCGTCGTGGCGTTTCTCTTGGATGCAGAAATCCAAGCCGCCACCGATGGCGAACGTTCGCTCGCCGATGTGTTGAAGTTGCTCTACGAAGAACAGTTGGAGACGGGATACTCGGAAGCCGAATTCCGCAGCGCCGCCAGTGAAGTTGCCGGGATAGATTTGGAGGGTTGGTTCACGAATGCCGTCGACTCCACCGACCCACTCGACTACCAGCCGGCGATGGACTGGTACGGCTTGCAACTCGGCGAGGTAACCGGCGACGCAACGAAAGAGGAAGGTGAGAAGGACGACGACGGCGAGTCCACAGAACCAAAGAAATCGAAAGACACACCTTGGCTGGGGGTCACACTTCGTGAGGCAACGATTTCAAAGCTGACCGAAAACGCTCCCGGATTCCAAGCCGGTTTGGTGACGGACGATGAAATCCTCGCCATCAATGGATTTCGGTTGCGAACGCCACTTTCAAAACACCTGGCACAATTCCAAGTCGGTGACCACATCGAGATCCTGCTCGATCGCAAGGGAGAACTCCTCAAGCGAACCGCAACGCTCGGCAAAAAACCCACGCAAAGTTGGAAACTAAAGTCAGCAGCGAAGCCCTCGGATGACCAGAAGTCCCACCGAAAGAACTGGCTAAGCGCGATCGAACCATAAGCGAGCTTACCGCGCGTACGAACCTTCTCGAAAGGCTGCCGCACGAGCTTGCACACAAGTTGATTTCGACCGCTGCTGGACTTTGCGGAATGTCCGGCCTGGCGCGGCGGCTCGCACAATCGCTCATGGCTGAATGACCGTAGTAACGATAACAACCCGAGGAGAAACCATTCCTGCAAGCGTCGCTCGTATCGAGTTTCGCAACCGATCACCCAAGCCATCTCGCGAGCGTCGCGAAACTTCTCCATGCGACCCGCAACTGAAAAACGATTGCTGCGAATCATTGGCCTGGGAATGGTCTTTCAGTCGCTCATGGGATGCTCGCCCACGCAGCATCGACTCAATGCAGACCGGGAAGCCTATTGCACGATTGCGGAGCGAAACGCCGATCCGCGTTGGTCCCAGTCCGATCTGAGCATCCAGATGGATCCGCGAAGTCGCTACTTTGATTCCTATCATCCCGACTGCTCACCGATGCCGAAAGATGATCCGGCGTCCCATCGCTACATGCACTGCGTTGATGGAAAAAAGGGCTGGTCACAATGGGGACGCAACGGTGTTCGCGCTCAACTGGAAAATCCGGAATGGCGAGTCCGGCTGGCCGATTACGCGGAGTTGACGGAACAGAATGAAGTCAAGCTGGATGTCGATTCAGCAGTGAGGCTCGCCTACGTTCATTCGCCGCTCAATCAAAATGCGTTGGAAACGCTTTACCTGACGGCGCTGGATGTCACGGGGGAGCGATTCCGTTTGGACACTCAGTTCTTTGGCGGCACCGGACTCGCCTATCGTCACGACGGCAATCTGACTCCCGCGACGATTGGATTCAATCCAGGCTTGAACCGCTACTTCGTTTCAGGCCCGTTCGCGACACCTGAGGTCAATCGCTTCACGGTAACCAACGATGTTTCGGCGAGCCGCCGGTTTGCAACCGCTGGTGAAGTCTTGGTCGGCTTTGCCAATTCGTTCGCGTTGGAATTCACCGGCAACGATGTGAGTCTGGCAAGCTCGCTGGCGAATTTTTCGTTCATCCAACCGTTGCTAAGAGGAGCGGGACGCGATGTCGCTCTCGAACAATTGACACTGAGCGAGCGACGACTGCTGGCGAACCTTCGCGCGTACAGTCAGTTTCGCCAAGGTTTCTTCACGCAAATCGTCATCGGCGAACTCGGGGTCACCGCGCCGCAACGATTCGGGCCGACAACGAACTTACAGTCCTTTTCAGGTTTCGGCGGAGTCAATGGCTATCTGGGACTGCTTCAACAGGCCCAGCAAATTCGCAACACCGACGGCAACCTTCGACTGCAGTTGCGAACGCTCGATCGGCTGGAAGCTCTTTACGAAAATGAACTGATCGACATTGTTCAAGTCGATCAGTTTCGGCAGAACATCGAAGTCACGCGCGCCAATTTGCTCGACCAGACGAACGGTTTTGAATTGGCCATCGACAACTACACGACACAGGTACTGGGTCTTCCTGCCGATCTACCGATCAAGCTGAACGAAGAGCTGGTAGCGCAGTTCCAACTCATCCCCAAGGAGACAACGGACCTGGCAGATGACCTGCTCAGGTTGCAACGCCGCATTGGCGATGTAGGCGAACTGCTCAGTCTGACCGCGCGGCTTGAGATGCTATCGGAACAGCTACCTGATTTGGACCAACAGGACTTCGTCGATGCTGATCTTTCGCTGCGTCAACTCCGTGGCGTCGTCGAAGCGGCAGGCCGGCAGCTTGAAAGCCCACAAGTAGCCCTCTCGCAAGAGGCATCATTGGAGCGAGACGATCTCAAAAAGCAATTCACTGCAGCATCGGTCCGTTTAGAAGACTTATTGGACACGATGAGCGAGGATAACATCTCGGAGCTGATGAGCTCAAACGCCGAGTGGATATCTGATGCCGTCCGGCTGAGTCGCAATGTTGTACTCGCACAAGCGAAAGAGCGAGACTTGGTTTCCGAACCAGAACGCATTCTTGTCGAGGCAGAGCGTTTGCTCGAGCCGGCACGTGAACTGTTCCAAGTCGCTCGCGGAGACTTGGAGCGCATGGAAGACGTCGCGCCCGATCGCGAGCGAACGATGAGCGATGCAGAGAAAGCTCGATTCCGACGCGATCGAAGCAAATTGGAGTCACGACTTGATGAACTTGAATCGGGCGATGCCGGGTTTGAGGAAACAATCGCCGTGCTGGCACGTTTGCGAATGGGATACGCCGCTGAAGGTCCTGCGGTCACGATTCGCGGACTGACGGGGTGGATTCAAGCCTACCTGCAATTGGTCGAGCGACTGGCATTGGTCCCCGCACAGGCTCGTCTCGAAGTGGTTACGGTTGATGACATCGAACTGGAGCCGGAAGCCGCATTCCAAATCGCTCTCGAAAACCGTTTGGATTTCATGAACGGCCGTGCCGCGTTGGTGGATCGTTGGCGAGCCATCCAAGTCGCCGCCGATGCCTTGCAGTCCGATTTGAGCATTACCGGAAACGGTGATGTTCGCACGGGACCGAATAACCCGGTCGATTTTCGGGCTTCCACCAGCCGACTGCGACTCGGCATCGAATTTGATGCCCCGCTCGCTCGACTGCTCGAACGCAACGGATACCGCGAAGCGCTGATCACCTACCAGCGCAACCGCCGAAACCTTATCCAGTCTCAAGATCAGCTCCAGCTCGGGCTTCGCGCCTTACTGCGAACGCTCCAACAACGGAAACTCCAGTTGGAAATTCAGCGCCGCGCGGTGACCATCGCGCTACGGCGAGTCGACCAAACCGAGCTGTCTCTATTGACGCCTCCGCCCCAGGTACAGCCTGGCGCTCGCCCCCAAATCAACCCCACGACAGCGATCAACTTGTTGGCGGCCCAAAGCTCGTTGCAGAACTCACAGAACAGCTTCTTGGCCGCCTGGCTGAACTATTACGCCGCGCGCATCCGGCTTTACCGAGAAATGGGTGTCATGCAATTAGATCCCTCAGGCAAGTGGATCGAGAACTCGTTCGAGTTTGAATCCGACACGGCACCGATCGGGGCAATGGACTCCATCGAGGAATTGCCTCCGCCGATACCCTTCGAGGCGTTGGAAGCCGATTCTATTCCGCCAAGGGAATCAGCATGGCTTGGGAATTCACGGGAGACAATCGCAACCAAAGATCCAGACGCCCCGCTGGGTTCGCTCGCCGATCAGATCGTGGGATTCGCAAAAAACCGGCCGTTTCGTGTCCACGATAAGGCACGCGAGCCGGTCTCCCATTAGCATGGGACGAGAGGCTGGTAGCAACATCGCCATGACTTTCCGCGCGAACTACCAATCTCTACCTCCCACTTGTCGGCTCCCCCCGCCTGCTGTTTCCGATGTCTGAAGCCGCCCTGCATCCCCAAGACTCTCCCGCCATCGCGCAGCCGCAGTCGAACAATCGAATCTTCATTCGTCTCTTCGTTCTTCTTGGTGTGCTCGCGATTGTTGGCGCAGCGGTAACGGTAGGCCTTTCGTCGGGTCCATCAGCGGATAACGCATCACTGCTGACACACACGATTTCGCGTGGAAAGTTGACAGTGTCAGTGACTGAACAAGGCACGCTCGAAAGTTCCAACAACACTGAAATCAAATGCAAGGTGCGCGGATTCAGTGTGGTCACCTATGTCGTACCTGCCGGCACCGTTGTCGAAAAAGGACAGGAATTGGTACGGCTTGATACCAAGGTCATTGAAGAACAGCATAGCCTGACGAAAACCAATACGTTCATCGCAGAAGCCACGCTCGCACAAACGCAAGCCAACGTGGAACAGGCCGAGATCGCAATCGAAGCTTACGAAAAAGGCCGGTTCCGATCACAGCTTCAGGCTTTGGAAAAGGACCTCGCGGCGCACAAGCGCAACCTGCAAACCGCGCGAAAAATGTACCAGCGTTCGGAATCGCTTTTCCGCCAGGGTTATGTGACACAGTTGCAAGTCGAAGGCGATGCCTTCACCGTGACTCAAGCCGAATTGGAGTTGAAGGTCAAAGAGACTGAAATCAAGGTGCTAAAGGAGTTCACTCGCAAGATGCAACTGGAGACGTTGCGAGGGAACAAGACCGCGAGCGAGTCGAAGCTGGCGGCGGATGAAGCCGGGCTCGCCATGGAGATCAAACGTCGCGATCGCGCCGCGCAAGAACTCAAAGATTGTGTAATTCGGGCCGAGAAGGCCGGGCTCGTGATCTATCCCTCCGCTGCATCATGGAAAACGACGCCCGACATCACCGAAGGCGCCTCGGTTCGAAAAGACCAGGTACTGCTTTTGATGCCCGACTTGTCGCAGATGCAAGTGAAATTGGGAGTCCACGAATCTGTCATCGAACGCGTTCACCCAGGGCTGAAGGCCATCGTCACGCTGCCCGACCGAACGCTGGAGGCGACGGTTTCCGAGGTCGCCACGGTCACTCGGCCTGCGGGCTGGTGGACCGGCAACGTGGTCAAGTACGACACCGTCATCGAATTGCCCACAGATGAAGACTTGAAGCCCGGAATGAGCGCTGAAGTCGACATCATTCTGGCCGTGCATGAAGATGTGCTTACCATTCCCGTTGCAGCCGTGATCGAAACAGACGATGGAAACTGTTGTTGGGTCCAATCGGAAACGGGCCCACAGCGGCGATTGATCGAGCTCGGCGACAGCAACGATGTGTTCATCGAAGTCAACGCTGGTCTCAAGGAAGGCGACGAAGTTGTTTTGAATCCCACGGCTTTGATTCGCGAGGCCGAGGCCGACGCGCGGACAACGCTTTCTCAAAATCAAGCTGATGCCGAGCAATCGAACGTTGATGCAAAGGCGGTGGAGTCGGGTTCATGAAGTTTGCTGGCTTTTCGCTATTGCTGATCGGAGCGTTGGGAGCCGTGGCCGCCGCCTTCTTGCCCTCTTCGAAACGGATCACGCCCGTCGATTCGAGTTTTCTTCATTCAGTGACACGGGGGAACTTGACGGTCGCCGTGACCGAATTGGGGACGCTCGAAAGTTCCAACAACACCGAAATCAAATGTCGTGTCCGCGGTGAAAACACCATCACCTTCGTAGTCGAAAGTGGAACGGTGGCTCAAGCGGGTGATGTGTTGGTGCAACTGGACACGCTTGCCATCGAGGAGGAAATCAGCAATCGAACCAAGCTCTATCACTTGGCCGAGTCACAAGTGGCGCGATCAAATGCGGATGTGGAACGCGCCAAGCTCGCCATTCTCGAATACTCCGAAGGACGATTTGTCTCCGAACTCGCCGCGCTCCGAAAGAACCTCGCCGTTGCCGAATCAAGACTGCTCAATGCCAAGAATCGACTCAAACACTCGGAGATGCTCTCTCGAAGTGAGTATGCAAGCGACCTCGAATTAGAAGAAAAAGAATTCGCGCTTTCACAGGCCGAGTTGACGGCGCAACTGACCAAGACGCAGATCGATGTGCTCAAGAACTTCACGAAGAAGGAAGAGCTGATCCGGCTGGGAGGAGACTTGAAAGCCGCCGAGGCGACTCACAACGCGAACGTCGAACGCGCACTGGCTGATAAGAAACGATTGGAACGTGCTCAAGAAGAACTGTTGGCGTGCACCATCCGCGCCGAGCGGTCCGGCTTGGTCATCTATCCAACAGGCGAAGAGTGGAAAGAAGCCCCCGATATCGAAGAAGGTGCCACGGTCCGGAAGGATCAAACACTACTATTGATGCCTGACCTCACTCAAATGCAAGTCAAAGTTGGCGTCCACGAATCGGTCGTCAAACGCATTCAGCCGGGCATGCGAGCCGAAGTCACTTTGAATCGAAAGTGGATGCCGGCTGAAGTGACTTTCGTCGCTTCGGTCGCCAAGCCGGCTTCATGGTGGACGGGAAATGTCGTGAAGTATGACGCCATCGTCTCTCTTCCGTCCGAAGGCGGAATGCGCCCCGGCATGAGCGCCGAAGTTAAGATCGTGATCACGAGCCATGAGGATGTCCTCCTCGTCCCTGCCGCAGCCTGTATCGAGACGGAAAACGGGTGCGCTTGTTGGGTCCAACAAGAAAACGGGCCGCAGCGCCGCTCACTCGACATCGGAGACACAAGCGACCTCTTCTTGTGGGTTCGCGAGGGACTTACCAACGGTGAGCCGGTCATTCTCGATCCCCTTGCCAACGTGCCGGAGGCGCAAGTGGAGGCCGCCGGTTCGGTTGAGGGCTCGTCGTCCGTTCTATGAATCATCCACTCCGATCACGATTGCTCTGCGGTTCCGGTTCCATGCTGGAGCCGCTTTCATGAACATGCAATTCGAATCTGCCGAAGCGCCGCCCTCCCGAATTCGGACCGCAACACAAGCGACGATTGCGGCTGGGTTGCTCGTGGGCTTGGGCATTGCAGCGGTTGCATGGGCCGGAGGGTTCCGTGGGCAAGAAAGTTCCACGGTCATGACGCATGTCGTGTCGAGAGGTGATTTAGTCGTCACGGTCCTTGAACAAGGTATGCTCGAAAGCGCAGAGAACTTGGAAGTCAAATCCAAGGTTCGTGGTTACAACGCGGTGCTTTGGATCATCGATAGCGGGACCTTTGTCAACCAAGGTGATGAGCTCGTTCGACTTGACGCGCTCTTCATTCAAGAGCAGGTTGATGAGCGTACAAAGTATGCGAACTGGTCACAGTCCGCGGCAGATCGCTCGGCCTCGCAAGTGGCACGCGCGAAGATCGCTGTCGAAGAATATGATCAGGGCAGGTTTCGATCGGAATTGCTGACCCTCAAAAAGGATCTCACGATTGCAAAGGCAACGTTGCAAAATGCTCGCGAGCGAGTGAAGCATATTGGCGTGATGGCAGACAGTGGCTACCTCAGCGAACTGGAGGTGGAAGAGAAGCAATTTGCGGTCAAGCAAGCCGAACTGAACCTGCAACTCAAGCAAACGCAATTGGGAGTCCTCAAAGATTTTACGTACAAAGAACAACTTCAATCGCTGAAGGGGCAACTGACGTCAGTCGAAGCGACCCACAAGGCGAACGTGGAACGCGCAATGGCGGACAACTCGCGTCGTGATCGTGCCGTCGAAGAATTGCAATATTGCACGATCAGGGCTCCACGAAGTGGACTAGTCATCCACCCAAACGCTGCCAAGTGGGAATCAGCGCCCATCGCGGAAGGCACCAACGTCCACAAAAATCAGGTTCTATTGTTGATGCCGGACCTGCGGCAGATGCAGGTCAAAGTCGGCGTTCATGAATCAGCCGTCAAACGAGTCAGCATCGGGCAGAGGGCGACGGTGCAAACGCCGACGCGTATGTTGCAGGGTACGGTCACCGAAGTCGCATCGATCACCAAACCGGCGGGCTGGTGGACTGGAAACCAAGTCCGTTACGACACCATTGTTTCTCTTCCTTCAGTGGAAGGACTTCGTCCCGGTACGAGCGCCGAGGTCGAAATCGAAGTGGCCGAATACAAGGACGCCCTGCGCGTGCCGGTTGCAGCCCTTGTCGAACAAAACGATCGTTCTTTCTGCTGGGTTCAAACTTCCGCTGGCCCCGCTCGACGCGAAGTCAAACAAGGCGACAGCAATGAAGTCTTCACCATTATCACGGAAGGACTGCTCGAAGGAGATGAAGTACTGCTGAACCCTTACGCTCATGAATCTCCCGTGGCGGAAAACTCATTGGAAACAGCCGCAGAGGAGACCTCCTCTTGATCGCGCAGTTTTTTCAAACGGTCGACCTTGGAATCAAGAGCCTCCTTGTTCAAAAACTTCGGGCGGGTTTGGCGGCGCTGGGGATCTTCATTGGGACGGCCACCGTGATTTGGCTCGTGGCGATGGGAGAAGGTGTTAGCTATCGCGCCCAACAGCAGATTCTTGAGTTGGGCGCCAAGAACGTCATCGTGCGTACGGTACAACCGAACTCAGGCGATGAGGAAGCGAACAGTCGTGTAAAAACCTATGGCCTACTCCGAGCGGACTACCGGAGGATCGTTGAGAACATCCCCAACATCCGTCGTGCGATTCCGATGCGGGAGTTGAAGTTCGAGCTTCGGCTGGATGATCGCACCGCAGATGCGAAACTCGTCGGATGCGTCGAAGAGTACCTGGAACTGAACCGCCTCAAGATCGCGCGAGGCCGCTGGCTGTCACCGCGGGATCGCGGTAAGAAAGTCATCGTGCTGGCCGATGAAACGGCCAAACGACTCTTCCCTTTCGAAAACCCAATCGGGCGTGCGATTTGGGTCGGCAGTGAGTTTTACACGGTGATCGGTCAGACAAAAGACCGTACGGCCTCGGCGGCAATTGGTGGTAGTCTCGATTCGCGCGATTACAACCTCGACGCTTACATTCCACTTCAAACGCTCCGCCAACGTGTCGGTGACTTGGTCATGAAACGCGTCGGCGGAGGGCGAGGTTTCAACTTCACCGGAGAAGACGTCGAGCTCAGTCAAATTACCGTCGAAGTCAACCGGATTGAGGAAGTAGACGAGACCGCACAGATCATCGAGACGCTTCTCCGGAAATTCCACGAGAAGCAAGACTACGCGGTCGTGGTCCCTCGCGAATTGCTGCGTCAAGCCGAAAGAACCCGCACCATGTTCAATGTCCTGTTGGTTGTGATCGCGGGAATCTCACTACTCGTCGGCGGTATCGGAATCATGAACATCATGTTGGCGACGGTGACGGAACGAACCCGTGAGATCGGCGTCCGCCGAGCACTCGGTGCAACACGCAGTGACATCATCGGCCAATTCTTGATCGAGACCGTCGTGCTGACGGCAGGTGGGGGGCTCGCCGGTGTCCTCTTCGGTCTTTCGGTTGGTCCCGTATTTCGAATGATCAAACGTCTCATCAAGACACTTTCGCCCGAGTCGCTGCCGCCAATCGTCGATTCGCTTGAACCGCGGATTGCGATGTGGTCCGTCGTCCTGTCACTCGGAATCTCGTTGGGCGTCGGCGTGTTGTTTGGAGTCTATCCCGCGAGAAAAGCTGCCTATCTCGATCCGATTGAAGCATTGCGTCATGAATAGTGCGATTTCAATATTCCTTTCAGAACAGAAGTCCACGATGGCAATTCAACAAGGGTCCCCATGAACGCCAATACGGGAAATCTTGTCGACCAGGCGGACGGTGTTCCAGCAACCCGCCCGGCATCGGACTTTGCGTTTCGCGTCGAGGACATCTATCGGACGTATTTCTTGAAAGGAGAGACCGTCCACGCTTTGCGAGGCGTTTCGTTCAATGTGCTTCAGGGTGAGTACATCGCAATCATGGGCCCCTCGGGATCAGGCAAGAGTACTCTGCTCAACGTCCTCGGCTGCCTGGATCGACCCACCAGCGGTAAGTACCTTCTGGCCGGTGATGATGTCTCGACCATCGGAGACTACCAGTTGTCGAGGATTCGCGGTCGCCGAATCGGTTTCGTTTTCCAATCGTACAACCTGCTCCAACAGTTGAACGTCTTGGAAAACATCAAGGTGCCGCTGCAATACCAGGGTCTCATTGGAAAAGACGCGAACGCGAAGTGCCGCGAGCTTGCCGAGCAAGTGGGACTGGGTGATCGGCTCTTTCACAAGCCCACGGAGCTGTCGGGTGGGCAACAACAGCGAGTCGCTATTGCAAGGAGTCTCGTCAATGACCCCTATTTCGTGTTAGCTGATGAAGCCACCGGGAACCTTGATTCCAAAACCACCGAGGAAGTGCTCGACCTATTCGAGTCACTCAACGAAGGTGGCAAGACGATTGTCATGATCACACACGAAGACGAAGTCGCCGCACGTGCAAAGCGCGTGATTCGTCTACGCGACGGTCAAATCGAATCCGACGTGCGGAATGAGTCATGAGTGGAAGAACGCCGCTGTTGTACGATGGCTTACTCTCTTACAACCAATCGCTTGACCCGCTCTGTTCGGAAATCAGCTTTTATTCCGTGGGATAAGCCATCTGTATCGTTTCGACAAGACGCGATAGAGTCGCGTCGCTCCTTCGGAAATGTAGCGCCCCTGCACGCCACAACAAAAATATCATGCATTTCAAATCACTCCTGATCCTGGTTGCCATTACCATTGGACACTCCAGCACAGGCGCAGCGGCGAATCCGGAGGGCATCAAGCTCGCGGAGGCGACATCGCCCAAGACGAAAAACGTTCTGTTCATCGCCGTCGATGATCTTCGTCCCAACCTTGGTTGCTACGGTGATCTGCATGCGATCTCGCCCAACATCGATCGCTTGGCTGGTCGGGGAATGCGGTTCAATCGGGCGTATTGCCAAGTAGCAGTTTGCAATCCATCGAGAGCCAGCCTCATGACGGGTCTGCGTCCCGATCGCTTGGGAGTGTGGACGCTGCCCATTCATTTCCGTGAGGCCAAACCGGATGCCGTGACCATGCCGCAATGGTTTCGCAAGCATGGATACACCGCGGTGAGTCACGGCAAAATCTATCACAACCCGACGCCCGATCCGCAGTCCTGGAGCGAGCCGATTCGCGCACTGCCGGCCCTTCCCGATCCCTACCCCACGGGGACTCGAGACCTCGTGCGAACCGAGATGCAAAAACTGCCAAAGAACGATTGGCGAAAGAACAACTTGCGTCGTCCGAGCACGGCGGCACCTGATTTGGCGGACGACAAAGTGCTCGATGGTGCAAGAACGGAGTTGGCAATCGAAGACCTCCGCCGACTTGGAAAACAGGATTCACCGTTCTTCTTGGCAATGGGCTTTATACGTCCACACCTGGCTTGGGTCGCGCCAAAACAATATTGGGACCTTTACGATCCCGACAAGCTTCCCGTACCCACGAAGCAGACGCTCATTGAAGGGGCGCCGCCCTATGCGATGCATAACAACAGCGAGCTCTCGCATTACGTCGACCTCATCGACATGCCGGCACCTTGGGACTCCGAGGAACTGCCCGAAGCGAAACGTCGTCAGCTGATCCATGGCTACTACGCTTGCGTCAGCTACGTCGACGCTCAGATCGGGAGATTGCTGGACGCTTTGGACAAGGAAGGTTTGGCTGACAATACGGTTGTGGTGTTGTGGAGCGACCATGGCTGGAAGCTTGGCGAGAACCGCGGCTGGGGCAAAATGACAAATTACGAAATCGATACGCGCGTGCCCTTGCTGATCCTTGATCCAAAGACCAAGAATCCCGGTGGGCAAACCGACCAGCTCGTGGAGCTACTCGATCTCTATCCAACACTTTGCGACTTGGTCGGAATT
>JBCBOO010000011.1:49310-49637 GCA_039821235.1 Planctomycetota bacterium
CCGAAACTAAAATTCACGAAGAGGCAATGAGCCAATACTACCGGCGTCGCGATGGCGTTGAATACATGGGTTACTCCATGCGAACCGACCGCTACCGGCTGGTCGAATGGCGCGATTTCTCCACCGGCGAATTGGTCGAACGCGAGCTGTACGACCACGCAGATTTACCCTTTGAAAATGGAATCGCAGTCGAACGCAACGATATCAGCGAATCCGCCTCACCTGAGCTCGTCAAACGGCTATCCGATCAACTCGCCAAATCTCATCCCCCGCGAAAACTGGTGATGACGCCCGCCATTCATTCCAATCCGAACGCGGGTCGTTGGC
>JBCBOO010000120.1:0-18305 GCA_039821235.1 Planctomycetota bacterium
CCGGTGATCAAATCGCTTCCCCCACCGGACTGTTCGGCACCGATCAGGTCCAATTCACTGAGGACATCACCGGCCGAGGATTTCTTCATGGGCTTGTCGGTGCTGCCATCTTCCAATCCGCTCATCAGCTCCAAGCTGCTTTGGCTGGCGGCCTTTGACTTCAAGTCTTCGTTGATCGCATCAATGTCGAGTGAATCCGATTCCTCGCCGAGCATGAGCTCGTCGCTGTCCTCGTCACCGAGAGAAGCGTTGCCTACAAGTGCAAAATCGTCTTCGCTGGCTTCGTCGGTGATATCGACGTCGCTGATCGAGAGCTTGTCAGCGGCTTCTTTGATGTCCGCCTTCGCAACCGGCCCGGTGCTGCCTTCCTTGGGATCAATGGCGATATCGATGGAATCGTTGCTGTCGCGGAGCATCGCGGGCTCGTCCAGTTTGAGCTCGGCCGAATCGATCTCCATCAGATCGCCTTCGTCGGTGTCAAACACCGAGTCTTCGTCGCTGTCGATTCCGCTGTCGGAGGCCACCAGTGCGACATCGCTGCCGGTGCCCGAAGGTTCGGTCACCAAGTTGACGTCGCTGCCACCTTCGGAGGTCGCTTCGCCGCCAATGTTCAGGTCGCTGCCCTGCCCTTCATCGCCGCCTTCGCCACCGATGATGCTGCCGGCGCCGGTGCCGGACTCATCGACGAGGATTCCCGAGCCAAAACCGTCGTCGGCGGCAAGATCTTCGGCGAGACGCTCGATTTCGGATTCCGGGAATTTCCAGCTGGATCCGTCGCGGAATCCTCGAATTTGACCTTGGCTTCGGAGTTCAACGAGACGGTCCGGAGCAACTCCCAGTTTTGCAGCGGCTTCGTCGAGCGACAGATAAGACATGGGCGGGTGACGTTTCAGGAGCGATGAAGAAGATCAAAGGACATGCGGTCAGTTGGACGCGACATCCACCCTCTCCACGCGGACGCAGTCGACGTCGCCCAAGTTCATTTGACTCGATCGGCCAAAGGTCGAATTTGGCCGGGCAACGGTGCGGTGGCGTTCAGAGTGATGGAAAAGTCGTCGTCAATCGGGCGGCTACTGACCAAGTGGATTTGGCCCGATCCATCGATATGATACACGGCGATTTGCATTTTTCCGGTATGAACTAACGTAATTGTTTGACTTCCCGAGCCGTTAAGACCGCTAAACCCAATCAACTCGCCTGATACCCCGACTTGCCCCCGCCCCTCGGCCGGATCTTGCTGCAACGTTGACAGCGGCACCGAGGGCCCCTGTGCGGCGACCACGACGACCATCACAACCGCCACCAGGCCTACAGCCGAAAAGATTCTTCGCCAAGACATGCTTCGCCTCCGTGGAAAGTCACCGGTGTAAAAACGTCCCCGCCTTGGGATAACAAATCCGCCGATTTACCGGCAACCCAGAACGTCCAGCACCGCGTCATGAATGCCCCCGTTGGTGCCCAGGCCATCGCCGCCACGCACGGTTTCCTGGCCTTTCCAGTCCGTGAAGCGTCCGCCCGACTCTCGCATGATCGGCAGCATTGCCGCCACGTCCCACGCGTTGCAGATCGGATCGACCATTAAGTCGGCTCGTCCTGTCGCCACCAGCAGGTAGCCGTAGCCGTCACCCCACGAGCGGGTGATCCAGCTTTGCTCCTGAAGCCCCAGATAACCCGCTCCGGCACCACGATCGGCGAACGAGTCGACTTGGCTGGTCACAAAAACGGCTTCGGAAAGCTTCGTCTTTTCTGAAACTCGCGCCCGAGTCCAATCGCGTCCCAAACCCGAGCGATGCCAGCAACCGAGCCCATCGGCCGCGACCACTAATTCGCCGAGTGCCGGAATCAAAATCACTCCGGCGATTGGAATTTCATCTTTTTCGATTGCCAGCAAGGTGGAATACAGCGGCACGCCACAGATAAACGACTTGGTTCCGTCGATCGGATCGATCACCCAGCGGTAACGCGAATCGCCGGCCTGCTCGGCAAACTCCTCACCCTGCACCGTGTCGGCGGCAAATCGGGCCGAAATCAACTCTCGAGCCAGCGACTCGGCCTCGCGGTCCGCAATCGTTACCGGCGAGTCGTCGGACTTTGCGTCGACCTGCAGAACCTGACTGCCGAAATACTTGAGCGTGTGGGCGCCGGCTTGTTGAGCGATCTCGAGCAATGCCGCGAGACGTCCCTCCTCCAGATCTTGCCAATGATCCGGCGTGCCTCGGTCTGCCGTTTCACTCATCATCATTCTCCTTTGAATCGGATTCGCCGGCGACTTGAAAGGGCCCGCCGAAAGCCGTCGGGAACAGACTTTGCAGAATCAACATCCCCGCGCCGACCACTAGCAAGGAGTCCGCAATATTGAAGTTCGGCCAGGTCCACTGATCGTTGATTTGCCAAAGAATCCAGTCTCGGACGCCGCTCCGCCACTGCTCGGGATACCCTTCCTGCCACCACATTCCAAGGCGGTCGTAAAGGTTGCCGATAATCCCCCCGCCGACCAGGCCCAGTGCGAAGGTAAGCCAAAGTGACTCGGCCGCCCGAAACCAAAACAGCCAAATCACAATTCCGATCGCGGCGATCACGGATGTTACGGCGAAAAGAGTCCCCATGCCGGCGCCCATGCCGAAAACGGCACCGATGTTGACGGCCGTTTCAATGCCGAAATAAGGCTCCCAGACCCACCAGATCTCCCGCTGCGTCGGCAGCCCTCGCCATTCAAAGATGGCAGCTTTGCTCCACAGATCCACGCCTCCTCCGATCGTCGAAAGCGTCGCAAAGAGCGCGAATCGGCTCCACATTGAGACTTCGCGTGGCGGTTGTTCGCCATTTGGTTGCCGGGCGGGAGTCTCGGGTTGATTCACGTTTTCCATGATTGGTTTGGTTGCCACGGGTGCGGCGGCGAGTTCTGTAACGTCTGCACGTGCAATGTGTGAAATTGACGAGCTTGGCGAGATTTTGCTGGTGAGTCGGATTCCATGCACACGGTAGAATCGACACGTCGGCTTGCACAGATCAACCCGATCGTCGGGGACAAAATCGAGCTCACCAATGATCTGGGCCGATTCAGTCTGAAGAGACTTTGATGTCGACTCTTCTCGAAGCAATTACTGCGTTCCATGATTCAATCCGCACCGTCTGGCGTTTCCACGCAAACCGAAGTTGCATTCCAACGCTGCATCAATCCTGAGTGCGGAACGACGTACGATACCGGTCAGCTGCACACGTCTTGCCCCAAGTGCGGGTATTTGTTGGATGTGACGTACGATTGGGACCGCGCTGCCGTGCCGTCGAAGCTGAGTGATTTCGAGGCCATGTGGAGCCAGCGGACCAACCCGGTTCGGTTCTCGGGCGTCTGGCGGTTTCACGAACTGTTGCCGTTCGTGGCTCAAAGTGAGATTGTGACGGTCGGCGAAGGCCAGACCCTGCTGCAACAAGCCGACGCGGTGGGCAAGTTTGTCGGCATGAACGCCGGGCAGTTGCACCTTCAGTACGAAGGCATGAATCCGTCGGGCAGTTTCAAAGACAACGGCATGTGCGCGGCGATCACGCACGCGAAATTGCTGGGTGCCCAACGAGCCGCTTGTGCCAGTACCGGTAACACGTCGGCATCGCTGGCGCTCTACTGCAGCGCGACGCAGCACATGAAGGCGATCATTTTTATCGGCAGCGGCAAAATTTCGTACGGCAAACTCAGCCAAGCACTCGACTACGGGGCGCTTACCGTGCAAATCGCCGGTGACTTTGATGATGCGATGTTGCGTGTCCGCGAAGTCGCTCGTGAACTCGGAATTTATCTGGTCAACAGCGTCAATCCGTTTCGCTTGGAAGGCCAAAAGACGATCATGTTCCGCGTTCTCGAATCGCTCGGTTGGGAAATTCCCGACTGGATCGTTGTCCCCGGAGGCAACCTGGGCAATAGCAGCGCGTTTGGCAAAGCGTTCATGGAACTGAAGCAACTCGGGTTGATTGATCGAGTGCCTCGGTTGGCAATCATCAATGCCAGTGGTGCGGACACGTTGTACGAGCTTCATGAGCGACGTGGCGTTCGCTGGAACGGTGGTCACGTCAACTTGGATCCGATCCGCGAATACAACGATCACATGGATCGACATGGCATCAAAGCCGACACGCTTGCCAGCGCGATCGAAATCAACCGTCCGGTGAACTTGAAGAAATGCCTTCGTGCACTCGAGTTCTGTGACGGCGTCGTTCGCCAAGTCAGTGACCAAGAGATCTTGGATGCTAAAGCGAAAGTCGGTGCGGGCGGATTCGGATGCGAACCTGCTTCCGCTGCCAGTGTGGCCGGTGCAAAGGTCTTGCGCCGCGAAGGCGTGATCGCACCCAGCGACCGGGTCGTGTGCGTGTTGACGGGGCATGAACTAAAGGACCCCACGGCAACGGTGGCTTATCACACGACGGACCAGGACGTCTTTCACAAAACACTCGGCAGTCGCGGCGTCACGAAAGCGTCGCACGCCAACAAAGCCATCGCCGTCCCCAACGAATTGGACGACATCATCAAGGCCATCCAGCTCTACGCGTAAAACGCCCGTCCGACAGGCTTCCGGTGCTCTACGATCGTTGGGTTTTTCCCGTACGACAGGCTTCCAGCCTGTCCGTTTCAAGAGACAGGCTGGAAGCCTATCCTACGAAGAGTGGGCTGGAAGCCTATCCTACGAAGAGTGGGCTGGAAGCTTGTTCTACGAGTAACGCTCTCTTACATCTTCGAGTGGGTACTCACGGAGATCTCGGTCTCCCGGCCAGCGGCTGATCTCTTGCAGCCGAAGATAGCCTCGAGTCACTCGAATGACACGTTCACTCACAAACTCGCGATCAAGCTCGTCTCGTCCCATCGGTCCGTCGACGTGGAGGGGTTCCCAATCGTCGGCCTCAATGAACTGCGCGAGGACGGGATTGCAACGCAGGTGTCGTTCCGGACTGGTATGAAGGACTTCGGGATCCAATTCGCCGATCACGAATCGCAGATAAAGGTCGCTTTCAACAATCGATGTGACGTCTTCACCGCAGACGTCGCATCGATAGCCCTCGTCACACTTCATGACATCTCGAGAACGTCAAACATGTCGTACATGCCCGCCGGTTTCTCCACCAACCACTTGGCGGCGGCGAGAGCCCCGGAGGCGTAGCAGTCACGATTGCTTGCGGCAACGTTGAGTTCAATGCGTTCGCCGAGCATGCCGAAGACGATCGTGTGCTCGCCCGGATTGTCACCCACACGAACGGCGTGGTAACCAATTTCGTCGCGGCTGCGTTTTCCCGTGTGGCCTTCCCGGCCGTGGACGTGTTTGGTTTCGTCCCCCAGCTTCTCAGCGATCAAGTCACCGAACTTGAGTGCCGTTCCGCTGGGCGCGTCGGCTTTGAAGCGATGGTGTCGCTCGATGATCTCAATGTCCACACCGCCCGGAACATCCATCAGCTTTTCAGTGATTTGCTGCGCCAGTTTCATCGACAGATTGACGGCCAATGACATGCTGGGCGCCCACACGATCGGGATCGTTTCGCTGGCGTCCCTCAATCGTTCGACTTGTGCGTCGGTCATGCCGGTCGTGGCCAGAACGAGCGCTGTGTCGTGGGCCAGGCACTTGTCCAGGCAGCGGTCAACGGCTTCGGGAAGTGAAAAGTCGACGACCACCTCGGCGTCGGTCGGCCACTTGCTCGTCAGCGGAATGTCCAGCGTTTCAACGCCCGCCAAGTCACCGGCGTCTTGGCCCAGGAGAGGATGCTGGTCATTTTCAATCGCGGCGACCAGTTCCAGCAGCGGATCCGCAGAAGTGAGAGCGACGACACGGCGGCCCATGCGACCGGCGGCGCCATGGACGGCGATTGACAATTGGGACATCGGTGACTCGGGGTGGGAGGAAGGAAGGAACAAACCGGCCACGGAGTGTCAGGAGGACGATGAGCGGCCGCCGCTGATTCCGAAGCGTTCCCAAATCGAGCAAGCTGTTGTGACAGAAACGCCTCGGAAACACCAGGGTGAGCTCCGTAAACCACTGGACGTTTTGGGCTCTCCCACCCGAAGGAAACAAGGGAGCGGCTCGGTTGTCTGCAATGGTAGGCTCCGGCACGGCTTCTGAGCACCGATCTGGCTGGTAGAATCCGCACGCTCTGGACGCAATCAACCGGCAACCGCAAGACCTTTGTAACGACGTCACCCTCCGGATCCACCCGAGAATCATCGTGAAACCCAAGTCGCACCATCTCTTTAATCCGGGTTTCCTGGGCTTGATGATCGCTCAGTTTTTTGGAGCGATGAACGACAACGTTCTCAAAGTCGTTTTGACGTTCATGGTCGTCGACGGTGCTTGGCAAGGAGATCTTGGCGAAGGGGGCCAGGGGATCGTCAGCATCTGTTTTACGGTGCCCTTCATGCTGCTTTCGGGTTTCGCTGGACAAGTCGCCGATCGCCATTCCAAACGCGACGTGACGATTTGGGTCAAGATCGCAGAAATCCCGATCGCCATCGTTGCCGGAATCGGTTTCTACTTTCAAAACCTCCCCATCACGCTCGTCGCGTTGACGGCACTAACGTGTCAGAGTTCGTTTTTCGGACCGGCCAAGTATGGGATGATTCCCGAGTTGGTTCCCGTCAAACATCTCAGCCGTGCAAACGGCGCGATCAATATGCTGACCAACGTGGCGGTGATCGCTGGCACAATTTTGGCCGGACTGACAAGTGATCTTTATGCATCCACCGACGAGGCCCAGGGACTGCGTTGGTTACCCGGCGCGATCCTGGTGCTCATTGCAGTGTTCGGTTGGGTCTCGGCTCGATTGATCACGCCGCTGGAACCTTGCGACAAGTCGCTGAAATACAACTGGAACCCGTTCTCGACTTACTGGGAAACAATGCGGGAGATGTCCAAGACACGTCTTTTGATGGTCATGATGGCCTGGGGATACTTTTACCTGCTCGCCGGTCTCGCGTTGATGATCCTGCCGGAGTACTCGGTGGTGTTGGACATCAATCACACCGAAGCCAGTGTCTTGATGGGTGTGTTGGGGGTTGCAATCGGATTGGGATGCGCCGTCGCGGGGTTTATTTCCGGCGATAGCATCGAGCCACGGTTGACGACCATCGGGGCTCTCGGCCTGGTCACCTTTTTCCTGCTACTCGGTGTGGTCGATCCTTGGATGCCGGACGCACGACCGCTCGTCCGCGTCGCGCTCAGCAACGTCTCACTGTTCATTCTCTGTGCGGGCTTTTTCGCGGGTTTCTACATCATTCCGCTTCAATCGCTTTTGCAGAAACTCTCACCCGACGGTGAGCGTGGTCAGTTCCTCGGGACTGCCAATGCCGTCTCGTTTGCGTTTCTGACCGTTGCCGGCGTCATGTACACCGTCATCCGGCCTTACTTTGCCGACGCCCCACAAAGGATCTTTTTGGTTTCCAGCATGATGATGCTGGCCGGCGCGGCCTTCTTTCTGTGGAAGCTACGCGGAACCGGGTTGCTGATCGGACCGCGCAAAGAAAAAGCGACCGAGGACACTGCCGCGGTCGCTGAATAACGTCCATGTTGCTCTTCGCTCCGCGACGCTTGCGTGAGTGTTGATAGAGCGAGTGACTCGGCAGAAAGCCATCGCCTACTCGGCCGATGGCAGTTCCACCAACTGCTTTTCTTTGGCCATCTTGCGAATGTCCTCGGTGATTTTCATCGAGCAGTACTTTGGCCCGCACATGCTGCAAAAGTGGGCGCTCTTGAACGTGTCTTGTGGCAAGGTTTCGTCGTGATAACGTTGCGCGGTTTCCGGATCGAGCGCGAGTCGGAACTGTTCATTCCAGTCGAACTCAAATCGAGCCTTGCTGAGCGCGTCATCACGGTCTTGTGCTCCCTTGCGTCCACGCGCCACATCGGCGGCGTGCGCCGAAATCTTGTAGGCAATGACACCTTGCTTGACGTCTTCTTCGTTCGGCAAGCCGAGGTGCTCTTTCGGCGTCACGTAGCAGAGCATGGCGGCGCCATGCCAGCCCGCCATCGCCGCCCCGATTGCACTGGTGATGTGATCGTAGCCGGGGGCAATGTCGGTCACCAAAGGACCGAGCACGTAGAAAGGTGCACCTTCGCAAAGCTCCGCCTGCTTTTCCATGTTCATTTGGATCTGGTGCATCGGCACATGACCGGGGCCTTCGACCATCACCTGCGTGCCAAGCTCTTTTCCGCGTTTGGTCAATTCGCCGAGGACTTCCAGTTCGGCAAACCGAGCTTCATCCGATGCATCGGCGATCGAACCGGGACGCATGCCGTCACCCAGCGACCACGTGACGTCGTACTCTCGCATGATGTCGCACAAGTCATCGAAATGATCGTAAAGCGGATTCTGCTTTTGGTGGGACATCATCCATTTTGCGATCAACGAACCGCCGCGGCTGACAATGCCGGTCACGCGGTTGATGCTCAAGTGCAAGTGTTCCAGTTTCACGCCGCAGTGGATGGTCATGTAATCCACACCTTGCTTGGCCTGGTGCTCGACCATGTCCAAGAAGTGCTGCGCATTCATGTCTTCGATGTTTCCGCCCAGTTCCTCCAGCATCTGATAAATCGGAACCGTCCCGATCGGAACCGGGCTTTTGTCGATGATCTTGCGGCGGATGTTATCGATGTCTTTCCCAGTCGAAAGATCCATCACCGTGTCCGCTCCAAAGTGAACGGCGGTGTGTAACTTTTCGAGTTCTTCGCCGACGTTGCTGGTGACGGCACTGTTCCCGATATTCGCGTTGATTTTGCACTTCGCTGCGACACCAATGCACATCGGTTCAAGAGCACCGGCGGCGTGGACCTTGTTGGCCGGGATGACCATTCGTCCGGCAGCAACTTCGTCACGGATGGTTTCAACGGGCAGATCTTCGCGCTGGGCGCAAAATTCCATCTCAGGCGTCACTTCACCGGCTTGCGCGGCCAAAATCTGCGTTTTGCTCATCAAATCAACTCCATCAACTGCCGCAAATGACGGCACTAGGTTTTAAGAAACTTGTCGCGACAGTTATACGCCCGAGATGGGCTGACGAGTAGTCGGCAAGTTCGTTCAGAGCGTCTTCAGATACTCAAGCACCGCATTCCGCTCGGCGGCGTCCAGCTCACTCGGGTAATCGTGCCCGGTGCGGCTTTTGCCAAATTTTCGGGTGTCGAAAAAGCTGCGCCGGAAAACCATGTCATCCGTCTTCGGAACTTGGTCGACGACCTCGATCGAAATTCCGACGCGACTCTCATCCAACTCCTGAGACTTCGGTCGCCAAATCTCTGGGCGTTTCTCAGGATTCAGAACATGCCAAAGCGTCGGCACACTGCCGTTGTGGAAGTAAGGCGCACTGGCCCACACACCATCCAGCGGCGGTGCAACGTAACCATCCGGTTCGACAACGGTCGTTTGCTCATCCGGCTCGCCCGCGTGCGCAAACCAACTGTCGGCGTACTTCTGCCTCCCTTCGACCGTGAGGGCTTTCAAGCGAACGGGATCGGTCCCGATTTCATCCAGAGGCACGCGCACGTTTGGATAAGTCCAATCCTGGCCGTAGGTACCGTGGCATTCGGCGCAGTTCGATTGGAAGACTGCCCTGCCCTGCTCTGCCAAGGCCGCATCAATCGCTGCCGGGTACTTCGGCGGGCGCAACGATTCCAAGTACGCATAGACGTCTCGAAAGTCATCCTCGGTTTCGCGATAGAACTCGGGTCCGTTCTCAGGAACCAGAGTGAACTGCATCAGACCGCGATGACCTTTTTGGGCGAACCCATCGATGTACAAATTCGGTCGCTTGTGAAAATGCCACCAGGGCGGAGCGTCCATGTCGTGATGTGTGAACATCCGCGGCGGCTTGACGACCACGTTTAGCTTGGCGTCCCGGCCGTTCATCAGTCCCATCCCGAATACAACCGCATTCGTGGTTCCGTTCGTCGTTCCAAGCGGAATGAACATGGCGCCGAGCTCCATGCGGCCTGGCAGCAGCCCCTGAGTGATCTTGGTTTTTCCGATCTCTTCGGTCAGCGACTGGAGTGCGAAACGGTTGTTGGGAGCCCCCGGGGTGGGTTTTCCGTAAACGTTACCGCCATGACACGAGAAACAGTTCATCGTCCAGCGACCGTTTTTTTCGACGACGTACTGCAATGGTTTGCCGGAGTCATCGCCCGGGCGGATCGTCAGCCCATACCGCTCGTAAATCATCTCGCGTCGCTGCTCCGGCGTCGCCTTCTCGGCTTCGCTTCGCAGCGGTTCTGGCCAAACAGTCCACAACGCATCAACGGTCGACTGCGTAAAGTCGCCCGGTAGGACGGCGCGTTCGGTCAGGAACCGGTATCCCCGTTCGGCCGCCGTTGTAGACGTTGAGTCGGACCGATCCGGCTCGGCTGCGGCGCAGTCAGCTCCGCTCAGCGTGATTCCCGCTATTAGGATCGTCAGCAGATAATTCGGCAGTCGGTTCATGATTCCAGTGTAGAACATCGTCATCCCATTCGAGGAAACTTGGTCTGTCTCCCGTCAGATCAAGTACCGAATTTACGGGGCGTCCTTCACTCGCAAGAGGATCACAGCCGGGCGTCCGGGAAAAACGACTTCGTCTTCGAGGCTCACAAAAGTCGACGCCCGCTGGAGATAGCTCGCGATCGCACGGGGGGATGATCTGGAAATCAGCCAGATTCGCCGCGATGTCGGTGTGCCACCCGCTCGGAGGAGTTGATCAAGTCGTTTGCCCAACCGAACGCCGGGCTCGGTAACGGAGCAGATTTCAATTTGGTCCCAGTTCGGCGGCTCCTCGTCACCTTTCTCGATGCGATACGGTCCCAGGAGAGGAAAACGCAGGTACTGATTCTCAAGATCCGTCCAAACGGGATCCAGGGAAGGATCGTCGAGCAGAAAGTGAGCTTCGATCAGCCCGCTGTCCAGCCAAACGGAATCTTCCGGTTCGATCCTTGCATCGACTGCCTTCGCTGCTGCGTTCCAACGTTCGTATCGCCAGACCGGCCAGCGGCTTGATCGACCAATCGGCCAGTAGAACGCGTACATGAGTCCGGCGATCAGAATGCTCACCGCAACAACGCCGATCCACTTTTGCGAGCGTTCAACTCGGCCCGATGCAGGGCGGCCGGATCGAAAACGTACGGATAGACTTTGCGTGAACGTCACATGCCCCCACGCGACAAGCTCGCCCGCCGTCCAAGCAAAAAGAGGCAAGGCGGCGATGAAGTAACGACGGTGCCAAAGTGGAATCAGCCCCGCGTAAGACGCAACGAAGAAAGCGATCGTTCCGGAAACCGCGACCAACATCGGTAAAAGCCCGAGCAGCAACGTCGAACGTCGGATCGCAGGCGTCTGGCAAGACTTGTTGGCCAGAAAACGTCTCACTAGGAAGCCCGCCATCGCGATCCCCATCGGCAGCCCGATCAAGACTCCGTAGTGCCAGATGGTGAGTATTTGTTCCAAGGACTCGGCCGAAGCAAACGAACGCCAATGGTCTCGTCGGCGCCAGGATTCCGGCAGGGAGGACGTCGTGAGGGCAAGAAGCGTCGCAGCAACGACACAGACGGCGATCAAATCCGCGCGCCAAACCTGCAAACGTCTAAGCGGGACCGCGGCGATCAATGCCCACGCGATCAGCCAAGCGAGAACACCCAGCGACGTCGGGTGGATCAACGCCGCGACGCAAACCCAAAACAGCATCGCCAATCGGTACCGCGCACCACCGCGGCTTGCCCAGCGAGATTCCGTTGCTCGTTCCGGAGGCGTTAGCGGTTCCTTCAGCCAAGCCATCGCGGACCAAGTCGCGAGCACGGAGAACAGCATGATCATTCCGTAGGGGCGTAGCTCGGATCCGAAAAAGATGGCGTTGGGTTCGAGGGCAAAGACAACGCCCGCCGCCAAGCCTCCGACGATCGAGCCGCTTCGCCAGCGTACCGCCACGGCAAGGACCGACGCGGCAGCGCAGCCGGCCAAGACACTGCTCAGTCGCATCGCGAGTTCGGTGTCGCCGAACAAGTTTCGCCACACCCACATCAGGTGAAAGTAGCCGGTGGTTTGATTGCCAGCCGCCGCTCGTTCGGCCACCTCGCCAAACGTTCCCGACACAGCCCAGGCCGTGTGCAGCTCATCCAGCCAGAAACTTTCCCGACAAGATGCGATTCGCATCGCGAACGTGATCGCGAAAACAACCGTCAAAAGAAGCGTCGTTTCGATTCGATTCCGGTTGCGGTTCATCAACATTGAGTGGCGAAGGCTTTTCCAACGAGTTCATCTGAGCCGCCGGGCACTTGCCCGGTGATTTCCAGACGGAACCGCGGCGAGCACGCTGTTGATTCAGTCTCTCGAGGCTTGAGCAAGACATGAGAACGATCAGTCCGCTGACGCATCGGGTTGCGATTTGAATGTCGGATCCTAGTGCTTCGTCAATTTTTAAAATGAGGGTCGGCTTTTGAGTAGCAGGTCCGCGTTCGCCGCACAGTGTAGCTGGAGCTAGCTCGGGCTCGCAGTGGACGATCATTCGCGGACGCAACTGCTCCCGTGTACCCGACGCGGTTCCGTTTCTATGATGTGACGCCGGCCGTTTTTTGCACGCACCCCATCGACTCCCGCAATGCCTGACACGACCTCTCCTTTGATCACTCGCGTGGATGCACGGTCGGGTTCGGCCGAGATCCTGCAGGACCTGCGCGAGAAATTGAGTCCCCGCGGTGACATCGTCTCACCCCAAGGGAAGGCCCTTACGGAAGCCGTTTTCGGGGCTCCGCTGACGCCCATCGAAGTGGTCCAGAAGATCTGCCAAGACGTGCAACAAGACGGCACGACGGCGGTTCTGCGTTACAGCGAAAAACTCGACAAGTCATCGCTCGCCGCGAGCGAACTGCGTGTTCCAGCCGAAGAACTTGAGCGTGCTCACGCGGAAGCCGACCCGGAATTGATCGCTTCGGTTCGTCGGATTCGCGACAACGTTGCTGCGTTTCAATCCGCCATTTTGCACCGTGACGTCACTCTGGAACCCAAGCCGGGCGTCAAGCTGACTCAGCGGTATGTGCCGCTGAAACGAGTCGGCGTCTGCGTGCCTGGCGGTGCTGCGGCGTATCCCTCCACGGTGCTGATGACCGTCGTGCCGGCTCAAGTCGCGGGCGTGTCTGAAATCGCCGTCGTCGCGCCGCCAACTCCCTTCGGTGCCTACAACACGGACATGCTCGCCACCTGTCACGAACTGGGCGTGACCGAAGTCTACCGAGTCGGTGGTGCACAGGCCGTCGCCGCGCTCGCTTATGGCACCGACGAAATTCCCGCCGTCAACAAGATCGTCGGCCCCGGCAACCTCTTTGTCGCTCTGGCCAAGAAACATGTTTACGGCACCGTCGACATCGACTCGTTTGCCGGCCCCAGTGAAGTCATCGTCATTGCCGACGAGACGGCGAATCCAGAGTTCGTCGCCGCCGATCTTCTGGCGCAAGCCGAACACTCTCCGGGAAGCGCGATTCTGATTACGTGGAGCGAGTCGTTGCTGGATTCGTGTGAAGCAGCCCTCGAAAAGCAACTCGCAACGCTCAGCCGCAGTGAACTGACACGCGATAGTTTGCAGGCGTTTGGCGCATTGATCTTGGTTCGCGATGAAAGCCATGCCTGTGAGCTGACCGATTCGTTCGCGCCCGAACACCTTCACATCGAGACCGCCAATCCGCGCGAACAAATTGCAAAGATCAAAAACAGTGGCGCGGCGTTCCTGGGGCATCACACGCCCGTCGCTCTCGGTGACTACGCTGCCGGGCCGAGCCACGTCTTGCCGACCGGCGGCACCTGCACCTGGGCAGCGGGCTTGTGCAGTAACAGTTTTCTTCGCAGTGGTAGTGTGACGGAGTTCGATGCAAAGGCGATGGAAGCGATCGCCGACGAAGTCGAACGTCTCGCCGATAAAGAAGGCTTGACCGCACACGCCGCCAGTGTCTCGATCCGGCGCGGTGAATCTTGATGTCCAATCCGAAAACACAACTTCGCGCGGCGCTTTCTCAGATGCTGCCTTACGCGCCGGGGGAACAACCTCCACCGGGCAAGTTCATCAAGCTCAATACGAACGAAAACCCGTATCCGCCTCCACCGGCGGTGGTCACCGCGATTCAAGACGCCGCCAGCGGACCGCTGAATCGCTATCCAGATCCGACGGCAACCGCGTTCCGCCAAGCCGCCGCGCAGACGCTCGGACTGCCCGGCAAGGATTGGGTTCTCGCGGGAAACGGAAGCGATGAAATCCTGACCATTCTGGTCCGCAGCTTTGTCGGCGAAGGTCAGCGACTCCGGTTGCCGTATCCGAGTTACATCCTTTACCGAACACTCGCCGATATCCAAGGAGCCCACTGGGAACAGGTGCCGTTCCTCGATGGTTGGCACCTTCCGACGGCGTTCGGCGATGGCAAGGATGACTTGCGCCTCGTGTTGCTGCCCAACCCTAACAGCCCCAGCGGAACCATCGTTCCAAAGGACCAGATCGAGTCGCTCGCGACTTCCCTGCCCTGCCCTCTCGTGGTCGATGAAGCGTACGTGGACTTTGCCCAGCAAGACTGCATCGACTTGGTGCAGAAGCATGAAAATATTCTCGTCACGCGAACGCTCAGTAAGTCCTATGGGCTGGCCGGGATTCGGTTCGGATACCTTGTCGCCCAGCCGTCGTTGATCGCGCGGCTGGCGAGTATCAAAGACAGCTACAACTGCGACTACCTCGCTACGATTGCGGCCACCGCGGCAATGAATTCTCAAGACTGGTTGCGTGACGTTATCAACAAGATGAACGTGACGCGCGGGCGGATGGCCGAGCGACTGACGAGTCTCGGATTTGACGTGACGCCGTCGCATGCCAACTTTGTCTGGTGCACGCACCCCAGCGGAGAGCATGAAGCCCTCTATGACTATTTAAAGAAGCATCAGATTCTCGTCCGATACATGTCATTCCCCGACTGGGGCGACGGAATCCGCATCTCCGTCGGAACTGACGATCAAATCGACGCATGTTTGATGATGATCGAACGGTTCTTCGAATAGGTTCTCGCGTTGCCGATCCTAAGCTAGGCTGGAAGCATGAGGAGTGACCGCGACGACGTTGTTGCAGTAAAGTCGCCGCACACTCCGTGGGCGGTACATACCGGCTAAGACACCGCCCACGGAGTGTGCGGCGACACTGAATCAACGAGCGGTGAGCGAGGGATTCAATCCCGTCCGCCGCTTGAGCTTCGCTTACCAATTCAACAGGCCATGAGTGCCTTGCCACACAACCTATAAGTCCCACTCCAACTATCCGGCCAAACCTATGACACGCACCGCCTCCATCGAACGAAAGACCGGTGAAACGGAGATCAAGCTGTCCATCAACTTGGACGGCGAGGGCAGCGGAACGCGTCAGAGCGGGATCGGTTTCTTGGATCACATGCTCGATCTGTTCGCAAAGCACTCGTTGATCGACTTGCAGCTCTCAGCCCAAGGCGACTTGCACGTCGATGATCATCACACGGCCGAAGACATTGGCATCGCGCTCGGCCAAGCCATCGATCAAGCACTTGGCGATCGCGCCGGGATTCGACGTTACGGCCACATGACGCTTCCGATGGACGAGTGCTTGGTCACGTCTGCTGTTGATCTTGGCGGCCGATACGCGTTTGAGTATCGCGCTCCCATCGCAGCGACCAAGATCGGGACGTTCGACAGCGAATTGATCGAACACTTCTGGCAATCATTTGCCGCCAATGCAAACTGCAACTTGCACGTGCTGTTGCATCACGGACGCAACTCACACCACATTGCCGAAGGCGTCTTCAAATCAACGGCCCGAGCCATCCGAATGGCAACGGAATCCGACCCCCGCTCCGACGCCATTCCAAGCACCAAAGGCGTGCTCTGATGCACTGAGAGGGTGGCTAGCTTCGAGTGTTTCCGGCCCTCGACTCTCTTCGTCGACCAGGCCGAGAGTTGCAATCGCCGTGATTTTCGACAGGATGAACAAGATGGACAGGATGATGAGAGCAGAGGACGTTAGGTAGAACCACAATTTCGACGGTCCCCAAAATCTTGTCCATCATGTTCATCCTGTTAAAAAAGACCATCTTCCGTTCAGGAAGCAAAAAGGGACGGGGGTTGAATTGATCGGGTTCAGGTGTTGCCATCCACTCGACTCTCTTGGTCGGCCAGACCGAGAGTGACTTGTACGTTTTCGACAGGATGAACAAGATGGACAGGATGATGAGAGCAGAGGACGTTAGGCAGAACCACAATCTCCAGGGTCCCCAAAATCTTGTCCATCATGTTCATCCTGTCAAAATAAGCCATCGTGACAGTTGAAACCGCTTCCGACCTCGTTTGGGCTCAGTGCAGAACATTATTTCAAACGGCTTTTTGTTTTGTTAAGCTGGGGGAGGGGTGGAGAAACAGCTAACACGAGAAAACTCCTGGCTGGTGTCAGATGGAAATCGATTGTCAAGAAGTGGTGAATCCCAGGCCCAATTGGAAGTCGTGGGCAACTTCGGTTGTGCTGCATGCCTCAGCTTTTCTGGTGATGGCACTCTGGATCGTCCCGGCGTTAGTGACGCCAGGACGCGATGTATTGAGCATCGAGATGGGGGGTGCCGAGCTGGTCGAAATGCTGGAGTTGCCGGCGGCAGTCAGCATCGATGTTCAGCGCGAATCCCTTGACTCTCAGATCGTTCCGGTCGATCTCGAATCGGTCTCGGTCGAAATGGAAACTTCGTTGATTCCGGGCATCGAGAAACCACTGATGGAAACGATGCCGGAGCTTGAGTGGGAGATCGAAGAGCCTGATCAAAAGCTCGAGGAGATTCGTGCGCTCAAGAAAGTCGACCTCGATTATTCGCCGCGCAAGCCGTCTTCGACGAACGAGATTCGAGCGGCCGAGGACACGTCCGCGGCCGTATCGGTGATCACGAATGCAATTCAGGGCGAGATGGCGGAAGGCGACACGATGGTCGTTTGGTTGCTCGACGCGTCCATCAGTCTGGTGAAGAATCGCGAAATGGTGGCGGCGCGGATGGAGGAGTTTTATCGTTCCATCGATTCGTTCAACACGACAAGGAAAAACTACACCGGGTCCACTTTGTTGATGAACTCGGTCGTCGCTTACGGTGCCGGTTCGCGGGAACTGGTGTCGACAACCCGTTTCGGAGGAAAGGTCTGTCAGGCGCTCAGCAACACTCCGCCTGACACGACGGGGATGGAAAATGTGATGACCGCCATCCAAACGACCGCGTTCTATTACCGAGCCAAAAAGCGTCGCAAGGAGAGAATGATCTTCGTCGTTATCACGGATGAGTCCGGCGATGACACCTTGATGCTGGAACCGACGATCGCGATTTGTCGTCAGGCCCAGATCGCCGTTCACGTGGTCGGGCCGACCGCGGTGTTCGGCGCGGAGCGCGGCTCTCATCTGTGGACGGCCATTGGTGACCAGGGGAATCCGGCCCAGTTCCTGATTCCAGTCAAGCGTGGTCCCGACACGGCTTTTCCGGAGCGTGCGTTTTTGCCGTACTGGCATGAGTCTTTGTTGGCACCGTGGAATCGAAGCGGAGTCGTTCCGGCGGCGAGCGTTCCGTGGTACGGAGGCCCGTATCGTGAACGTGTCTTGTCGGGTGTCGGTCCGTATGCGCTCACGAGACTCGCATTGGAAACCGGGGGCACGTTTACGATTTTGGATCGAGTGGGTGACGGCGGTCAATTCGAGCTCGACGCGATGCGTGATTACCTGCCGAGTTACGGGCCCGCAAATCAATACATCGCATCGATCCAAGGACGTCCCCTCCGTGAGATGGTTTCGAAGATGGCGTTGCTAACCTCTTCCCAAGTGGCTGATTTTGCGCCTCCGCGAATGGCATTCCTGGGAAGTCGATCACGTTTTTTCCCCTACCGAGCTAACTTTCCGTACATCACGCCGGCGCGGTTTCGATCGCGACTCTCCGTCGCGCTTTCAGCCGAACGGAACCAGGTGATGCGGACGTATCAAGTGATCGAGGCCGCCTTGAATTCGTTTGCCAGTCAAGAGATCGACTGGGAGTACGAGTATGCTCACGAAGAATCCAAGCGGTGGAAGGCGTGGTATGACCTCACCAAGGGTCGGCTTCTCGCGCTCAGTGTGAGATGTTTGGAGTACGAAGCCGCGTGCAATCTCATCGAGGGCAGTTTGGCACCGACGACCAACAACATCATGCTGGAGCCCTGGTCGGGTGAGCTTCGCGTTTCGGATTCGATCGATAGGGCAGGCGAGGCACAAAGGTTGCTGCTCCGCTGCAGCGAGAGCAATCCAGGAACTCCTTGGCAGGCGCTCGCCGACTGGGAAC
>JBCBOO010000121.1:0-18090 GCA_039821235.1 Planctomycetota bacterium
CCCCATCCAGCAGCCGCACATGCTCATAGCTTGAACTCATCTCGCCGCCGCCCATCATCATCGGCCGCTTCTCACGTGCCAGCCTGGTCCCTTCGGCGATCATCTCGGGTGTCGGAACGAAGATGGGCGATCGCTTTGCGGGAAAGTACCGGTTCGGTTGAATGCCAGCGACTTCGATCGCTTCGGCGAGGGTTAGGCCTTGAGCGACCAGGGAGTCGACTTCGATGCAAATTTCATCGATCGATTGAAAGTTAGACTTAGGCTTCGTCGCCGCTGAGATGAACAACCCAGTCAGCCGAGTCGCAGTGGCTTCTTAAGACCACCGGACAGCCAGATGTCCGGCTCGCGTGTCAAGCTTCGCCGGAGATGGGTTGTGACACTAGATGTCAAGCGGCGATCAGAGATCTATCGCTTCAAAAGAGGGAGCAGGTACACACGCGCAAGACCACAAACAAATAGCTGCAAGAACACAAGCGAAACGAAAGCCCAGAACGGGTACCCAAACATGACAAATGATCCAAGTACGAAAACGATTGACACACAGTCAATTACCCCGGACTGGAAATTGGAAACACCAACATTGCTCCCACACTCAATGCAGCTGACCTTCTCTCCTCGACCGAGAAACGCCTTCCGGAGGAGAGACATTGCAGGCTTGCCACAGTGAGGGCAGATGTTCGCACTGAAGATACGGTGAGCTTCTCGATACTCACTCGGCGGTTCGTACGGGTTCGGCTTTATCATCACTCAGGTGGCGTTACCGGACCGTACACCTTGATGACGAATCCAAAGAACCAAACGTAGTATTCGTGGTGATACTGCACACTGTTGAGCGAGTACACGCCGTTCTTATCGCGTTTGTTGAGCCTGCCCGATAAATCTGTGCCTCTTACGATCAGCGGAGCGATGGGCTTGACACTATGCAATTGTTGATGGCGTTCGTGTCGATGCCTGGAAACATCATCGACGCCTTGCTGTTCCGTCACCGGCCAACAAGCGAAGTAGCCGGCGAACAGCAGCGTTACCACGATGACGGTTCGGAGCGAGAATCGGAAGCGGAGCTTTTTCATCCCGCCATGGTAACGCATTCAGAGTTCAGGTCAGTCCGATAGTGCAACACTCGGTGATTTGTGCAGCTGTCGCGAGAATCCCCAATGCTTTCGTGATTGGCCAGCAAGCAAAATAGCTTGCGAGGATCATTGCTACGAATAACGCCCTTCGCATTTGAACCGCTTCGTCGAGGGTTAGGCCTTGAGCGACCAGGGAGTCGACTTCGATGCAAATTTCATCGATCGATTGAAAGAAGCGGTCAAGATCCATCGTTGCGCAAGTGCTCCTCCATTCGAAGGTACAAAGCGGCATTGGCTTGGCCGAGAGTGTGGAGCCGCATGAGTAGCTTGTGCTCCTCTTTCACCCGCTCAATCAGCCGGTCAACCGCACTTGCTGATTGACATATCCGCGAGTGTTCCGCCGCCCCTGCTGGTTGGTTGTCGCAATAAGGTCCCGAATGGTAGACAGCTTCAAAGGGGCAAACTCCGAGACCGGCAAATCGGCGTATTCGTCCTCGAGCAGCGTACAGATGTTGTTGCACTTCCGCCGCTGCGTGTCGTTGTTGGCGTACTTCTGCTTGGCATGTTCTCGGTACTGCGATGTCACGCAACGCACGGTGATCGGCGCATCAGCCAAATCAGACGTCGCGTCAGCGGGAACCTTCCTTCCGTTCTCAATGTAGATCGACAGCAGCGCGTAAAAGCGGGCGTAGCTCTCCGGCGAGTCGTGCTCACCGAGGTAGAAATACCGCCCGTCGAGATAGACGCGGGCCTGTCCGGAGACGTGATAAAGATAGGTCGGGGTTGCGGAATTCTGACGCGGCATGATGCCACCTCCATGGTCGTAGGCGGTATCGAATACCGGCTACGTCTGAAAGTGGGCCGCACAGTCGCTTGACTGGTAACGCTCACGGGAGCGATCCGACCGGGGATTTACGGTGTGGAAACAACATCACATGCAGTCGGGATGACAAGATTCGAACTTGCGACCTCTGCACCCCCAGTGCAGCGCTCTAACCAGGCTGAGCCACATCCCGCTTGTCCAGGGAAGATAGTCGTCGCCTCGCAGCTCGACAACCGCAATTTACCGGGCAGACTTGGTATCCAGTCCCGAGCGTCGCCCCTGAACCGACCCTCAGGGCCTGGCCAGGCCGTCCGGAAGGATGCCGTCGGCGACTTCGTCGTCCCACTGGTCCATCAGGGGCCAGGATTCTGCGAGCGTTCCGAAGTCCGCCATGTGCAGGTAGCCCTTGAGCCGATCGATTGTCCGGTCCATCATCGAACGATCGTTCTGGAAGATCGGCCCGTGGCTGGGGGCGAGCCATGTCACGTCGCTATCTCGAATGCGCTCGAGCGATTTGATGAAGGCCTTGATGTCACTGCCGTGATGGGCATCAATCGCGCCAATGCAACCGTCTCGGTAGATGTTGTCGCCGCTGAGTAAGACGTCGCCCATTCGGAACGCGAGTTGGCTGTTGGTGTGCCCCGGCGTGTGCCAGACTTGCAACTCCAGGCCGCCGACGCGAATGATGTCGCCGTCGTTTACTTGATGTTCGACTTCGACTTTGGGCATCGGCAACTTGAGGTCCTGGGCCTCGATTTCCGCGAGCGTCCAAAGCGTGTCACCTTCGGCCAATGGCTTGACGGCATTGGGATGCGCGGTGACGGTTGTTTTCAGCAGTCCCTTTAGCTTGGCAAGCCCTTGGATGTGGTCGACGTCGGCGTGAGTCGCGACCAGTGTTTTGCAGTTGGAGAGCGGGAAATCGAGGTTGCGAATCAAGTCGACAAAGTCGTCCACCGTTTCTTCATAACCGATGTCGATGAGCGCCCATTCGTCCGCGTCATACACCAGGTACACATTGCACCCGAGAACTTCTCGCGCTTGGAAATTTAGTTCGATGATTCCGGGAAAGATCGGACGGCGTTCAATCATGACTCACTAATTGGTTTTGAACCGCTGAGACCGGCGCTCCACCGGTCAACCGCATTCTAGGGATCAACGCAAGACATCCGCCAGCCCGTAGCGGTAGTCGGGGAATCGAAGCTTGGGCAATAGTCCCCGTTTGAGTTTTCGATTGTCGACTCGTTTGTTGCTATCGCTACGCATCCTCTCCGGTGCGTCCGCCGCGGGCGGCAGGAACTCCGGAGCGGCGACTCCGGCTTGGCGAGCAATTTCCCCGTAGAAATCGCGTCGAACCACGGGACGATCGTCGGCCACGGTGAAGAGCCGTGATTGCATCCCGACAGGAGGATTCGTCCCCCAATCGGCCATCTGCCGCCAAGACGCCAACGTGGCTTCCACCGCATCTTCGACGTGAATCAAATTCAAGAATCCGTCGGCGGACGACCGAATCGGACGTCCCGCCAGGACATCGGCGGCCCGGGGAACGCGTCCCGGCCCATAAATCCCAGCCAGACGCAGCACCATCCAGGGGTCCCGCGGCCGAAGCGCGTGCAGTTGTTGCTCTGCCGCCAAGTGCACTTTTCCCCCAAGACGAGTCGGATGAGTGGGTGACGTTTCGTTGACCCAGCGCCCATCGGTTTGATGGTAAACGCCGGTGGTGCTGATGTAACAGACACGGACTTGGGGCGGCAAGCGCCGGAGCAAATTGACGAGTCCACCGACCTGGGAAGAATGCCGGTCCAGGCGACTGTTTCGATCGTAGCTTACCGCGACCAACACATTTTCAACGGTGTCCCATGGCAGGCCGGCAAAGCTTCCCGAGTCCGTCCAATCGAATTTCAGAGGAACTAATCCGGCATTCGCGAGTTCAAAAAAGCGGCTTCGCGAGCGCGTGGTCGCATAAATTGGACTTTTCGAAGCGGTGGCAACACGTGCTGCGACCCGCCGGCCGAGATATCCGGCCCCGATTACCAGAACATTTTCCATGGAGAATCGTGATTCTTTGCGGTGGATTCGTTTCATCAAAAGCGTTTTTTTCCTGCAGGGCCCCGCGAAGCTACAATAGGGCGACAGAAACTCACTTTGGAGGGAAAGGTATCTTGAGGCTCAATCAAGCCATCCAGGCGTCAACCCGCCGGTCATCCGATTGGCGGCAATGTCTGATGCGGCAATGTCTGATGTCGTTCTCTCCGTCTCGAATCGCACTTTGCAGCGTGCTGCTGCTTTCGATTTTTCAGGAAACGGGCTCTTTCTGTCTCGCGCAAGATTCACCGTACGGGTCTCCCAATCCCACTGCTCTGGCCGGCATCTCGTCCGAGGCCGAACGTGGGCGCTCGGAAACCGGCGAGACGCGAGTTTCTGTCCCGGGGGAACTGGAATCGGTTTTTCGTCGCGGGGGCGTACCAGAGTCTTTAAGCACGTTGCGTGTTTTGGAGGCTCAACAGAAAAAGATTGGCCGACTCGCGGAAGCCTGCACCGTGAGTGTTCGAATCGGTCCCGCCCAAGGCTCAGGCGTCATCATCACCGAAACGGGCTACATCGTCACCGCGGCACACGTTGCGATGCGACCGGGACTGGAGGCTGTGGTCACGCTGTCCAATGGTCGACAGGTGAAAGCGACAACGCTGGGGATGAATAAAAAAGTGGATGCGGGATTGATCCGGATCAACCCGGGGCAGAATGGACAACAACCATGGCCTTACGCAAGCCTCGGCACCAGCGATGACTTGAAGCCTGGGATGTGGTGCATCGCGGTTGGACATCCCGGCGGTTACGATCCGACGCGAGGCACGGTGCTGCGAGTGGGACGCCTGTTAAATGTGAGCTCACGAGTTTTGGTCAGTGATTGCGCACTGATTGGTGGTGATAGCGGCGGACCACTGTTCAACTTCAAGGGTGAGTTGATCGGTGTCCACAGCCGAATTGGAAACGACGTGTCGGACAACTTGCACGTCCCCATCAACCACTACGATCGATCTTGGGACCGCATGATGTCAGGTGAATCATGGGGACACCTGCCGGGTTTCCGACCGACCCTCGGCGTTTCCGGAAGTCAATCGACAGCTGATGCATCGATCTTGGATGTCAAACCAGGTTCGCCCGCCAGCGCGGCCGGCATCAAGGCAGGCGATACGATCATTCGCTTTGGCGAAAAGTCGATCACAGATTTTCAGTCTCTCAAAGACGCGGTGTCCGATACGATGCCGGGTGAGCGTCTCTCGGTTTTAGCACGACGTGACGGCAGTGTGATTAAGTTGAACGTCGAAATCGGCCGTGCGGAAGAAGAATAGTTCTTGGATGCTTGTTTTCACTTCAGTGTTGGATCGGATGACTGGAACACGATCGAGAAGCCAATTGGTACAGACTGGCGGTGCGTCAATTGCCACACGGAAAAGGGTCCCGACCCTTTTTTTACGGGCGGGTGTCTGTCTGTTAATTGTTGTGGCGGTGCAGGGTGTCTGGCTCAGTCCATCCAGTTACGGCCAGCGGATGGAGAGTTGGCTGGGTGTATCGCACCCAAAGGTCGCTTCACGCGATTCGTGGGCCATGATGCGGCTCCTTCGCCCACTTGCCGCTCAAGTCGAAGACTCGGTCGTCCAAGTGCTTTCGGGCGGCCGATTGGTCTCGCTCGGTACCATCATTTCCGAAGACGGATACCTGCTCACAAAGCAAAGCGAGCTGACCAATGACCCGATCACTGTTCGTCTTCCCAACGGCACCAAAGTGGCCGGACGCGTGGCAGCCGTTCGCCGCGCGAATGATCTGGCACTGATCAAGTTGGAAGGCGGCCCTGAAATCGAATCAAAACTGAAACCAGCCAAGTTTGTGACGCCTGAACCGCAAACCGGTAACTTCGTCGTCACCGCCGGACGCGACGGCCAAGCGATCGGCATCGGTGTCTTGGGTGTGGGTTCACGCCAAGTTGCCCACAAAGGACGACTGGGCGTGCGTTTCTATGACTCCCCCTCGGCGGCAACCATTCATCGCGTAGCCCCGCTCAGTGGCGCCGAGGAAGCCGGATTGCGAGACGGCGATCGGATCCTGATGATCAACGACAAGAAGCTCTACAGCTCACAATCCGCGATCCATCTGCTCGGAAACATGTATCCCGGTGATGTCGTGCGTCTGACCGTGATGCGTGGAGACGACACATTCGAAACCAACGCAAAAATGAGTGACCAAGCGGTCTTGATGGAGTCCAAGAACGACGCCGCGGTCAACGGACCTCGTAACGTCAGACTCAGCGGATTTGATGCCGTGATGCAACACGACACCGTTTTGTTGCCCAATCAATGCGGCGGACCGGTGCTCGACTCCAACGGTAACGTCATCGGCCTGAACATCGCTCGTGCCGGCCGCGTGGTGAGTTACGCGCTGCCGTCTTCGCTGGTGAATGCCGAAATCATCAGCATGCTCTCCGAAGCTCGAAAGTAGCCGTGCGTTGACAAGGGCTCGGAACGCCCGGTGAAGCTTTGCTTGCAATCCTGCCCCGGCATCACTCGCAGCCATCTTGACCCCAACTTCTTATTTTTCCTATGCCACGTTGGGGAGGAGGGTTCTTGTCAACGCAGCCACAGGCGGAGTGAATGGATTTTCGAAGTCGTTTCCAGATGATTCTTCTGGCGTTCGTAGTTGCATTGATCGCCAGCATGATCACCGGAGCTCCCGTGCGGGCGCAAGAAACCAGCGGCAGCGAAACGGTGAAACTCAATTTATCCGGCACCGTGAAGGTCACGGCGCTACTGGATTTAATGAGCCGTCAATTAGGCGTTCGCTATCTTCACGGAACGGACATCGCCAAACGCGAAGTCACCGTCTACACACCGGCGGAACTTCCCAAACGAGTTTTACCGACGCTGCTGGGCAACCTGCTTCGCGAAGCCAACTTGGCAATCGTTGATACCGACGTTCCGGGATGGAAGCGAGTTGTTGATCTGGCCGACATCGTTAGTGCCGCACCGACCGGAAATGCGGATGAAGTCACGCGGCGCAATGGTCCCGCGGGAGCTGTCACGGAAGTGCTTCCGGTCAAGTTTATCAGCGTCACCACCGCTTCCACCGCCCTGAAACCCTTCCTCACCAAGACGGGTTCCAACGTGGTCGCGATTGCGGACCAAAACTTACTGATTGTGACGGGCTACTCCGCGGATGTTCGGCTCGTCGCCGAGTTGCTCGCGTTGATCGATCGCGCCGACGCCGATGGTGTGATTGAATTTTACGAGTCACGGCGCCGTCCACCTTCGGTGCTGATTGAACAATACAACGCCATCTATCAGCCGACGCAGGGCAAACAGCCTGCACAGTCTTCCGGCCCGAAGTTGCTGGTCGATGAAGCCGGCTCACGTGTCGTCGTGGCGGGGCGCCGCGAATCGGTCGAGACGACGCTGCTGATGCTGAAGCGACTGGACTCCGGGAACGACTACCTGACACGGATTTATCGACCCGAGTTCTTTAGCGTCGAAAAACTCGGAAAGCTGATCGAAGGTTTTGTGGCGGACCCAGTCGCACAGGATTCCGATGACGCACCGGTCGAAATCACGACGGACGAGGAAAGCAATTTGTTGGTCGTTCGAGCGGGATCGGAAGTGCATCAACAGATCGAGACGTTACTCAAAGAACTCGATCAGCCGGTGGACTCCGACGAGAGTCCGATTCGCTTTTACAAGCTGAAGAACGCGACTGCGATTGAAGTCCTCTACTCGCTGCTCGCCCTACAGGAAGCCGCCGGCAGCGGAGGCTTTGGCGGCGGTGGTTTGGCGCAGGGCAGTTTTGGAACGCTGGGCGGCGCAAACGCCAGCGGCGTCGTTCCCACGGGCATGCAGGGAGCGGTTCCTGGCATGCAAGGCAATGTCATGGGAGCCGGCGGCATCAATCCCAACGCGGCAGGTGGCGCGGCGTTTGGTGGCGGATCCTTTGGATTGGCCGGACAGAATCTGTCCAACAACTTGTCTTCATCCCGCAACCCGAATCAAAACGCAGCGCTCGGAAATCTGGCCGGCGGCGGGCTGGGTGGAGGATTTGGTGGTGCACTTGGCGGGGTTGGAGGGGCCGGAGGATCGGTCGCAACGCTTCCCGGTGGTGCCCGAGTTTCGGCGGACGTTGCCACCAACAGTTTGATTGTGTTCGCACCTTCGAACGTCCAGAGTCTCTATGAACGTTTAATTCGCTCGTTGGACCAACGTCGTCCTCAGGTTTTGATTCAAGCACACATCATCGCGATTGATACGACCGACAACTTCTCGCTGGGGGTAGAAATCAGCGGGGGCGATCGCAGTGGTGCAAAACGATTGTTCAAATTCACTTCGTTCGGCCTCAGCGAAGTCGACCCGGTTTCCGGCGCGCTCAGCATCGACCCGTCACTCGGATTCAACGGTGTCTTGGTCGACCCAGACGTCGCCGACGTGATCGTGCAGGCACTCAGCCGTCACACACGTGGTCGAGTTCTTTCCTCGCCCAAGGTCTTGGTCAACGACAACCAAACGGGGTTGCTGAACAGCATTTCCAGCATCCCCTTTCAAGCATTCAGTCAGGGTGAAACATCGACGCTCGCGGGTTTGGGTGGAAACCAGGAAGCAGGCACCACTATCCAAGTCACGCCCCACATCAACGAGGACGATCACCTGCAGCTTGAGTTTGACGTCGAGTTCAGCACATTCGTCGGAGTGGCGAGTGATAATCTACCGCCCCCAAGGCAAATCGATCGCGTCGGCAGCGTCGTGACCATTCCCGACGGAAAAACCGTGGTTGTGGGAGGGTTGAAACGCACCAGTGATTCGGACGCGTTCACTGGAGTTCCCTTTTTAGAACGGATACCGGTCCTGCGTGAACTGTCCAGTTTGCAATCCAATGAACAAAGCACCACTTCGTTCTTCCTCTTTATTCAGCCCCGCATCTTACGTGACAGCCAATTCCGCGACCTGAAATTCTTGTCGGACTTGGAATCCCAGGACGCACAACTGTCAACAGACTATCCTGCAAGTCGTCCGATGCTGATTCACTGTGACACGCAGGCCGGTGGCAAACCACGCATCCCTTCCCGCACCATGATGCGCCGCAACGCGTCCGATGTGCCGCCAGAGATGACCCTGGGACCGGAAGTCTACGGCGAACCGGTTTTGATTCATCCTTGATAGTGACCCTTGTTACCAAGCAGTGACACCAACCAGTGACGCGCGGCAACGAACGCGTACGGTGGGTCATGGTGACGCGTGGTTCGGCGAAGTTTAATCCTGACGACGCACTCGAAGTGAGATGTGATGACCGAATCGGCAACCGGCGAAATCAATGCGTTAGCGGATTGGGCGGATGCGATCGGAATGCCCGTTGCGAATGATCTCACGCGTCTCGAGCCATCCCCCATCTTTGTCCGGCGGATCAGCATCTCCCATGCACGCGAACATCGCGTCATGGGTTTCCAAGGAAAAACACCGGAAGACGTCTGGTTGGCCGTCGCGGGACCACGCGCACACGATCACCTCGACACGATCGCACGCGCGTTGTCCCAAGGTGAACGAGGCACCCTACGGACGGTTCGCGTTCGCCCGTTACCGGCGACGCATGCTGCGATCGAAAAGGCAATCAATGCCGCCTACGCCGGTCAGTCCAGCCAAGCACAATCGGTGATTGATTCGTTAGACCGTGCGAGTCTGATCGATGAACTGCAGACCCTCACACCCACAGAAGACCTTCTCGATACCGAAGGTAGGGCGCCGATCATTCGCCTGGTCAATCACATTCTGTTTGATGCGGTCAAGGCGGGAGCATCGGATGTGCATATCCAGCCGTACGAAGACCGTTTGATCGTCCGACAGAGGATCGATGGTGTCTTGTTCGACAGTTTCGACATTCCCAAAACCGTGCAAGAAGAGGTTTTGTCGCGGGTAAAAGTGCTGGGCAAGATGAACATTGCTGAAAAGCGTTTGCCGCAAGATGGTCGCGCCACCGTACAGTTGGGAGACCGCGTTGTGGATTTGCGGATTGCATCTCTGCCGACCAGCCACAACGAACGGATCGTGATTCGGTTATTGGACAAAAGCGCGAGACTGTACACGCTTGGTGAACTCGGGATGCCCATCGGAGACCTCCAAAAATTCGGCAAACTCATCTCGCGCGACCATGGTCTGATTCTGGTCACCGGTCCAACCGGTAGTGGAAAGAGTACGACGCTGTACGGCTCACTCCAAGAGATCGATTGCGAAGAGCTAAACGTCCTCACGCTGGAAGACCCCATTGAATACCAACTCGATGGGATCAGCCAAACGCAAATCAATGAAAAGAAAGGGATGACGTTTGCATCCGGAATGCGCAGCGTTTTGCGGCAAGATCCGGACATCATCATGGTCGGTGAAATCCGTGATACCGAAACGGCGATGATGGCGATCCAAGCATCACTGACAGGACACCTCGTTTTCAGCACGCTGCATACGAACGATGCCGCCAGTGCGGTTACCCGTTTGTTGGACCTGGGTATCGAACCCTACTTGGTCAGCAGTTCACTGGTGGCTTCGCTGGCACAGCGTTTGGTTCGAAAACTCTGCGACGAATGCAAGCGACAAAAATCATCCGGCGGAGGCAACGCATCCATCCCACCGGTACCGGAATCCTTGTTGGCATCACATGCGATTGACCCGAACGCGTTCCCTGGAATTCACGAGCCCGTCGGATGCGCCGCATGCCGCCACACCGGTTTTCGTGGTCGCGTCGGGCTATTCGAATTACTCGTGCTCGATGACGCTTGTCGTGAATTGGTGCAAAGTCGAGAGAACGCTGCGGCGATTCGAGACGCAGGGTTACAATCGGGAATGCACCTGCTGGCGATGGACGGTCTGTTAAAAGTCCACCAGGGGATCACGACCCTCGATGAAGTCTTGCGTGTGACGACGCTTTAAAGAGATTGATGGCAGTTTTTTCCTACTCCGGTTCCGATACTGCAAATCAATCCGTGCGTGGAACGGTGACCGCTGATACTGCGCGGCAGGCTCGGGACACGCTGCGGGCACAAGGCGTCCGTGTCCGAAAGATCTCGGTTTGCAAACCCAAGGGCGAAACACGATCGCGTTTTCAACTGCCGTTCAAACTCCTGCCTCGCGGTGGGACGGCTTGGTCGTCGTCGGTGTCCGAATTGGCGATGCTGTTGCATGCGGGGATCCCCATGCTGGATGCATTGGACACGATCTCGGACCAAAGCCGAGGTGCAATGCGTGCCGCATTGCTCACGATTCGCGATCGCGTGGCGGCGGGCGAATCCTTTGCACAAGCACTACGATCCAGGAGTGATTTGTTCGACGAGGCTTCCATCGCGATGGTGGAAGTCGGCGAGAACGCGGGGAATCTCGAGAAAGTGCTCGGCGAACTCGCGGATTTTAAACGGCGTCAATCGCAGTTCTCCGATGCGGTGACCACGGCACTTGTTTACCCATTGTTCCTGGTCGTCTTTGGGGCGGCCGCGGGGATCTTTCTGATGACCAGTGTCCTACCGCCACTGTTGGAAAACCTCGAAGAGACACTGGACGAACTTCCTTGGCCGACGCGTGTTGCGAAAGCGATCAGTATCTTGCTGGTTGATTACCGTTGGCCGCTTGTGCTGGGGATGGCGGCGACTGGGGTACTTTTCGCGTTCTTGTTTCGCTCGACTCGTGGACGTGCCGTTTGCGATCGCGTGATTCTCCGAGTACCGGTACTTGGACCGATGTTCATCAAACAGGGCGTCTCACGGATCGCGGTGGTCATCGCCACACTGTCACGAAGCGGTGTCGAGTTGACGCGTGCCTTCGAACTCGCCGAACGATCCACGCGCAACACCGTTTTTCGTGCTGCCCTTCGAGAGTGTGGCCAGCGCATTGCGGCCGGCCAAGACGTCGCAGACGCGTTTGGAACAGATCCCGTTTTCCCCCCACTGGCGGTGAGGATTTTTTCTGTGGGTCAAGAGTCCGGAAAACTGGATACCATGCTCTTGAGGCTGGCAGAAGACTATGATGAACAGGTCCGGACGGCTTCGACGCGTTTGACTTCGCTGATCGAGCCGGTACTGATTCTCGTCTTGGCCTTGCTGGTAGGGTTCCTGTTGCTCGCCACGATTCTTCCCATTCTTGAGGCAGGTAATGTCGCTTAGCATCACACGAAAAACAAACGTCATCCCGCCGACCTTGCTTCGCGAACCGATGACCCCAACGCCTATCGCTGCCGTTGGAAGGCGAAATCGGAGCCTTGGTCGTTCGGCATTTTCGCTCGTCGAGTTGATTGTCGTGATGGTGATTCTGGGAATGCTGGCCGGACTCGTTGCGGTTCGCACACGAGGCTATCTCGTTAACTCGCGGAAGAATGCGGTCAAGGCAGAGCTCGCCGAGATTTTGAAGGCGCTCGAGACGTATCGTATCGACCAATCACGGTACCCCACCGAAGACGAAGGCCTTGAGATCCTGACCGAGGGCACGGAGACCTTCGTCGAAGGTTTCTTGAACAAGGTTCCAGTCGATCCTTGGAAAAATCCGTATGTGTACTTTCTGACCGAGGATGGCGTGGAAGTGATCAGCCTGGGCGCGGATGGACGGGAAGGCGGTGAAGGCGAGGACGCGGACCTGTCCAGCAAGATGCTGGAGTAGTGTGTTGATTGAGTTCACTCCGGAGCGAATCAATCGAAAGGGATTTTCGCTGATTGAGTTGGTCGTGGTGCTTGTCATCATGGGGCTCGTGGCCGGTCTCGCGTCCCAGTCCCTTCGCGGAGTGAGCACGCGAAAAAAGCATGCCGACGCGGCCGCCCAGGTGCAAGCCTTCGACACCGCGATTCGGCGAGCCGCGCTAACGTCACGTCGTCCGGTGGTCGGGGTCATTGATCGTGCCAAACGGAGACTGCAAGTTCGTGCGGACGAGCAACGCGACTTTCCGCTTCCAAAGGGGGTCACGATTGGAAGGGTCGATTTGTCGGGTGCAAACAGTGGACAGGTCGTTGTCCAACCGGATGGATCAAGCGTCAGTTACGCGATCCGCATGGATGCCGATGACATTAGCCGATGGGTGATCGTGGCCGGTGGCAGCGGACAGGTGTCGAGCCATCTCGACGAACAAGCGAAACGATCCGTATTCAATATCCGATGAGATCACGAATCCGTCCGCAGCGACGCGGTCTCACCTTGGTGGAGGTGATTGCCGCACTGGTCTTGTTGGGCACCCTTGTTGTTTCGACGCTGCTTGCTTTCTCTCGTCATCGACGGCAATTGCGAGCCGCTGATGACCGCCTGCAAGCGGTTGCGATCGCGGACGAGATACTGCCCAAGCTGATGGCCGAATCGAACGGCCTCACGGTGGGTCAGCGTGGAACCATCGCGGGGCGACCAGACTGGTTTTGGCAAACCAGCCTGGTCGGCACCACGGTGGTAGCGACACTACCAATGCACGTCATCCGGTTCGAAATTCGCTCGAAAACGAACCCCGAACGCTTGTTGACTCGCATTGAAATGGTACGACCCCAGCCCCAGGGGCCGTAACCGGTCGCAACCTCTCTACCGGATGCAAGCATCCGGCGGATGGATCAATCCTTGATCCATACTGCCCAGTCCTCTTCCTCGCCGGCAGATAGCTAGATCGGTCACGCCAGTGCGACGCGTTTACTAAATAAATGGGCGTAGAGATGTTCGGGATTCAGTGGTTTGGGAAACCAACTGTCAACGCCCCCGGCGCCAATGGTCACACCAATTTCATTCGGGTTGGAGCCTGTGACGGCAATCACTTGCAACGATGAAAACGTTGGGTGTTTTCGCAACTGGCGGATCGTCCAACAGCCGTCGAATTTGGGCATTTGCATGTCGAGCAAGACAGCGTCGGGAAGGGGGCCGCTCTCGAGTGTTTCAAGTGCTTCTGCACCATTGCCAGCGACTTCGACGTCGACATCTTTCAACTTAAGATAGCTGGTCAGCAGTCTCGCTTCGTTCAAGTTGTCTTCGACCAAAACGACCCGTCGTCGGATGGAAGAAGCGTTTTCTTCTCCCATCAGTTTGGGTGTCTCGTGGCGTGGCAATTCACCACGGACAATGGCGATGTCCGAGGGTGCATCGATCCCAAGTCGAACCTTGGATGCACCGGTCTTTACGACACGGACTTCAATTCCAAGGTCAGGGAATTGAACGGTCTCATCGTTCTTCCGAGAAATCACTAACATGGCTGAGTTGCCACCTTGCGCTGTGGTCATCTTCGACCTGTTCAACGCGAATAAGGATGTCACTGCCCCACTGACACCAGTGGATTGGCACCGAGTCTGCACCAAAAACTTGTCGCTGTCCCTGTGAGAATTAATCGCACATGAAACGTCAAACAAGAGCTTCTGATACGCGTACCGGTGTGGGCGTGGCCATGTGACATCCAGTCGCCAGCAAGAGGCTGAAAGAATCACTCCCTCACGTTGCGCCCACGTGTGGGATATTATCCCATCCCCGATTGACATGCAAGACCATTTTCATTCCGTGCTTCAACCACATTCAAATTTTGGGGACCTTTAGGTCGTCAAACTTCCACTCAAATAACACGTCATGACTGATAAAAATTCGGAGCCGACTCGCATCGTCGGAATTGGCGCCTCTGCGGGAGGGCTGAGCCCGATCGAGGAGTTCTTCGATCACATGCCCGATGATACCGGCATGGCGTTTGTCGTCGTCCAGCATTTGTCCCCAGACTTCGAAAGCATGATGGATGAGCTGCTTTCGCGTCATACCACGATGGCAATTCACAAGGTCGTTGATCGCATTGAGGTCCAGCCCAACTCGATCTACTTGATCCCCCGCGAAAAAAACATGGCGTTCTCCGACGGAAAGCTCTTGTTGACCGACCAGGAGGAAAAGCGCGCACTCAACTTGCCAATTGATTTCTTCTTTCACTCCATGGGCAAAAGCGCCGGCAGATCCGCCGTCGCCATCGTCCTGTCGGGAAGCGGTTCGGATGGCTCCAGAGGCGTCGTCCAAGTACATGAAGCGGGCGGTATCGTCATGGTACAGGACACGGAGTCGGCGGCTTTCGATGGAATGCCACGTGCGGCCATCAGGACAGGCATCGCAAGTTGCATTGGTAATCCAACAGTGCTTGCCGAGCGGTTGGTGAAGTTCCAATCCTCAGACGACGAAGAGTCTCTTGCGGAAGCCACGCCCTCCATCCAACGATCGGAAATCCGATCACCCGAATCAGCCATCTTTAACATCCTACGGCTCTTTCGGATGTATCACGGCGTCGATTTCGCCCTCTACAAACCGGCGACGATTAGCCGCCGAATCAATCGTCGACTTCAAATGGGGAAGTTTCCCGACCTGATCGACTACGCCAACCATCTTGAAGAAGATCGAGGTGAACTGGACCTCTTGTTCCGTGATCTGCTGGTGGAAGTCACGGAGTTCTTTCGCGATGCAGAAGCCTTTCGAGTTCTCGAGGAAAGTGTGATCCCGCGGATGCTGGACCGCGCCGAACCGGACCAAGAAATTCGAATTTGGGTCCCCGGCTGTGCGACAGGAGAGGAAGCCTACTCCCTCGCAATCCTCCTCGCCGAAGCGATCGAAAACCACGAACGCGATTTTGATTTTCGCGTCTTCGCAACCGACGTGCACCGGAGCTCCCTGGAAACCGCCAGCCTGGCGGTTTACCCCGCTTCGGCGACCTCCAAGATTCCCGAGTCGCTGCAACGAAAGTACTTTACGAAGAACGGCGGACTGAGCCACATCAAACGTGAGCTCCGGCAAAGGGTCATTTTTGCGGCAAATGATCTCACCAATGATCCGCCCTTTACCCGTCTCGATCTAATCAGCTGTCGCAATGTGTTGATCTATCTTGAAACGAAGATTCAAAAACGAATCCTCTCTCTCTTTCATTTCGGGCTTCGCGTCGGCGGAACGCTGTTCTTAGGCCCCAGCGAAACCGTTGGTGAGCTTGCAAACGAGTTCGAATCCGTCGATCGACATTGGCGGATCTACACGAAACGTCGCGACGTGCGTCTCCCTGACGCCGCGCGGCTCCCGGTCGCCCCCGCCCTGCAGACGCTGATCCAAGACAAGCCGGCAACCATCATCAAGAGCCCCCTGATGAGCCGCGACAAGTGGTTGAATTCGGCCTACGAAGACCTGCTTTCTCGTCACGTGCCACCCAGCCTCTTGATTGATGAATCTGGAAAACTGATTCATTCATTCGGTGACGCACGCAACTTCTTGATCCAGCCCGAGGGACGGCCCACGCTGGACGCTCTTAAGATGATGCCCAACACGCTGCGAACTGTTGTCAGCGCGGGCCTTCACCGCGCAAAAAACGATGGTTCGCCAGTCATTTTTCAAAACGTGGTCATCGAGATCGGCAAAGAGGAGTTGACCTTTCGAGTCACCGTCGAACCCTATCAAAAAACGACCGAGAGTGTCTTCCTGGTCAGCATCGAACGCGATCAAGACTCCGAACTTTCGACACCCGCAAAGAGCGTCCTCGGGAAGTTCGACCCTGAGTCCTTTTCAAACGAGAGAATTACTCAGCTCGAAAAAGAACTTGGATACACCCGAGAGACATTGCAAGCGACCGTCGAGGAGCTTGAGACAAGCAACGAGGAACTCCAGAGCACAAACGAGGAACTGATCGCGTCCAACGAAGAGCTGCAAAGTACCAACGAGGAGTTGCACAGCGTCAACGAGGAACTGTACACCGTTAACTCGGAACACAAGCAGAAGATCGAAGAACTGACGCACTTGACGTCCGACATGGACAATCTGCTCAAGAGCACCGATATCGGAACGATCTTCTTGGATGAAGAATTCCGCATTCGCTTGTTCACGCCCGCAATCTCATCGGCGTTCAATGTGATGGAGCAAGACATCGGACGGCCGATCGAGCACATTGCCTACAAGCTCGATAGCCCACACCTTATTCGGGATGCTGCGCAGGTGCTCCAGACCGGAGTCCCGGTCGAAGTGGAAGTCCAAAACCACCAGGGACATACCTACCTGCAGCGAATCCAGCCCTACCGAACCGAAATGGGACAAATCAAGGGTATCGTCCTGACCACGACCAACGTGACCGCCGTTCGCGAAGAAGAGCGGGCGGAACGCAAACTGGACTCGCTCGCACAGATCCGCGAGGAGCTCCCTGACTTTGCCTATGCGGTTTCGCACGATCTGCAGGCACCGCTCCGTCACATTACCCATTACGCGCAGATATTGGAGCAAGAAGCGGCGCAGAGCTCGCTACCCAATTTGGGACGTGCGACGAGAGTCATCGTCGAAAGTGCGGCAAAGCTTCGTTCGATGATCGATGGCGTCTTGGCTTACTCGCGAATCAATACGCTCGGGGAGGCCCTTGGGCGGGTGCCCTTGGCGGATGTTGTTTCCGATGCCATTCAACAACTGAAGTCGAACGTGGAGTTCTATGACGCCTCCATTTCTTTCGATGTCCTGCCCGCCGTCATCGGGGATCCCAACCAGTTGGAACAGCTGTTCTTTCACGTGCTGGACAACTCACTCAAATACAGCCACCCCGATCGAGCTCCGTCCGTTGAGATCGAAGCCAGTTGCCATCTTCGACAAGTCCACGTCGTCATTCGTGACAATGGCATCGGGATCGAAAAGCGACACGCCGAGAGGGTCTTTGCGATCTTCAAGCGATTGGGATTTAAGGAATCCGTTCCCGGAACGGGTCTGGGGCTCGCCCTTTGTCGGCGGATCGTTGTTCGGCACGGGGGCAAAATTTGGTTCGAACCCAACCCCGAAGGTGGGACCGAATGCCACTTCATCCTGCGAGAGTTTTCGCGTCCCAACCCATCGCTGCCGCTGCCCGGCCCGACTCCCACTGACGACGCGCCGAAGCGTACTGACGACGCGCCGAAGCTTGAACCGGATTCATAGCAACAACAGAGTTTGATCCGATGGGTGATAGCTAGCGCCGCGCGCGGCTCAAGCCTCGAATTGAACGTTGATGAAGCTCCCACGCGGAAGGCAACGAACCAGGCTAACGCGACGGCTTTCGCGCGGTCCGAATGACTTCGTCGGTCAACGTTTCCGTCATTCGGGCTCGATATTCCATCAGGCTGTTCGGCCCTTGGAATCCGACGACGGTCTCGTCCCAGCTGAGTTCTCTACTAATCATGTGACCGGCGTCCAAGTCGAACTTGATGATTCCGTTGCTGAGTTG
>JBCBOO010000122.1:0-6335 GCA_039821235.1 Planctomycetota bacterium
CGATCATTGCTGGCACTGGCCGGTCCGATCGCGTTGGCTTGGATCTCCGCCTCGAGATCGATCGGCGTGTCGGTTTCGTCGGCTGGGTTCTCGTTGTCGCTCACATTCGCACGCATCGGCCGCCGCGGGCGAAGCCTGCAGGCGGCGGCGAGTCGTGGCCGGCGTTTCCGCGGAAACGCGCCAGATGTGGACGACCGTCAAAACCGGCCGGCGGGGTCTGCGTGTGGAGCGGAGCGGAACCGCTGACCCCGCCGGCAAGGAAAGGACACGCACGGAGGCCGCGGCGACGGGTGAATTGGCATCCGCGGGACCGCGAAAGCGATGTCACGGCCGCGGTGACGATTCGCCGGTCGCCCGGCCGGAGTTCTGGCGCCTACCTCGCCGAATTTTGGAGCCAGTAAACTGGCGACTCATTCCAGATCACGAGAGGCCAAACGTTGAAAGAAATCGCAGACATCATCCGCACTACGCTGACCGACCGAATCCGGAATCGGTTTCCGGGCGCCTATCTCATTTCCTGGTTGCTCTGGAACGCGAAGTGTATCTATCGTTTGTTTTTTGGTGCCGAAGAAATCGATCAACGAATCGACAACTTTCAGCTCGGCGCGTTGGGCTACATCGTGCCGGTGCTGCTTGCGTTCCTCTACCTTGCAATGTCTCCTTGGCTGAGCCACGCCGTCGACTTGGTTCAATCTCACGGGATTCGTGCGAGGAAGAAGCGTCGAAAAGAGCAAAAGCTAACCGACCTGAAAGACGAGATCGAGCTGGAGCAGAGACGATCTGAGCTTGAGCAGGATCGATTGAAGACGGACATTCTTCGGAACGTGCGAGAGGAAGTTAGTGACGAAGTCAAGAAGCATCTGGAGTCGATCGACATGCAAGATGCGATTGCGGTCCAGGTGAGATCGTTGCTTTCACGAACCCCTGTCGATGCCACAACGCCAAGAGAGGATGACTGGAAGGTGGTACGCGATATACTCCAGAGTTCAGCGCTAGATGAGCCGTTCAAGCTTAAAGTAGTGGAGGATGCTGTTAGGGTGTCTTCATTAATTCCAGACGATCCTACCTTGAGTGAAAGCTTGCAACTTTTCTTAGCACTGGAAGGCATCTACTTGCGACTGGATGCACTCGATGAATTTCCTGTGCACGTTGCCGAGGAGGCCCGGATCGCACTTCGCGACATCGCATTACGAATGACGAAAGCAAAGCCGTCGAACTGGTCATTGGTCGGGAACAACCTGTTATTGGCGACTTACGACCCCGAGTTCATGGATCGCTACATAAGTCATGCTCACGGCATTGCTCAATCGCTTTCTAGCGTTCCGTCACAACGCGAAAGAGCGAGGATCGTTTCGGCGCAAACGGGACTCAGACGAAAGAATTCCGGTGACACCGGGCTGCGCTATCGACGGCTGTTAACAGAAATTGTTCAGGCGTTTGAAAAACGTCAAACCGAATCCACCTCATAGTCGGCTTCGTCGTCGACCAGGTGGCTTGTGCCCGATGGCAGCTTGGGCAGATCGTACTCGGCGATTGGTGCCTGCCGCAGTTGCTCGCACATGGCCCGTGCGACTTGTTCGCTGACCGGGCTGATCGCGTAGATCGACCCGGTGCCGAGCAGCTTGGTGAAGCAAAGCCGATCTCCGACCGCAGGGACATCGATTCGGATGAAACCTTTGCCCGCGATCGTTTGCTCGCTGACCTTGCCTACGTAGCGTTGATGCCCCATCACGTCGACGACCGCCCATTGATCGAAGCGGCCGTCGGGGTCGCTTTCGTTTAGCTCAGCACCGGCGGCGTGTTGAACGCCGTCACCCTGACCCATCCCGTCCATATCGTTTCCTCGCTGCCCGCGGAGTGCTCGATACGCAGGAGGCCGTCATAGAGCGTCGGAAACCATTGGCACGTTTCAGTCGCCGGCGGTTCGAACAACGCGTAGTGAGCTCCCTGCGTCCCGAGAATAGCAGTTCGGACGCGGAACCGCACCAGATCATTTTTCTGGGCGGCGATGATCAGGAACTTGCCGGTCAGGTCCGATTGCGTGTCGAGATCGATCCGAAGCGGACGGCCGGTGTAGTCGTCGCCGGCGCGGAGCTGAATTTCCTCGAGCGATGCCGCACTGGCGGCAGCCGATGCCGAAGCGCGGCTTTGGTTGTCGACCTGCAGGCCCGTAAAGTTCGCCAGTGCATTGCCGGCCGCGTCTTGAACGTTCCCGTCGGTGTAGGCCAGCTCCGTCGGCTGGGCCTCGAAGATCGGGAACCCATAAACGAGCGTGATCTCGAGAGGCCCCGTTTGCTGGGCAATGATGATCTCGATCGGGCTGCCGGCCGCGGTGACGGTGAATCCGGAGACGCCGTATTGAGGAACCACCGAAACGGCCTCGGTATCGGTCAGCGTGATGACCATGTGTGTCGAATGGGTGACGGCACTTGCGAGGGTGGGCGGTGAATCGTCGACCGGCGTGATCGTGATATTGAACGTGTCCGATGACACCAGGCCTTGCAGGATGCCATCGTCGACCAGGAAGTCGAAAAAGTCACTCGTCGAATCGCTGCCGTCATGATCGTAGGTGATGCGGCCGGCGTTAATATCAAGCTGGGTGAACGTGTTGGAGACGTTCACGATGGCGCCGTTGTTGCGAAGCGTTCCGTGATCGAGTCCCGCCTCGAGGGTGTAGATCACTTCGTCGGGATCATTGTCGGCATCGCTGGTCGACAGCATCGCAGCGGTGATCACGACGCCGGTTTGGCCTTCGGTGATCGTGACGCCGGTATTAGTGTCGATGGATTGTTCGTCATTGATGGCGGCGACGTCAACGTCACGCGTCAACGCGTTGCTGTTGGTCGTGCCATCGCTGACGACAAACTCGATTGTTCGCGTTCCGGCCGTCGGATCATTGGACGTGTTCGAAAACGCGACGGTGCGAAGTGCGGCTTGATACTGCGCGACGGTCGCAACGCCGGTTAGCGTCATCACTCCCGTCGCTGGTGCCCATGCTCCGGAGATCCCCGATTGATCGGTAAACTCGAGCACGTCCTGCCCTTGGGCGTAGCCGGCCGTGATTGTCACGGTTGCCGAGGCGATCGAATCATCGCTATCGGTCAGCGTCAACGTGCTTGTAATGGCTGCGGCTGGTGCCCCTTCAGTAAAGGCAAGGCTTCCAGTCTCGATGGCCGCTAGTACGGGATCATTGTTCTGGATTGATACTGACACATCCGGCAGTGCAGTGTTTCCTGTGTCGGTGGCATCACCACTGGCGGCGGTGTACGAGATTGTCTGGCCGCTTACGGGCCCCGACGTAGTGAATCTCCAGGTTCTTGGGCCTACCTGCACTGGATTGCTGAGCGTGATTCCACCAGTACAGCTCATGCCAGCGAGCCACCCACTATCCGTGCCGGTCGTGTACCGATTAAAACTGAGCTCAACCGTTGATGCATCAACAACCTCGGCATCGAACGCGTAAGCAAGACGGTTCGGGATGATGAAGCTATCCCAAAGTGTGCTTGACCCATCGACGTATCGTCGGCGATCTGCGTAATCGAGATACACCTCGGAAAAGTCGCTTTCCAACCCAAGACGCACGACGAGATAGATAAGCCGATCGTGCTCCTGAAAGTTCCGATAGTGATTCTCCGCCGGATTCCGCGACCACAACGGCAGAGAGCGATTCGGCGCGGAGTGGACTCGCAATCCCCAATCGGGAACGTGCTTCCATGAACCACGCACCGACGCTGGAAAATAGGCATTAACAGGGCTGTCGCTGTAGGTGCTGGGTGCATTTGTAGGATCAACAAACGTTCCGCCAAGCCCATCCGCGTAATCGAATCCCGTGATCGATGCGGTGGTCAACAGTGTGTTGTCGACGTACTTGTATTGCTCGGCACCTTCGACACCTCGCCAATCTCCATCGGGATGGGATCGAATGATTGGCAATAGTGTTGACTTGTCACCAAGGGCGACGGCGGCAAACAACATGAATGGCAATCGACCCTGGCTCCAGCCTCCATTCGCTGAGATCGTCAGCCCAGCTTCACGCATTGCGATGTAGTCGATCCCTCGCTGAACACAAGCGTGTATCAGCTCGTCACTTGCGGTGTCAGAACAGGCAGCGACGCAGTCAGCACCGAAATCGATTGCCATGTGTTGACCGTAAGGCCGATAGTCACCTTCGTTTGCGATCTCAGACGAATTCCCCCCGTCGTCGATTCCGACTTCGTAGATTGGCGCAAGTGGCGGGTTCTGGGTGAATCCGTTGGAATCACCCGGAAGAGCTTGAAGGCTGGCTGTCGTGTAGCGACGCTTTGTACTCCCGCCGGTGAACCCCGGCCGAAAACTCTGTTGAGAAAGAAGAGTTGATCCCGAGCAATGCAAGACGGCAGCCTTTTCGCCCAGCGATCGACTGTTATCCCCTTGCGGGTACCCTCGCGTCCAGACAACCGTGCCATCGGTCTGCGTTTCGTTTGAGGATGAAAATGACGGTTTGGACGCGGCCGTCGTGCCGGCTGTTGTGCATCGCCAATAACGCCCCGCCTCTTCAATCGTAGCGCCAAGGCTGAAAGCCGTGTTCGTGGCGTGCGCAACTATCAACGGATAAGCGAGCATCGCGACAAGACAATCGTCTTGGCTCATCGTGATCGGCAGCGTTGCAGCCGTGTCAGCGCTATAGAAATTGGCTTGTGGATGGAACGGGTGTGATCCGATGGGCGGATTCAGTGCAACCCCGTGAATCGTGAATCCATCCGGTGGGGAATCGTAGGAAACGCCTGAGACGGCTGGTCCGGTAAAGGTTGGTTCGCCAGTGATCGTTATCCCGACCGAGGGAGCCGAGGCAAACGTGAACACGAATGCACGGTGGTAAATTGTGGTTGCTGTTTGCTTCGAATTATTCGATGCCGCATCATTCGGGATCAATGAATCCGACGCCAAAACCGAAGGCTCTAGGTTAGAGTCCAAAATGCGACTTCCGTTAGCCAATCGCAATCGTTTCCGGCCATTGCCAAGATCGATGACACTTTCGATCGTGCGCGAAGTTTCTGCACCTGATCCGCCCGCACTGACGGCGAAGTCGGCGACGTTTGTGTCATCCGAAACCAATTCGATATCGAATCCATTCTCGTCGACGACAGCGGCGAGAGTCGGGGTGCCCTGCTCGAACACCAAAGCGGCCGCAACGGATGGTTGTGACTGAGTCCCAGCGATTGTGCCTGTTGCCCCGATCAGGTCTGCGGACTGAATCGATAGTCCTGAGCGCCTTCCGCCAAAACGATCGACGTTTTTTGTAAACCCGGTGTGGGTAGAGAAAGAGAGGGTGTCGCCAGTGGTACCCGCCGCAAAAATCAGCAAACAACCATCGCCGGAGTCCGCCGACTGATCCGCGAGTGAATAGGCCGATGAAGTTGCGTTGTCGGTTTCGAAACTCTCGATCGTTCCAGAAACGCCGCTGATTTCAAGGAGTGAAAACGATTTGTACCCATTTCCGGCAACGCCAAACGTTAGCGCCCCTTCGTCGCCAGTTGTAAGACCATCAAGCCGATAGACTTCGCACGCATCGCCCCCCGAAGTAGCACCGCTTGTGCTAAACCTCGTTACTTCACTCCATCCAGACGGGAGCGAATCGACTGAGATTCCATCAAGGTCTTGCCGGCCGATTACGAGAAGCAAGACCGAACCCTCGGATACTCCCGAAGCATCGACATTGATTCCTCCACTGCTGAGTCCTGAAGGTCCGCCGCCGGCGAGTTCTTGTACGTTCAATGTAGTGTTACCCCGTGAGTCGTTCCGTCGTTAAGATCTGCCGATCGCAATGCCGGCATCGCCGTCGCCTAACAATCTTGTCGGGCTTGCGGCGTGTAGAGATCACTTCGAAGTGCGTGCCATGGCACTCCGGGCATCGGATGCCCGACTCGTCGAACCGCGCAAGCGATTGCAAGTCGGACAGGCGAACGCGATCGCCATCACCGCCAGAATCGTCGACTTCGTCTTCACTGTTCATGCCGCACCGGTTTTGAAAACTTGGGGAGTTCTAATCACATCGCGCTTAGCTTCTTGCGTTTGCGACTCTTCTTGTTTCGGCCGCCGCGGCTGTCCATCGACATCGTCGGCAGCTTGCAGCCCTCGCGATTCGCGCCCACGCACAATCCGACCAGCACATCGAACAGGTGGTTATCGTTCTTGCCGCACTCGCCGAACAAAACGCGGTCACCGTAGTGACCCGATGCCTTGCCGGGCGGCTCGGCGTGGCAATGTTCTGCTAGCATCACGTGATCCTCGGGACGCTTGCCTGGCAGCTCGAGACATCCGACGGCACCCCGTGACGCCGCCAGTCGTTTGAACAT
>JBCBOO010000122.1:6747-11807 GCA_039821235.1 Planctomycetota bacterium
CGGCTTTTTTGGCCCGGCCAGTATCCGTAGTCGATCACCCATCCTGTGAAGTCATCCGTCCAAGCCGCCACGCCGTAGTAGAGGACGTCGAGGTGGACGTCGATCATCGCGGTGATCTTGGTCGCGACGTCGGGCACCTGCCGCCACTCGTAGTTCGAAACCTTGGCGGCGATCTTCGTTCGTGTGATGTGCCAGTCGAACTCGACGGCCGTTTGGATCAGTTCCTTGCACGTCGGATCGTTCTGCAGCTCGCTCGCGCACTTCTCGGGCGTGAGCTCGATCAGCTTATTGAAGAAATGCTGCTGAGCACTGACTTCGCCCTTCTTTTTGTCGAACCGATGCTCCCAGTAAACCTTAAAGCCTTTGTGCATCGCACGCTTGTTCTTTAAGTAGAACTGGTGCGATCGCTCTCGGCCGCGTTCGTACTTGAGGTCCTCGCGCAGCATCTCGACATACTTGTCCCACTTATCGCGGTGCACTGGCCACGATTTGACGAATGAGATCCGTTCACCCTGCCATTGCGGATAGAGATCGCGATCGAGGATTTGGTCGGCCATGTCATTCGGCTCGAGCACGGTGCACGGCATCATTCCTGCCATCGATTCGCCGGGCCCAGCCAAGCCGAGGATACCGCCGTTAAGAACCTTGACCCGCTTGCGACACATCGGAGGTGACTGGCTGGATTCTTCCGTTTGCGGATCATCGATGATGACCACATCCGGCCGAATGTCTTTCCCGTTGGCAAGCGAGTGTTTCAGCCCGCGAATTCGACCGAGCAGACCGCGACATACAATTGCACTCCCGCTTATCCTGCTGCCGTCGATCGTCGGAAATACAAGCTTGTCGGCGGAGTACTCCATTCGAGTGTGCTTGCCGCGGCACGTTTGCTTGTTGCATCGTGACGCGGTGCGTTCGATTTGCTGGATCGGATAGGAGACTTCGGGGAAGTCGTTCATGATCCGATCGTTCTCCTCGAGCATGAGGACAATCGATTTCAGCAAGCCTTCGGCGTGTTCCTTGTCGGCACCGATCAGCACGACGAATCGGCGATGGCCATACAGCAACGCCCAGAGTGCGGCGAGTTCGCAGAGCGTGGTTTTGCCGCTGCCGCGTGGCATGGCCAGCGAGAGTAGCTCGCCGTGGAGAATGGCCCGCTCGAGTTTTTCGACCAGCCGGTTATGGTCGGGGCTGAATCCGAGATAGAACTTGTCCGGACAATAGGTCGTGCAGAACGCTTTCAGCGATTTACCGCAGCGCTCGCGACGGCGCTTGTTTTTGACCTTTGGAATGTCGCCGATGTCGGTACCGGCGGCGGCCGTCTCGCGTGAGCGATCGGCCATTTTGTCGCGATGCGTTTCGTAGACTACTGAGGGCATCAGTAGCGTTTATCGACGCTTTGATGATTGATGAATTAAGTTTCGCGAACGGATCCGAATGTTGCACTGTTCGTATCGAGTATTTGCTATCCATGTCGATCCAATCGGTAAAATGCAACGGAATCCTAACTTTCCACTTGGAGAAACCAGATGAAGATTCTCTCTTCCTTTGCATTCTTGATTCTCATTTTCTCATTCTGCTGCGGAGACTGCTACTCCGACTTCGTTTACGGAGTCACGAACCAAGAGTTGGTCAGAATCGAGATTGACAATCCGAGCAACGTAAGCACGATTGGGCAACATGGACTTATTGATACAGCCAACGGACGCCTTCGTGGATTGGCATTTCATGGTGGACTGGAACTCCTCTTTAGCATCCGAGCGGATTTCACATCGACAACGTTTGAAGAGACACTCGTTTCGATAGATCCTCTCACAGGTATTGGCGAAGACGTCATCAGCCTTGGCGTCTTTCCAAGGGGTGCATTTGACGTCAGAAATGAAGCCTTAACTTTCGATCAAAGTCGCGGGTTGATCGTTTCGCAAACTGATCAATCTAGTTCCACCTCATCGCTCAGCATCCTCGGTCTTGATGGCACCACGTCGCCAATCGTTGACAACGGAAGGGACAACGACTTCATTGCGTTCGACCAAGTAAGTGGGCGTCTGTTGTCGATGGACGATCAAGGACTCGGCCTCTTCTCAACCGATCTTAGCGACGGAACAACGTCCCCGACATTGAACGGAACTAACTTCAATGGTGGACTAACCGCTGTTTCGAACGATCCAGGGATTTTCCTGACGTATGACAACAGCTCTCAAAGCTTGGTGGAGATCGAAACAGACCTGTCAACCTTTGCAAACTTACGATCTCTCGGAGTCGCAGGCGTTGATGGAATGAGAGGTACCGCGTTCGGGATCTCGACCATTCCCGAGCCGTCTTCCGCGATCTTCTTGGCTTTCTCGTCGATTTGGATCCTTGTAAGAAAGAGGCGGCCGACAGTTAGGCGATGAGCGTTTTGGTGGTCGGGTGGACTCCGGCGGAGGAGATCTCGTAGAGCACTCCGTCGACGTCGATGATGGACGGTTCGGAACCGACTTGGTCGATGATCGTTGACTGCAGCGCGATGTCTTCCTCGATCTTGGCGTCGGCTTCCATCTGGTTCGTCCGCGCGTGCTCGAGGTAGCGATCGCGTGCCTGCCGCAGCTGCTCAAGCTTGCGAATCTTGACCGCAAGCGATTCGGCGGACGGGAACTCGGTTCGGGTTGGCGGTTGCGGACGTGCGGCTGGCAACACATTCTCGGTGCTGTCCTCGTCGTCCGGTGAATGGCCGATCAGCACGAGACCCATCGCAGACGCTTTTTGCAGCGCTCGATCGAGCTTGGTTTGCAATCCGTCGTTCATGCTGCCTTCCGTTTGATGCCCAAGGATTCGGCCGCCGCGGTGAGCGTTGCGACGATCGCGTTTTCCGGGTCCAGCTTCATCATGCGATCGAATCGCTTTCGACGACGCTCGGCGAACTCGGCTTGATGAGCGGCCGCGCTCGTTCGCTTGCGTGGGTGCATGGCGGCTACGCGTGCACGTGTGCGGTTGCTGATCGGCGGCGTGGGCGTCGGTGGCTTCCGTCGGGGCGTGTGCTTGGGTGGGAACTGCAGCATATAGAGCCGCTGGGCCATCACGCGGTTGGTGCTGACGTATCGTTGGCGAGTCGGATTTGATTCGATGACCACGGCCACCTCACAGGATAAAGAACGTGAAGAGCAAAAGGCCGATCATGCACGCGAACGTAAGCCGAAGCCACGCAAGTTGCAGTCGATAAATCGGCGAAACGTCATCGATCGACGGAAGTGCGAATTCGAGGACAAAAATGCACAGAGCAATGGCGATCCATATTGCGAGTTCGACGGTCACTTGTTCGTTGCTCCACTGGGCGTCAGCGTTGTGCCGGCTTCGGTGGCCGCTCCGGAGAGTGGGACGAGTCCGCGTTTGGGATCGTTGTAAAACAACTCGACCTTCGCCTTGGCGGCTTCGACGGCTGCAGCTGCTGCCGGTGGTGCGACCGCCGCCGCCTTGCTGCCGAGCATTTGCATTCCGGCGGCGCCGAGGCCTGCAGCACCTAGCACGGCCGCGGCGGTCACTGCGGTGCCGACCGGGCTGTTGGTGCGGATGTTGGTCGACTGGCTACTTGGCGGAAAGTCGTGCACGTGTGACTCGTCAATCTCGTTTTGCCTGGCCATCACCAACCGCTGCAGCTTGAGACCCTCGGCCGCGTGATGGGCCCAGACATTGGCGACGGCATCCTTGACCGACTGAGGAAATCGCCACTTGCTCATGACGAAGTCGCTGGACGGCGGACGGGCTGCGCGACGGGTCGGTTGACTGGTCGATTCGTCGGCCGAACGGTGGGGCTCGGCTGTGTTGGTCGTGACGTTGGCTGTGCCGACGGCTGGACGCTTTGCGGTTGGCTGGTTGGCTGTGCGACCTGATCCGCGGCGGGCAGGTCGACTGGCTCCAGTGGTTCGGTCAGGTGTGGGTCGCTTTGCAGGTCGTCGATCAGTGCTTGGTTCGGCGCCTGGATCGTTTGGACGACGTCGTGCATCAGTGGATCGCGCGGCGTCACCGGAGCGGCGACCGGTGTCAGCGTCACTCCCGCATCGCTCGCCGGTTCGTCGAACCCCGCCGCACCCAGCTCGTCGAGCCGTCGTAAGAGTTGGATCAGCAAGACGGTGTCGAGCGTGATCTCGCCGCCGTTTTGTTGCAGACGACTGAAGACGTCGAGCAGGTCTTCGTCGAGGTTGAACTGCAGGTTGCTCATTGGTTAATCGCTCACGGGAACGTTTGATAAACAAGTGCGAGCGTGTGCCTCGGTGGAAGGGACACGCCCGCACTTCTGGATCAGGTTCGGACGAGTCCGAACGATGGTTTACTGATTCGGCCGAACGACCGGCCGAGGCTGCGATACACCCACCGCAACCGTTGGTCGTGAACTAGCCGGCGATGCCGTTTGAGGCCTGGCCGGCGTCGTTAGTTTCCCGGCTGGGATCCGCCCGTCGCACGCGGGAAGTTTGCGTTCGTCACGCCTGTCTCATTGGCGTCGACTTCGAACAGCGACTTTTGTGCTGCCGCATCGAGGCGTCCCATGCTGCGCGTTAGACCGACGGTGATCAGACGCTGAGTCGCGGCGGCCTCTGCCCCGATCACTCCCATGAGATCGCCGAGGACGAATCCCCGCGATTGACCTTGTGCATCCATGCTTTGATTTCTCCGTTCGAGTTTTGCATGACTTGGAATCGATTCCGTGTCGATCGATGCGTTACCGATCGGACGGTTTGTCCTCTTATCGGCATCGCCGGTGTCGATCGTGATCGTGACAAGCGGCATCACTGATCCTCCACGCTGCCGACGCGAACGACCAGGTTCTCGCCGAGCCGCTCGGCGACGCGTCGACTGATCTCGTCGAGGTCGATCTCTGCCGCGGATCCAGTGTCACCCTTGAGGCCTCGAGCACCTTGCTCGCCTTGAGGACCTTGCTTGCCTCGAGGTCCTGTTGCACCCGGTGGTCCGGTGGAGCCGCGAGTTCCTGCAGGCCCGGCCGGGCCCATGGGTCCGGATGGTCCCGCTGGTCCACGAAGTGACGCGACGAATTGCGGGTCGTCGCGCAGTGACTGGGCGACTTGGTCGAC
>JBCBOO010000122.1:11817-18041 GCA_039821235.1 Planctomycetota bacterium
CCGGATGGTCCCGCTGGTCCACGAAGTGACGCGACGAATTGCGGGTCGTCGCGCAGTGACTGGGCGACTTGGTCGACGATGTCCCCGATTTGGTCCGGCGTGATCCTTCCTGGAGGCCCGGCGGCACCCGTGGGTCCGATCGGTCCCGGTTGCCCCGGAAGACCTGGTTCGCCTCGAGGTCCCGCTTGGCCTTGCGGGCCGACGGCGCCCTGCGGTCCTGGTTGGCCATCGTTTCCGCGGAAACGCTTGTCACGTGCCAGCAAGTCGGCAAGATCCGTCAGCGGCACAAGCGTCGCCGGCAGGGACGGAGTTCCGGCGGACGCAACGGAACCATTCCCCGTCGGCGTCCCCGCCGGCAACGTTTGGAACTGGCTGGGCGTCACTGGTGGACTGACCACCGGTCCGGGACCCGGCAAAGGGCTGCCGCCCGGGTACGTCACCGCCGCCGATCCGGCAGGAGTGAAACCGGTCGGCGGCGGCAACGATCCCGCGTACGGGCTGCCGCTGGGTCGTGACGACAGTCCGTTGCTCGGTGGTGTGGAATATCGCGGTTGGCACTGCGTGAATTGCCCGGGCTGGCATTGTCCCGCTTGGCAACCGCCGCCAAGTACTCGGCCGAGCAAACCACTGCGGCCGAGGAACAAACGCGTTTCGCGAACGGTCACCGAATGAGTCGCTCGGCCGTCGCTGCCCCAGAGGTTTCCGGTCAGTTCGCCGGCTGCGTTGAACGTCGCTCCGCCGCTGTCGCCACTGATCGACGTTGAAACCAACCCCGGGTATTCCATGTTGTTGATGCGGCCGGCTTGAGTGCTTGAGTACCCGGCAACGCGTCCGGCCCATGCACCGAAGCCCGGGCCGCCATAGCCGACGCCGTAGACCAGGTCACCAACGCGTGCGTCGGCCGCTGCGAGCGGTGCCGGCGGGACGCCTGGTTCCCGCTCGAGCTCGAGCACGGTTTGGTCGGCGTACTTGTTGGCCAGTGCGGCGACGCAACGAATCGGACCGGATCCAAAGTCGACCGTCGCACGCGACACGTCACCGTCTCGCAGAACATGCGACGCGGTGATCACCAATCGATCGCCAACGTAGGTGCCAGAGCCAGCCGACGATGTAGGGCTGCCACGGTCCGGACAAACAACGCGGCCGACGGATGCGGCCCTTGATTGGATTAACGTGGGGATCTGTTCGATGGAGGTCAGTCGAACGAGTCGATTCGAACAGAGCGAACTTGCTGATTCGCTGGCCGGTGGCTTGGCTTGTTCGATGGGCTTGTCGAACGTCGCCGGAATCGAACGGCCGGTCGACTTGCGAAACGAGACCCCAAACGTTTGACCGTGCACACTTGGCAGCGTGCACGACGTGACGAGCAACATAAATAGAACAGCGATCCGTCGCATCGATTGACCCCTTCGATCGATTCACTTGATTGAAAGCACGCCTGAGCGAGACGCTGCCCACGCTTTGCCGTTCGCCACTTTTGCAACGTTGCCCAAGATGGCTCGCCGGCAGCATGTCGTCTGCAGACGTGCCCTAGCCGGAATCCCTTCCGGCGGTCGATGCGTCCTGCACCGAACCGTTGGTCTGCCCTGCGGCAGCGGCCTCGTCTTGAGGCTTCACGTTCTTGACGACGACGTCATGCCGACGGCACGAGCTACCGGCCCACACTTGGTTCGTATCGGCAAAGCGATCGGTCAGCGTGTGCGTTTCCGGTTTGCCCTTTTTCGTCGCCGGATCGAGTGTGACGCTTACGCCGATTTCGCATGCGGCCAAGATCTGCTCGAGCATCGCGTCGGCTTTGCGATAGTTCGCCTTGCCGGCCGTCAGATACTTGCGACGCTTCTCGAATAACTCGCGGACGTTATCCGGCAGCGGTTGCCCCGGTTTCAGCTTGCCAGCCGGAGCGTCCTGCAACTGCATTGGCTCGACACCCGTCATCACGCCCCGCGGCCTCTTGCTCGCTTTCTTCACTTCCCGACTCCTTGGGTTGTGGGCCGAACGATCGGCCTCGAATTTTTCCGCGTTGCTCGGGGATGAAACGATCATGCGCCGGAACAACTAGCTTGGTGATGCAAAGGTTCTGCATGCTGACGCCTGCCGCCTTTGCTTCGTCGATCAACGCGTCGTGCATTGATCGTGGAACGCGGATCGTGATCATGTCCACCGTTTCGGCACTGGCCAGCTTGCGATTGTCGACGCTTCGCAGGTGCGCGAGACGTTCGTGCAGCTCGGCGTAGTCGCCGCCGGTCTGATAATCACGCCGCTGACCTGGCTGGAGGTGACGGGCCAAGCTGCCGTCACGGCCAAAGATCGAGCGGTAGAACTGCACCCATGATCCGCAGCCGTACGAATCGGCTTGTTCGGCTTGCATCGCATCGACTGCGATCGCCTGCCGTTGCTCGAGTGTGATCTCGCCTGACCCTTCCATGACTGCTCGCACAGCAGACCGACCGAGTGCAACTTCCAAGTTGTCACACCGCTGCCACGTCGACGTCCTGCCGACTCGGCGACCCACCGCGCGAAAATGCCCCGCTTTCCATGGTCCAAAAAAAATGCCTCAACCACCAACGGGGAAACCGTGGCGGGCGAGGCAGCACTTGGATTATTGGCAGTTCGCTTGCTAGCTATCAACGCGAATTCGCCAGAATTCCCGTTAAACCGCCAGATTCCCGATCTGAATCCACTGCGTTCCGTCGCCGGAGAGCATGAAACTGCCCTGCCCGGCGACCGCGTAGACGACTCCGAACTTGGGCTCGGTGACGTCCTCGAGAGCCCCCACGGCCGTGGCGTGGACAATTGGCTCGGGCATCGGTGGCGCCGCAGGGATCTCCGGGGCCGTGTACCGCAGCACCTGGCCGTCGAGCTCGAGGCCCGGTTCGCTTTCAGGATGCAGCGCAACCGGTTGATGCAGGGCCGATCCATTCGCCTTTTGAGCGAGGATCGTCGCGAGCTGGTCAACCGATTTGATCGGCTGCGTCCCTTCGTGGTTGGCGCGCTGGCGGTTGGCTCGATCTCGGCCGTCGAGTAGGGCATTGATGTCGGCGTTGATCTTGGCAGCAACTTGATCGATGACGTTCTGCGTCTGTTGCTCGGTCATCTTGGCCGTCGAGCTCGATGGGGAGCTTGGTGCCGTGCCGCGTGGTTGTTTAAGGCGGTATCCCATGGTCTTCGTTGAACCTCTACCGATCCGTGGGTGCGATGGAGACGACCAGCCCGACGGGCTCGCCTCTGACAAGTGCCCGCACGTAAATGCCGGCGGGAATGCCCAGCATGCCCGGGCTGTCTTCGGTCAGCTGTCCGCCGTCAACGTCGACCGCGTGGATCTTGTCATGGCTGACTTGCATCTGCACCGCGGCGTTGTTCCAGTTCTCCGCCCACGCTTGCACGCTGAGGTCACCGCCGCCGCGGGCCACGCTGTGCCATTGCCCCGCACCGGGGCCGTCTTGTTCGTCGACGATACGCTCGCCGATCTCGTTGGGATTCTTCGCCATCACTTTCGCTCCGTTGCCCGCGGTGGTGTCAGTGTAGGCGACGCCATCCAGGAAGAGCACTCGAAAGTCTTACATCAAATCCACGACAAAACGCATTCATCGAAAAGAGCGTTGCGGCTAATTTGCGGCCTTCTGATTAGTCGCTAGGAAACCAGGCCGTAGAAAAGCCGGAAAAAGGCCGTAACGGTCATTGATTATCAGCGATCAGACCCTATAAAAGAAAAACGCTGGCGAGGAATGTTCCTCACCAGCGTTCACCTAGTGGTCCCGTATCCAAGAGAGTCGCAATCTCTTGTTTCAGCTTCCAAACCTGATCGGTAAGGTCTCCAACGCCTTGCGGATGCGGGACCGCTGCCTTTACGCATAGAGAGTACAGCCGGACCCCGGGATGTCAATTGAAAAAGCAATAGAGCGAACTTTAGAAGAGCTGACCGAAGCGGCAACCCGCCGACTCGAGGCTGTTGAGCAGCTTCGAGCTATCGCTGTCGAGTTTCCAGATCTTATCGAGTCACTCTTTGAATTGATTTCTCGTCCTGTGAAAGAGGGTTCCGCGTCGACTATGACTCAGAAAGAATCGATTGAGAACTTTTTGATCCTCAACGGCCCATCAACTCGAGCTGAAATTGCAAAGTTTGTTGATGAAAAGGCACTACGTAACTTTCTGAAACATCCTCATTTTAAACGAGACGATAACGGACGCTGGTTCATTGGCAAGGTTTAGAACAGCATCCCGTCGGTTCGCACTTCGATTTCAAACGGCTTGTATCGCAAGTCGATCGCCTGCGAACGACTCTTGATGATCGTCGGTTTTTCCTCGCCGTCGATCATCACGCTGACCTTCCACGGCAGCGAATCGCTGATCTGATCCGGAGCGACGAAACGTCCGATCGCGATCACGTTCATGCGTGCGAAGTCGCGTTCGATTTCCGCGGCTAACAAACAAGCATCGCCTAGCGTCATGCGATCAGTTCCTCCCAGCCCTCGCCGAGCGGCACGTCGGTGCGAAGCGTGACGAGCTGGCGAGCGAGATTGAGAGCCCCCGAGGAACGAAACTGCAACAGTTTCGACCGAGCGGCGTCGCCCAAGTTGGCACGCCATGGACTCGCGAAGTGCCCCTCGAGTGAACCGCACGCCTTGAGTAGATCCGCCGAACGCTGAGGGCCGAAACCGCTGCAGCCTTTGACGTCGTCGGTCGAATCGCCGACCAACGTCTGGTAGTCGATCCATTGATCCGGACGCAGACCGAACTTGTGCAATAAGTCACGCTCGTTAAACCACTCAATCCCTTTGTTGATCGAGACGCTGGTCGCGAGCACGACTCTGCCTTGCTGCAGCAGCTGCCGCAGATCCTTGTCGGTGCTGCAGATCACAACCTGCGAATCACTGGCTTGCTCCATCGCAAGTCGCGTCACGGTGGCGATCAGATCGTCGGCCTCGAATCCCGGCGCCTTGACGATCTCGGTGCACGTCTCGATCGCAAACAACTCGACGGCCGTCATCAGCTTGGCCAAGCCCTCCGGAGGCGGCTTGCGACTCGACTTGTAGCTCTCGGTCAGCTCCTTGCGGAACGACCCGCCCGGCGAATCAAACGCGTAAACGATCCGGCACGGCTTGACGTTCACATCGACGTAGTCGTGCCACTTCTCGAAAATCTGCATCGCACGATCCGGGTCGCCCTTGGCAGCGTGTAGCAGCTTGTGGGCCCAATTCGAAACGTCGACGATGACCCATCGATTCATTACTTGATTCATGGCACCGGCACTCCGGGGAAAGCGTTGATTTCGATACACGCGACGTCGCACACCAGATCACCGAAGCACGCTTTCCAGTCGTCGCGCTCGCACGGTTCTTGAGAGATCGAGAACTCGGTGATCATGCCGAGGCATCGGTTGTGCTTGCCGTAGCCCGAGCTGAGCACGACGCGGCGGAATCGCTTGCACGTCGCATCGTTGAATCGCGGTCCGTTCTGGCGATACTCGGTGGTCTTGTGACCGCTGACAAACGCGTCGAAGTACTCCGCCTTGAGCGGCAGGAACATCGAGTCGACCTTGTTGCATGCCGGGCACGGGATGCCGCGTTTCGATTCGCTGACCGTGTCCATTCGAATCCATTCGGTCTCGAGCTCGCAGCGGCGACAACGAAACCGAGCACAATGCCGATCCGGACGGTCGGCCGAGAAACTACCGCGGTAGTCACCGGCGTCCATGACGTGCATCAGTTGCCGCGGCTTGGCTCGCGCTGGCTTTGGCATCGCAAAGAGCGTTTCTTGTTGTTTCATCGGTCTGCGATCTTCATGAGCATGCCGCGGCCGTTGGCGTGTTCAAAGGACAGAACTCCATCGCGGCTGACGGTGCCGAACCGGCCGCCCAGTTCGCCCGCGATCCAAAGGAAACGGCGACGGTATTCGAACTTGGTTCGTGCCGAGTACTCGACGGCCAACGCCTCGCTGCCCATCGAAACGGGGATTTCCATTCGTTCCATCGCGGACGGATGCCGACCGAGGATCATCCCCGTTCCGCCGCAGTCCTTGCAGTGAACGCACGCGTGAAAGCGACACGGCTCGCAACGCGTCCACGTCTCCCATCGGCTGTTCAGGAAAGGGTGTTTCGTGACCCGGAACGGGAAACCCCATTCCCGGTCGACTTTCCAGTGCAGCAAGACGCCCGCCAAGTTCGGCGGCGGGATCAACGGCCGGCGGTTCGGATCGGCCACATCAAAGTAGTCGAGGCGGTCCGC
>JBCBOO010000123.1:0-18005 GCA_039821235.1 Planctomycetota bacterium
CATTTCGAACCGTTGCATCGACGCCATCCGCGTTGTCACGGATCACCGACCGAGCGAGTCTGAAGTCCGCCTGATGGACTTCGATGGCATTGAAGTTTGCCGCTCCGCCTTCGATGGGCGTGCTACCACCTCCGAATGTCAGCAGTGCATTATCAACACTGCCAGACGTTCCTTGGCCAAAATACAGTCCGCCCCAATCGCCCGGCGCGGGCACTTCGGACGCTCCGCGGTCACTGTCGAATGAACCACTGCCACCGTACTGATCGTCGGCAACCGACGTGAAGACAACCGGTCGATTCAACGTGCCTTCGGCGATCAGCGAACCCGATCCACGTTGCGCTTCGATGCGAGAGTTATTGAACTTGAGTACGACTCCGGGATCGACCACCAAGCGAGCTGCCTGTCGTGCGGTCAAGTCCAAACCGTCCAGGATGGGACCACCCGCTGCACCGTTGATGATCAAATTGTCTGCGAAGACGTGCGCGATGTCGGTGTCGTCGAATCGAGCGGAGACGAGCAACTCGTTGTCGGTTGGTTGCAGTCGATTGACGCTGCGGACCAATAGTCCATCGATGCGGTTGTCGACCAAGTAATTGCCATCGATGTCGGGTCCGATGCGACCCTCGGAATCATCGAACGAATCCCGGCTCGCAGAAATCGCGGAGGCGTCACTCGAGCTGATCAAGTTGAACGAAACGGTTGGACGGGCATTCTCAATCTCGATCGGAGAGAATACGAGTTCGCTGGCGTCGACGAAGACCTTACCGCCGCCGTTGTTGATGTCCGCGTGATTGACATAGTTGAGGAAGACACCGGCGTCTTCCATGTCAGAGTCGTCGCGGAAGACGATTCCACCGAAGTCGCCCGATGACGCGGCGGGGCCGACACCGTCAGAGTCCCCGCCCACCGAGTCATTGTGATAGGAACGGAAGAAGACCGAACTGTCGGGCGTACCGAGAATCTGAATCGACGACTGGCTACGGCTGATGTTGGCCGATGACGATCCAGCATCCAGGTTTGCGGAACGCATCTTGAACAGCGTTCCGGCCTCGACCATGACGTTCACGCCCTGAGGCACCAAGAACTCCGCACCGTCTTCCAGCGGTCGACCGAGTGTGTCGAGGCCGACCAGGTAGGGAGCGTTGTCATCAAGTGTTGCAAAATCACCGTCCGCCCCCGCGTCGGCGAGAACTCGTACGACATTCGGCGTATCCAGCAGCGTCGTTGAGCCGGAGAGATCTAAGTTGTCGATCCCTGTCAATTGAACGGTCCGACCACTGACGGAGACGCCAACGGTTCCGCGAAGATCGCCCGCCGTGATGGCCGCACCGACTGCCGTTTCAATCGCGGCCGCAACCTCTTCGGGTGTGGTTGCCGCGGTGAGATCTATCCCGCCGGGACCGAAGGAGAGTGTCGCTTGGTTGAGTCCGTCATCGATGGTGAACTGTTCGCCAACAGCGATCGAAGTGGCTCCATCAACAGGCACAACGATTCGGTTACCCGCTTGTTGCAGAGCGAATGAAAGCGTGTCGAAAGGATCGGCGAGCGTACCGCTGCCTTCGGGACCATCCGTCGTGTCAGTCGCCTTCTGAACGTAGATGGTCGTGTCTTCGGGAGCCGATTGGAAGTAGAACGAGTAAACACCTCCTGGGGCTTCGTCCAAGTCTCCATCGATCGGAGTCTGATCAACATCGGTCAGTTCGCCGCCACGCGAGGCGTCAAACGAAATCACCAGGTCGTAAGCTCCGTCCGTCGTTCCGCCAAAACCTGAATCGGGAACGTTGGGGTCATAGTCGGTGTTTCCTGAGCTACTGACACCGATGAAATAAGTGCCGGGAGTCAACGGGATGTTGATGGCTGCGTCGCTGCCGAAATAGTCATCGTTCTGCGCAACGAAATCATGCCCTCCCGCATCGTTCATCCGGTAGAGCGTGATGGCTGCGTTAAGCAGACTTGGGGTCGCCAAACGCTCGGCAACCGTTTCCACGTTCAGAGTGCCGGGTTCGCTCAAGTCGAACCGGTACATGTCGATATCGGTTGCATTGGGTGCTGACACGCGCTGCAAGTGGACGATGTCATGATCACCGGGCAAGACGTCATTCGGAACGCCATTACCTTGGAGGCTCGGCAAATCGAACGAAAGCCCCAGCCCAAGCGAGTGTCCAATCTCTTGGAACATGACCTGAGTGAACTCATCTCCGAAGAACCGATTCGAATCGTTGAAATCGATCGCACTTGCCAGAGCGTAGCCAAAGAACTCACCAAGCCCGTTTGTGATCCCGGGTGGGGTCGTCGGACTCACGGCCCGGAAGTCGCCTTTTCCGATCATGATGCCCGGGCTGCCGGGCATCGTGGCGGTGGACTCGATGAATTCAAAGCCAGACTGTTCGGCGTAGAGTTCGAAGATCTCTCGAACGATCTGCCTTTCCGCTTCGGTGATCAAGTTGACAAAGTCGACGCCCGACGTGTCCGTTCCGAGTGTGTCTGGGAAGTAGTAGAGGACCGGGAGAGTCGCTTGAGCTGGCAATGCATCGGTGCCGTTTGCACTGATGCTTGCTTCGCGTTCGATCTGTCGATGGCCCGGATCGTCTTCGCTGCCGACGCGTGGCGGAATCAGAATATCAGACTGTGCTGTAATTCCACGCGAGAGCTGCAACGATGCTTCACCGATCGTTCCCAGTGGCGTCGCACTCGCGAATGTCGAGTCATCATCATCGTTGGCGATCGGAGCACCAACGACGGCAACGTCGATACGGTAGGCACCGGTCGTGCCACTCGCGCTGGAAACCTCAATCAGGTAATCCCCATCGGAAGGGATCAGGAAGTTAAACAGTGTGGGTAGTCCCGCGGTGCCGGTGACGCTCACCAACTCCGTGCCGTTGGCATCCAACAGTCTTCCGCGGATCGCGAGCGCGGCGTCTTGACCGTTCAGTGTCACCTGCAGGTTTGCACCCAGGTTGGAAGTCACCCGAAACAGATCGACATCGGAGGCATTGTTGCTGAGCCCGGCATCGTCACCGAGAAATCCGCTGCCTTGGAAGGCGTTGTCGTCATTGATCGAACCGAGATTGATCGCCCCTTCGATCGTTCCGTCGTCGCCGCCTGAAAGACCGATGTCGAGACGGTAGGTTCCTTCGGGAATGTCGCTCGCGAAACGCAGCACGGCGCTATCGCTGATCGCGTCGTACGTCACTGATTGGGGTAGAAGCGTCGTGTCATCTTGGACCGATGCGGTGGCATTGGTATCGACGAGTCGATAGTAGGCGGGGTCATTCGCCTGTGCGGGATCAAGATCTTGGTCGTCGAAGTAGACAACGATCTCGTCGGACGCTTGCGACGAACGGTCGGCGCTAATCGGCTGCGGAACGACAGCGACGACTTGAGCACCCCGGTCGAGACGGAAGTCGAGTGTTTCATCAATTCCGTCGTTAAACGCTTCGCCGGCTAGGTTGACGAGAGGTGCGTCACCCGAACCAACGATTTCAATCCGGTACGTATCGTCGGGGAAGGCAACTGACGGGTCATTGGCGTTGTGAGACGCGGTGCTCGCCGTTCGGAAAACGATGTGCTGGAGGTCGGCAGGATCCGTGCCACCAGGGTTGTCGAGTCCGACGTAACCCAGCGCGACGTCGACTTCGTTGCCATCGTCAAAGGTTCCGTCACCACCGGAGCGAACGAGGCGAACGGAGTCGCTCGAAATACTCGATTCGTCGATGTCCGCTCCGCCTTTGAAGAGCAGGTTGAACTCGCGAGGCGGCACGTTCAGGGTGTCGCCTTGGTTGAGCAAGGCTCCGGCGTCGGGGCGGATCGCGATCAACTCCGGCCCGGCTAGAAGCGTCCGGTCCTCCAGCTTTTGAACAAGATTGTTCCGCGTTTGACGTCGCTTGAATTGGCGCTGCCGCTCCGTGCGTCGCTCGGTGAAATTCCTAACACGAGAACCAAGGCGTCGAAAGCTCATCAGGAGGTTCCAAAAATCAAATAGATAAAAACGAGGTGTCTCGCCAGGGGCTGGCGAGCGAGCCCGCGTGGGGGACGCGGACGAATCATCAAATCAAAAAATATCAAACATCATCGGCCGCGGCACCGCCGACCCGAATTCACGCGGGTCGGCGAAGCACATCGACCGTTATAAACCAAGATCGGACTCAAGCTCGGTCATCAAATCGCTCAGCACATCATCGACGGACTCCTGACTGGAGGCCGACGAATTTGAACCTGCGACAACGGCGTCCGCGATCTGTACCGATGACCGAGACGAGTCAATCTCAATTCCTGCTCCAAACAAAGCATCCGTGGAATCCGCGACGGAAGTCGTTTCTCGTTCGTCCTTGGCGGACTTGGAGGTCGAATCAAACACGGATGTGTTGAATGACGGCAGGAAGTCTCCCGACAGTGTCGCGAACGTGACTCCGCTCGATGCACGCAATGTTCCCGAGACGCCTTCGCCTTCACCATTGCCTTGCAGATTCGCAAGACGGTTGATGACGCGGAGTGCGTCATTGGGCGAAACGAACCCGTTTCCGTCGGTGTCAAAGTAATCCGGCGGTGGTGCACCGATATCAGAGACCGCAACCGCACCGGACTCCGGCGACCGCCGTGCCAGGAAGTTGATCACCCGCAACGCATCGATCGGCGAGATGAATCCGTCCGCATTGACGTCTTCTTCCAACCCTTCGATCGGGTTTTGGTACTGAGATTGGTTCAGCGTCAGCGTAACGGTTCGCTCTTCACTTCGTTGAGACTGTCCGACCGTCGGCTGATCCACGATTTGATAGGTGAAGGAATCGACTTCTCCCAAGTTGCCGGTGCGGTTGACGTAGACAAACGTGCCGTCTTCGTTGACCGTGATTTCACCGAACGTTGTGGTGCGTGTCCCGACGAACTCCGGTGCGACAACAATCGGGTCACCGTCGGTATCAAAGTCGTTGCGAAGGAGTCCGTTTGCCGGGTTCAGCACATTGAGTGTCGAGCCGACGGAGACGTTGTATCCATCGTCGGTCGCCACGGGAGCGTCCGGCACAGGGTTCACCGTCAGTGTAAAGACATCGCTGACACGAGCCGAATCATCGGCGGCTTCGATTTCAATTTCCACGCTGCCGGACTGGTCGGGTTGCGGAACAATTCGAATCTGTCCGCTGGCCAAAATGATGGACTGAACCAACGGGTGGGCGGCGATCTGACTGTCACTCGGGCGAATGATGTCGCCGAGACGAGCCACTTCGTAGTCCAGCACGTCTCCGTCAGGATCGCGGAAGACCGTCGACAATGATCGGACGATGGTGTTGTCTTCGTCACCGGTCAGAGGATCGAGCGAACCGATCACTTCGGGTGGATCGTTTTCGTTGACGATATTGACCGAAACAATCTGCTGCGTGTTGAACGTCGCATCACTCGCCGTGACTGTCAGATTCACCTGTCCGAATTCAAACGCCTTGCGGGTCAGGGTCAAGACTGAACCCGACAGGTCGACTTCCACGATGGACTCGTCGCTGCTGACGACCTGGTAAGTCAGGCTGTCATTTTCTGGATCGGAGAACCATGTGTCGAGGTTGTAGACCGTCGCCTGATCGTTCGGCTTCGATTCCGGAAGATCGAGTGACGTGACGGGGCTTCCGTCGATGGGATCACGTTCACCGTTAATGCCCTCGAAGACGGGAGCATCGTTCTCACCACCGACGATCACGGTCACCGTCCCAACGGACTCGGCTCCCAAGCTGTCTTGGATGCGATAGGTAAACGTGTCCGGTCCGCTGTACAGCCCAGGCGGCGTGTAGACCAGTTGGCCATTGACGTTGCGGACCGTACCACCTCGTTCGGTCTGGACTGGGAACTGATCTGCAACCAGCGAAACCGTCTGACTCTCTGGCGGATCAATTTCGTTTTGTGGACCAGCGACATCATTGTCCAAGATGCCAACAAGCGTCCCATTCCCGTTGATCGCAATGCTGAGATTGGTGTCTTCTTGGCCACCGAAGGTGTCTGGGCCGGCGACCGGGTCATCGTTAATCGCGTTGACCGAAATCGTCACGGTACCCAGCACATCCGCCGATCTTGGAACCACCGTCGTTCCTGCGAAATCAGCGACGACAAACTGGAAGGTATCGGGTGAACCGTTGTAGTCCAGAGCAGGCGTGTACAGCACCGATCGGCCGCCGTCCTGAATTTCCAGCGTGCCGCCCTCGGAGGAAACCGACTCGCCTTTGGCCGCACTGAAGACCCGTTGGAAGACCAAGGTCTGGTCCGATTCGTTCGCCGGTCCTGGCAAGTAGAACGGATCAATTAGATCCGAAGCCAAGAAGGTGATCGAAGTGTCTTCGTCGGTCGTCGCACTGCTTTCGACCGGCGTCGTCGTGGCGAACGGTTTGTCGTTCACGGGAACAACATCGATCGTGATGGTGATCGGATTCGGGTTCACCAACTCGTTCTCAGGATTCGTGATTTTCACTTCGGTCACCCGAGCGGTGAAGCTCACCGGACCGTTGAAGTCCGACGCGGGGACGAATGTGAATGTGCCGTCATCCGCGAGATCCAAATTGCCGGCGAAGACTCCGTTGTCATCAAACAGTTGCCGAGGTCCGGTGTCGCCACGGAAGATGCCAACCGCATCCCCGTCAGGATCAACGATGCCAACCAGCAACCCGTCGTCGTCGGGTGTCGTGGTCGCTTGTCCATCCTGGTCCAGCACGAACAATGCACCGTCTTCTTGGACGCTGTAGCTCAGCTCTCGTTGATCATCGCCGATCGTTGGCGGCGTGCCGGGAACCAACGCGACTTGGTAATCCTCGACTTCACCACTGAGGGCCAAGCCGTTCGGGCTCAGGCCGCCTTCTCGAGAAACTCGGAAGCGTGCGTACGTGCTGACCGCGGTATTCGGTGGCGAAGCGAACTCGGGCACCGTGACGTCGAAGACTCGCGTCGTCGCAAGACCCGTGTCCGCGAAGATTGCGTCGCTGGACAGACTCGGGTCGATAATCAGTTCACCCGGATCGTCCCAGTCACCATCGGCGTTGAAGTCGATCCAAGCTTGCAAGAAACCGCCACCGGTCACCGTCACGCTGATCGGCGTGTTGATTCCCTTGCTGAGGTTCCCGTTGGGGTTCAAATCGCTAACGAAACTGACGCCGTCTTCATCATCACTGAAGACTCGGACGCTGCCGCCGGTCGATTCCACTGCCGCGGGAGCGAGTCCCGACTGTCGAACCGCGAAATCAATGGCATCCAAGATCGACGCCGTAGATGTCGGATCGATCGGAGCGATCGCAAAGTTGCTTTCTTCGAAGATTCCATCGGTGTCGAACTCGAGGGTCACCGTTCGATCTGCCAATCGAAGGGTCACCGTATCACCATCTCGTGTGAGCGGATCGATTCCCGCTTGGATGGCGATGTCGATCCCACCGGGGAATGAGGACGTTTGCAGCAATGTGCCGACGTGCGACGCGGCGATGACCAAGTCGTCACCGTCGGAAGTCAAGGTGGTTTGCGAATCGGGTTCGGCATCCACACGGGTTCCAAGCGTGAGCTCGGGTGTGACCACGTGGCGTGCACCATCACTGCTCAACAGCGACGCGTAGCGACCTGGTTCGATACCGCGGGGGTCGGGAGCGTCACCAAAGTCCAATCCGACGGTTGGCAACAACAAGGTGAACTGAGTCGTGTTGTCCGGTCGGTTCGGAGCAAGCGCGTTACCACTCAAGTCCTTGATGGCTGGCAAGAAGAACGACTCGACGGGACCCTGCACTTGAGGACCACCTTCGAGGAACAACGTCGCTCCACCCCGGTCACTCGCGACTGGCGAGGCACCCGGAGTGAGACCGTTGATCGCCGTCAGGATTGCTTGGTTGACATCGAAATCAGTATCGTCCGGAGCAATGCTGATCGGTGTCGCCCCACCGGGAACGCCCGTCAAGATGATTGATGGTGCGTTGGCCAGATCAATCACGGTTCCCGGAATGTCATTCAGGACGACCAGTCCTTCTGGAGTGACTTCGGGGTCGAAGGTCAATCCACCATCGTTACTGCTCATCGCAGCCGCCAAACTGTTGGCGACATCTTGAGGCGTGCTGCCGGGCTGGAATGGAACCGGAACACGGTTGCCCGTGACGCCGCCGCCATTGGTGACCGACTCGAACTCGTATTCGACCGTTCGGTTGCCCTGAGTGATCGAGATGAACTCTCCGTCAGTCACGATGCCGCGACGAGCATTGATAGCCGATCCGGTCGTATCCACCCGAGCCGAGCCAATTCGGCCCAGCGAAACGGCTCCGTTGCCTTGATTGATGGCCGTCAGTCCAACGGTGGAGTTGTTGATGGCCTGCACAACAGCGTCCGCGACGGTGTCTTGGTCGTCGAACTGCGAAATCGTAATCCGAACCGCATTGAAGTTGGTCAGGATCGTGTTGGAGTCGAACTCGAAGACGACGGCATTTCCATTGTCGTCGAAGATCGTGAATTGATCCCCGTCGGTTGGTGCCGTGAAAGGAACTTCCAAGAACAGCGGCCCAAAGACTTCCAGAGTCGATGGTCCAACCACACCAGGTGAACCGACCAGGTCGATGCTGTCGCCGGTCACGGAAATGGCCAAGCCCTCTTCGCCGCCAAGTCGCAAGATTCCCTTGCCGACTGCGCGGATGTCCTCTTCATTCAATCCATCAATCGGCTGCGACTGAATGGTCTGCGTGATGACTTGTTCAACCTGAACGGCCAACTCGTTGGCCGTCAATTGGCGATTGATGTCGATCGCGATGTTTCCGGGAGCAACACCGTCGTTGATCGTTCCCGTTCCGAAAATGAACTCGTCCGTTCGATTGATTTCGAACACGATCGGTGTGTCGCCGTCGACGGGCGTTACTTCAATCAGTTGCCCATCGGTCGGTGTCAAGCTGACGCTTACTGGGCGTAGACGACCGGCCGAAACCTCCGCCGAACCTTCCATCGGTAGGTCCAGATGTACCGTTCGGCCAACCAGCGTTGGATCGAGATCCAGGACCGACGAGTTGATGGCGGCGAGAATCAGATCTGCCACCGCGGCGCTGTCCGGGGCACCCGAGATGTCGACACCAATGACACCCACCGGAGCCGGGTTGTTGCCATCGACGAACTGGAACTGCTGAGTTCGTTGACCGTCGTTCACGGTGAACGTGTCGCCGACGGCGACGCCACCGGCATCCGCACCCGCCGCTGGAACCTGCAAGCCGAGCGTCGTTGGAACGATCACCAAGCCACTGGTCGACGTGTCGACTCGAGTATCACGTTCCGATGTGATGATGATGGACGTTCCGTCGCGCCGGACATCGACGTTGAGCGGGGTGGTCGGGTCATCAATCACGCTTTGAACGGCGTCAACGACGTTCGTCGCGATTTGCTCCAAGAACAACGCTCGTTCGCCGGAATCGATCGGCGTTGGCTGTGTCGGCAATGGCACCGCGATGCTGCCCGGGACGGTCGTCCCATTGGAATCAAATTCGAACACGACCTGAGGATTGATTCCGTCATCGACGGTAAAGACACCACCATCGATCAATCCGCCTTGGTTCGTACCTGAGCGAGGAATTTGCAGCGTGATCGCCTCTGGCATCTCCAGAAGGTATCCGTACTCGAATTCAAAGATCAGCGTTCCGCCGTCATTGCTCACCAGGGTGATTTGATCGCCATCGTTCACAGCGGAAGAGCTGGGCGAAACCAGGACCGTTCGGTCGCGGTTGTTCAGCTGGATTCGGTAGGCACGGTCGTTTCTCCAAACACCTGCCAACGCTTTCAGCGTGATCACTCCGCGTGTTTCATCGAAGCTGAATGTGTAATCAATTCCCTCTTCCAACAGTCGTTCATTCTCGAACAACGTGATGTTCGCACCCGAGTCACGCAGACCCTCGATGGGCGGAACGATCACCGTCGTGGGATCGATTCCCGAACCGACGAATGGATTCGAATCGTCCCCGAGGTCTTGAACGAGGATTCGGAATTCAGTGAAGATTCCCTCACTGCGATTCACAAAGCTGTTGGCCGGATCGAAGTCGGTTCCGGCAAAGTCATTGTCCTGCGGAGTCTCGAGAGACGCCGAAGGTCCGACAAAGTCGGCTCGGTCCAGAGCACCGCGATCTTTGAAGACGTCGGCTCCGATACCACCGGGAGGCGCCATCGTCGGCTCGTCCGCACGAAGTTGACCGGAGAAGTCACGGTCGGGTGATTCAATCGCCCGCGTTGGAATTCCCAACTGGGCGGTCAAGGTCACAACCTCTGGCAATGGATCAATCGAATCGACCGCACTATCAATGATCGCTGAGTTGATCCCAGGCGTGAATCGTCCTGCGGCACCGTCTTCCAGCAAGTCACCCCCGACGAGCTCAGTGAATCCGCCAGGAACTTGGCCGGGCGTTCCCGGATGACGAACAACGAAATTGAAGTCGGAATTGCCGCCCGCAATGTTGCTCGGACCGGTTCGTAGATCCGTTGACAGGCTACCATCGAGTGCGAAATTGTCATTGATCGTTCCACCAAAGCCGACCCACCAGCTGACGTCGGAGCGAATCAGAGTGTTGCGGTGATCGTCGAACTGGAATGTGTTACCAGCCGCAACGACGCTTCCCTGTTTCGGGCTGATGTCCGGGTTGGACTCATCGATGCGTCCGCCAAATCCAAACACGCTGGATTCTTCCTGGACGATGCTCTGGTGTGCATTCACGACGACGTTGTTTAGCAACGCTGCACTCACGCCGCTCGAGACATGGATGCCTTGCTCGGCGAGTAACTGATCGGATTCCGTTGCGTAACTCGCATTACCGAGTCGTGGGTTCACCAAGCCGGTGTTGTCGGGGCCGAGTCTCAATCCAGCGGCGCGTGCTTCGGGACTGAGCTCGATCTTCGCAGCGTTATGAATCCAGGTGTAAAGCTCGGTCGTACCTTGGGAATCGCTAAGCGTTCCGTTGGCGACGATGTTCGTACTTCCAGACTCCGCCCGGTCGTGACCGAATCCGTTGTCGTAGTCGACGCTGCCGAATAGGCCGACGGGACAGTTGACCAGCTCAAACGTGCAACCGTTCTGCCGAGTCATGTTGTCAATGCCGACGTTGTCACCGAAGCGACCACCGAGGGCCTGTGCCGTGACGCGAGTAATCGGACCATCAAGCCCGTTGGGGCCATTACCGACTTCGTGGTTTGGCAACGCTGGGTTGTTCAGGAATCCGTTAATTGCATTGGCAATTGCTCGCATGATGTCGGGGACGCGGTAACCATCACCCACAGGGGTAGCTTGAAGCAGCGGCACATTAATATTGCCATTTGCCAGAACGACCCGATTAGTGCCATTCGTGAACTGGAACGTGACACGGTTGCCATCGGCGTTAACGCCTGCGTACGCATCACCCGCACGTGTTGGGATCAGATAGTCAGGGATCTGGGAAATGGTGAATGTGGTATTGATGAGGCTTGGAGCACTGGTTCCCGTGATGTTGCCACTTAATTGCTCCGCGCCAAACGGATCCAGAGGATGATTGTCGATCGAGAAGACAAACTGACGTGGCGCTAAGACTTCGATGGCCACGTCATAGTCACCGACTCCACCGGTTCCTTCTGTTCGCTCAGCGAGGCTCTTCACCTCATAAGACTCATTGCCATCGCTGCTCACACCGACGTAGTACGTGTCCTTCTCAAGAGCGGTGAAGTCGATGAATCCGTCACGATCATTCGCCTGATCTTGAATCGGGTTGGCAACCGTGGACCCTGGGTGCAAGTGTTCGGTGATCGCACCAGATTCTCCAATAAATACCTCAATTCCTGAGGAGTCGAAAACACGCAAATGGGTCGCCGGACCATCGTCTGCGGTATCAATGTCAACAATCAAGCGATCTCCCGGATCGAGCTCAACTTTGAAGAGATCGACATCTTCCAAGGGGGAAAGGAAACCATCGTTATCGCCAAGCGTCCCCGATGCGAAATAAGCGCCTCGGTGAGTGACTTCCAACTTTGGGTCTACTGCTGCAAAGAGCGTGTCGTTCGGCTCAGCGTTGGGCAGCTCGATTGCAGGAGAAAGCGAGCCGTCCTCTAGTATGGCACCCTCGGTGCCATCCGATCCACGAACAGTGTTATTGACGACCTTCGCGAGGGGTTGCGGAGCTTCCGCAATGGGAAGCATCGGGAAAGGAGAACTCGAAGCGACCCCCGTCTGAGAATTGAAGTCGGTGCCGAGCTCCAGCCCGCCGCCAGCAGGGCGCTCGAAATTCAATTGGGGACTTCGCCCAGTGCCGATTTGCTTTTGGAACGCCTGAGAACCATAGATCCCAGTCACACCCTCGAGATAAATCGCGGGAGTCAAGAAATCGAGCGATGTGCTGTCACTTCCAGGAAGAGGTCTTGGGAAAAAAGGTGGATCTGTGTTTTCTGCCTGCTGCAGCGGACTGTCGAATCCGGTCAGTGACGGCCCGATCGATGGACGAACAAGTTCAACCATCCCATTCGTCACGAGGATGCTGCCTTGGATCGCCTCATAGATCGAAAGCATAATTTCATGGATACTCGAGCCGATATCTCGGACAGGGTCATTGGCATTGGGGTTGTAATTCGGTCCACCTCCGCCCAATCGATAGTAGACAGGAACGTGACCATCAACGAATCCATCCCCACCGGCTACCCCACTTCCTCCGAACGCAACACCGGCACCGTTCATCTCCTCAAACTCAAAGACAACGCGAGTGCCACCGGCATCAATGGCGAACGTATAGCCATCAGCGATCATCAAGTCGCCCGGCGAATCAAGGGGATTGGTTCCATTGAAGTACAATCCAGTCAGGTGGTTCCACTCAATCACCATCGGTCTTGTTTCACCATCCACCTTGATGCCGGTGTAGCCGGCTCGGTCGACGATGTTGTTTTGGATCACGACGCCGGGTGCCACTCCACCGTCCACGCTATCGTTGAGTTCGGGAAAGTTGATCGCTCCGCCGAGTTGTGAATTCCCAGCAGGTGGCAATTGCAAGTAACTTCCGCCGACACCGAACGATCGGTCGTCCTCGGGATCGGTCCCGCGGTTACCCGGATCGCTCCAGATACCAATGGCATGAGCCTCGGTGATCTGGTTGTTTTCGATGATTACGGCACCCTGCGTTCGCTGGGTGTTGGAGTCGCCAAGACCGCCATGGTAAACGGCTGCGAGGCGTAGATTTCCATCGGCATCGACTTGAAGCGAAGTGCCAGGGGCGGGAGCTTCGGAAAGCCCACCGACCGCTTGGAAGCTACCTGCCGCCGAACCATGAAGCGCGACCCGACCGTCTTGAGGCGGAGCATCGGGATCGACGGTGTTGTCGAAGTCCCATTCGCCGGTTGGGGTCGAGGCCCGGAGTTGAAGCGTCCCCTGAACCACACCGGAATTGACCACGGTGATGATGCTTCGGGCGATCTCAGCGGGAGACATTCCGGGGGTAAACGGAACACGGATGTTGCCGAACTGAATCGCAGTGTCGGTGCTGAACTCGAACGTGAGCGAGCTACTGCCGTCACTCAAGACGAACGTGTCACCATCAGCAATTTGGCTCGAATCGGGAGCGATCATAGTGATCTGCTCCGCATGACGCTCATTGGTGTCGAACGATGATGTCAGCTCGATTGAACGCGTTTCGATATCGAAGAATGAAAGCTCAGCCGGTAACGTTCGCATCGCTGAAATGACACGACTGGTGATCGACTCGGGACCTCCGGTTGCGGGATCCGTGACGTTGTAGCCGATCGAAATCGCACCGGTGATTTCCAGTGAGTCATCTTGCAGGTTGATGTCGTTCGGAACGAACTGGAATACCAGAGTTTCATCTAGCCCTGTGTCCCGATTGAATACGTCGAGCGAGAATGTCTCATAAGGCGTGATCCCACGACCTGAGGAGAACTCGAAGAATACCGGGTCAATGAGCAACGGGTCAGCAGCGAGAGTCCGCTCCACCAAGAGACTGGTTGGCAACGTCGTGGTGTAATCCGTTCCGGGACGAATTTCGAGCTGATAATGCCCGGGGATGCTCTCGGGAGTGCTGGTGAAAGTCGCTTGTCCTAAGGCGGCGTCAGCAACCATTTCGCCACGTTCGGCGAATCCCACGATGAAGTTATCGAGATACAGACCCTCTGCCGTCTCCGTTAAGTCAACGTCGTAGATGAACTCAACGCGAATGTTGCTATGTCCCGCTACCACGTCCAAGTCGAGAACGGCTTGCTGCCACACCGTATTCGACAACGTGGCGAGGTTGATCGGTAGCCTGAACGGATCGGGCAGTTGATCACTCGTTACCTGAACACCAATGATGTCATCGCGAGTTGCTTCGACAAAGAAGTCAAAGTAGAAGCGGGGTTTATCGGCCGCCGTGTAGCCCACCAGATCAAATGGATTCGACGTCAGCGTCCCCGTGTCTTCGCTACGGTCGAAGTAATAGGACTCATTTCTGCTGGAAGTCGTTGGCAGTGCCGCGATGGCACCCGCAGCATTCAGTCTTGCACCGGTGACCGACAAGCCATCCAACTGTGGCAGAGGATCCGCACCGTTAAAGAGAGCTGCCTGAAGTTCAAGCAAAGTGGCATTCGGTGCGACTGAAGCAAGCAGTCCCGCGACGCCGGCAACATGCGGCGATGCCATCGACGTTCCAGTGTTCGGACCATAGGTTCCGTTCAACGTCGTGCTAATGATATTCACACCAGGAGCGTGAATGTCCGTGTTCGCTGCACCCACGTTGCTGAAGTTTGCGTTCTGATCCCGATCGTCGGTTGCTGCGACAGCGACGATACCTTCCACGTCATAGTTGGCAGGGAACTGTGGGAAGATGTCGTTGTTGAGACCGTCGTTTCCGGTTGCTGCCACGAACATAATTCCGGCAGCCGTGTGAGCTTCAATTGCTTGCTGCGATGCCAAGCTTGGGAACGGACCGCCGTAGCTGTTGTTACTGACAACAACATTGATGCCATGGTTTAGCCGCATGTTGGTCGCGTAATCGACCGATGCAATGGACGCGGACTGTGGACAGAAGATGTCACAGTTCCGCAAGATCATCAAGCTGACGTTCTGGTTGACGCCGCTGACGCCGATCCCGTTGTTACCAGCCGCACCGACCGTTCCCGCAACGTGTGTTCCGTGACCAATGATGTCCTGAGGAATCACGTCACCTTCAACACCATCGATGCCGTTGATGTCATCGATGAAACCATTGCCGTCGTTGTCAATTCCGTCCCCGGGAATCTCACCTGGGTTGACCCAGAGGTTGGACACCAAGTCGGGGTGGGTCAAGTCGATGCCGGAGTCAATGACAGCCACAACCACTTCGGGTGAGCCTACGGAGACATCCCAAGCTTCTTCCAAACTGATGTCCGCACCGGGCACTCCGCCGGTTTGTCCGGTGTTGTTGTAGTGCCACTGAGTGTCATAAAGTGGGTCATTCGGAACCAGACTTGTCTGCATGATGAAGTCAGGTTCGGCGAATTGGATCTCGGGTTCTCCCGACAATCGATAGGCCAATTGCGGGATGTTCTCTCCCGGTTGCGTTTCGACGACGATCGCGCTGATCGTCTGGAAGCTCTTCGAGACCGTTAGTCCCTCACGCCCGAGGAACAACTGCTTGGCCGCGTCCGAGACGTCTTCGTTAAACGCGAGAATGAGTTGATCCGGGACATATGCGTCTTCCGGAATATCGATCGGAAGTTCCGTCGGAGGGTTACCGGTTTGACCGGCCAATGTTGCATTCGCCTGCGGGAAGAACGGAGCTGTAGCGAGCGACGGCACTGCCGGAGAAGACAACGGCGACGAAAGAACCGAATCGAAGGTGGTCACGCGTCCGTGTCCTTGATCGTTCCCCCGATCCTCGGTCACAACCCATCCGGGAGAAACGGTTTCAACGAACTCTCGCTCCACGGGGGCATCAGCCGTCGTGCCACCAATCGATTCCACATGGTCGTCGAAAATTCTCACCGAAGAATCGATGGGCGAACGTCGGACACGTGTATTGTCGGTGAGCTGCGTCGGCACTCGTCCCGCGTCGGTGACCGCCACGAAGTAGCTACCCGCGGGCAGTGCCACGGGGCCGATCAAAGGATCATTGCCCGTGATCGATCCACGTTCCAGCAGTTCTCCAACGAGTTGGGTGCTGAGAGGACTATTCAAATCGTCAAGCACGTTGCTGCTTTCACCAAACAGCACCAAGCGAGCTGTCGATGGGTTGCCCGATGCCGAATAAAACACGCTGATATTCGTGTCAGGGCGATCGAATCCATCCGCGTAGTCGATATCAAAAATGGTTGCCCGGCGAGCATCGTCAAGCTGACCGGCGCGATCGATATCAAACTGATAGAAGTCGACATCGAAATTGGTTGATAGCTCACCACCAACACTCAGCGTCCCCGTCTTGGAATCAGCGAGGTCGCCGAGGTTCTGCGGACGTGCACCGACAACTGTCGGACTGAACGGATTGAACGGAGCAAAAACGCCACCGTTGATGGCATCGTTGTTGGCGTAGACATCACTGCCGTAGCGTGGTTCGTCTTCGATGCCATAGCCGCCGCTAAACGGTGCAATCACTTGACCACGGGCGGCATCCGAGAATGGATCCACGGACTCATTCTCTTGGGCTTCACCGACCAGTGGCGAGCTGCCGGGCAGTCCTTGGACATGAACCCCATGATTCGCGTAGCGGATGTCGGCGAACCGAACGACGCTGCCTGGGAATTCTTGTTCCTCACGCAGTCGGACTTGGAAGCTGTAGGCACCGCTTGTTGCACCACCGGCGACATCACCGGGGTCAACCGACGCAGACCGTACACGTACGAAGTAGCTGCTGCGAGTTCCAACGACACCGGGCAGTGTGATTCGCAGTCCGGCATCCTTCAGGTTCGCCGAAGCGTCGTCGTAGTACTGACCATTGCTCCAGCGACGCGTCAAAGGACTGTCAGCGTTTCCAAGCGGTCCGGCGAGAATCTCGTTGTCGAGAATGTCGAGTTCGCTTTCGTTCTCGATTTCAACAAAACTGTCATCCGATCGGGCGATCACGTTGCCAAGATCGTCGATAACTTCGATCACGGTGTCCAAACCGACCGAAGTCTTGTCGACATCCACCCAGATCTGTGTTCCGGCAGCTGCCGTGAACGAGTACGTGTCGATGTCACCCGGAGCGCTGATGAAGCCATCGACTTCGAAACCGAGTCGCTGTTGTTCATCGCTGGTCGTCAAACGCGTTGCCCGCTCGCCAAGGATTTGTGCATTTTGAACCGTCGCGTTCAGTCCGGGAGGTGCGGCAACCGACGACTCCAGTTCGGGGACGATCGCCAGGTTGCGGTCGTTGCTGAGCGTATCGAAGAACAGGCTCCTCCAGTCGTTGCTGGAAGGTCGACTTCCGAACGAATCACCATTGGTATCGTTCTGGGCCGTCCCATCGATCCGACGACCCGCACCGATCGAATCGTCTTTCAAGCTGGTCAACACTACGGGAGCACCCGGCAATCCGAGCACTTGAACGGTTCCGCCGATGCGATCCGAAATGTCGCCGGTTGAACCCGTTGCAGTGATGCCGGTTCCGGCGGTGTCGCTGTTGGGAGTGCCGCGACCGGCGAACTTGACGACCAGACTTTCATCCGGCTGACTTCGAAGGACCAGACCGCCGCTCGAGACGTAGTTGCCAACGACCACCGACTCGAACAGAACGTGCGCGATGTCGGTGTCATCCCAGACACTGCCAGCGACCAATTCGCCACCGCGAATTCGCAAGCCGTTCAGCTGGCGTTCCCCGGCAACGGGACTGGCCACATTGTCAGTGGTGTTACGCCGAATCAGCGGACCATGATTGTCAATCAGATCATCAAGTCGATCGATGTCGCCCGTCTGTCGTCCGGAGTCGATGATCAGCTCATCGGTCATCGATGCAAGATCGAGATCGATGATGGTGCCATGGTTATCGACAAACTGGTTGCCGACCAAGACCGGTTGTGTGAACCGGCCGTAGATCGTCGCGGGCGTGATTGCCAGTCGTCCATTTCGTCCGGCAGGACCGGAGCCGTCT
>JBCBOO010000124.1:0-17832 GCA_039821235.1 Planctomycetota bacterium
ACACATCTGACCACACTCTTTCCTACACGTCTCTCTTCAGATCTCGACAACCACGAAAAGTCCTTCCTCGTCGCACTTCAGGCCAAATCGGGCGAAGAGCTGTGGCGAGTAAATCGTGAGGAGAAGTCGCAATATAGCACGCCGTTCGTGTGGAAGAATTCGTTGCGTGACGAGTTGATTGTGGGGGGAATGGTTTATCGATCGTATGAGCCCGCCACGGGAAAACTGCTTTGGCAAATCGACATGAACAAGGGCCGCAGTTCGGCCACGCCGGTCGCCATTGGCGACGTGCTTTTCGTCGGCAACGAGTTTCGAAACCGTGGTGGTGAAGATGACGGGGGTGGCCGCTTGTACGCGATCACTCCGGGCGGCGAAGGCGACATCACTCCGCCCGGTGATGGGATGAAGGGACCGTTTGTGAAATGGCGAATGGACGATTCCGATTTGCAAATGGCGTCGCCGACCTATTGCGATGGGAACTTGTATTTCTTCCAGCGAAGCCGCGGAATCGTGAAATGCGTCGATGCGGAAACGGGCCGGCTGGAGTACACGAGTCGGATTCGTGGAGCCAACGCCTTTTGGGCATCGCCGTGGACGGATGGAAAACACATCTTTGCGCTCGACGCCTCGGGAACCACCCACGTACTGGCGGCCGGTGATTCATTTGATTTGGTCGCGGCGAACCCGACCGACGAGCAGGCTTGGGGAACGCCGGCGTTTGCAGGCGGCAGGCTCTACTTGCGTACGGTGGACCATCTTTACTGCATCGGAGACTAAGGGACGCTTCCCCCGCATCGCCTCCCGTCCGCTATACTCGCGCCGTCGCCGGGACCCCTGGCGACGAGCCGTGGGCAGGTGTGCCGCCCGCCGGGAGATCATCCGTAAGACAAGCGATCGGCTTGTCGATCAAGTCGATCCGAACAGGCAGGCGTCTGTCGGAGTGGGGGAGAAGGGCGAACGATGCAATTGGGATTTGTCAGTGCGATTCTGCCCGACGTGGATTTGAGGCGCCTTTTCGAAATTGCCTCGGAACTTCACTACGATTGCGTGGAGGTCATGTGTTGGCCGGTCGGCAAGAGCTCGCGTCGCTATGCAGGCATCACGCACATTGACGTGCACAAGCTTGATGGAACGGCATGCGAAGAAATTCGTGAGCTTCAGGTCGACAAGGGCGTCTCCATCAGTGGGCTCGGATACTACCCCAATCCACTCTCGCCGGATCAGGACGAGGCTGATGCGGCGACGGCCCACTTGATGTCGGTGATTGACGCCGCGGCGGTCTTGGGAATCGGCGTCGTCAACACATTTATCGGCCGCGACTGGACCAAGACGGTCGACGAGAACTGGCCACGATTCCTGGCGACTTGGCAGCCCATCATTCGGCACGCGGAGCAGCAACAGGTGCGAGTCGGCATCGAGAACTGCCCCATGTTTTTCACGGATGACGAGTGGCCGGGCGGAAAGAACCTCGCGCACTCACCGGCGATCTGGGAGCGCATGTTTGACTCGATTCCGAGTGATTGCTTCGGGTTGAACTATGATCCGTCGCACATGGTTTTTCAGCAAATGGACTATGTCGCACCGCTCAAAGCGTTCGCCGACAAGCTCTTCCACATCCATGCGAAGGACGTGCGTGTCGATACCGATGCGCTCGACCGAGTGGGAGTGCTTGCCAATCCAAATCAATGGCATTCGCCAAAGCTGCCGGGTCTGGGGGACGTGAATTGGGGGCGGTTCTTTTCGGCACTCACCGACACGGATTACTCCGGACCGGTTTGTGTCGAGGTGGAAGACCGGGCGTATGAGGGCAGCGAAGACGACATCCTCCGTTCGCTTCGGCAGAGCGAACGTTTTCTCCGGGGTTACGTTTCATAATCGCTTCGGAGACAACTGGGGCGGAAAGTCCGTCCGTCGGCATCCACAGGCAGAATCGTTACGCGTGCGAGGGAAGAATGGCTATGGGATCGGAAAAGTGGCCCATCGGTGTATTTGCATCGGTCGATGCGGGTTTGGGAGTCAAGTGGGATGTGATTCGAGAACTCGGGTTGCCGACGATCCAGCTGCATGCGCCGCACGCGGGGAAAAGGTCCGCGGAAGACGCTCGCGTGTTGGCGGAACAACTCGGCGAGATGGGCGTGGAGTGCACGGCCGTCTTCGGAGGGTTTGACGGCGAGAGCTATGCGGACATCCCGACGGTGGTTCGTACGATCGGATTGGTTCCCGAAGCGACTCGCGCGGGCCGCTTGGCGGAGATGATTGAAATCGCTGACTTCGCAAAACATCTCGGCTGCGACACCGTGGCATTGCACTTGGGGTTCATTCCAGAAGACGCGTCCGAAGACGGTTTTGACGCCATCGTTTCGGTGACTCGGCAGCTTTGCGAACACTGCGCCGCGAGCGATCAATTCTTGCATCTGGAGACGGGGCAGGAGACCGCCGAGGGACTACTCGCGTTCATCGCCGCGGTGGCCTGCGAGAACCTGAAGATCAACTTCGATCCCGCCAATATGATTCTCTACGGCACCGGTGAGCCGATCGAGGCTTTGAAAGCGCTGGCACCGCACGTTCGCAGCGTGCACTGCAAAGATGGAACGTGGAGTGACCAGCCCGGCGTGACGTGGGGCAGTGAAGTTCCCCTTGGCGAGGGCGACGTCAACATGCGAACCTACTTGGAGACGCTGCGAGAGATCGGCTACGAAGGACCGCTGACCATCGAGCGTGAGATCCCCGAAGAGCCCGAACGCCAGAAGGCAGAAATCGGCGCCGCGATCAAGCTGCTCGAAACACTGAAGTCCGAATTGCTCTGATGGAAGCCCCACGCTCAAGCATGCAGCTGCACTGTCTGGGGACCGCCGGCTATCACCCGTGTGAAGGGCGTCACACGAGCTGTTACTTTTTACCGCAAGCCGGGCTGTTGCTCGATGCCGGCACGGGGCTGTTCCGATTGCCGCCGCTGATCGAGACCGATGAACTGGACATCTTGCTCAGTCACGCGCATTTGGATCATGTCGCCGGTCTCACATTTCTGATTGATGTGCTGTACCAGCGACCTGTTCAAAAAGTTCGCGTTTGGGGAGAGGCGGAAAAACTGGCTGCTGTCCGCGAGCACTTGTTTGCAGACTTGATGTTCCCCGTTCCGCTGGACGTGGATTGGCGAGCCGTGGAGGAACAAGAAGAAATCGTGCTGCGAGGCTGCCGGGTCAAGACCATGGTGCAGGATCATCCGGGCGGATCGATCGGTTACCGGCTGGACTGGCAGTCCGGTGAGAGCCTGCTTTATTTGACGGATACGACCGGCACCGAGACGGCCGAGGCGATCGAGTTTTGCTCGGGTGCGGACTTCATGATGCATGAATGCTACTTCGGTGCGGAGCATCGGGATTTCGCGGAAAAAACGGGCCACACCTGGACGGGAAAGCTGGCGAAAATCGCGGAGCTCTGTCAGCCCAAGCGGCTGCTGCTCACCCACGTCAATCCGCTCGACCCCGCACCGGAAAAGATGCTCGCCGAAGTGCGTCAGTCGCTGTGCGAGTCACCGATCGACATTTCGATGGCCGACGACGGGTTGGTGGTGCCGATTTTCAGTTGAGACGCTTTTCCGGAGTCTGGCGAGAATTTCGGAGTCGCACTGATGCGGGGCTTTGATTCAGCCGAAAGATTCCAATCCGAGCGGTGAACCCGAGACGGATGAGCTTGTCGTTAGCGTATTGGCGTGGGCACGGGATTTTCCCCTCCTGGGGCGACGCCCAGTGAGGCAGGAAGTTACCGAATCCGGCTTGCTCCCGACGCGGTGGTCGCTACACTTTGACCCTTCGCATCGGAGACGGGCGTCGCCGACACGGTGATTCGTAGAAGATGTGGGCTCCGAAATCGTTAGGTTTCTGGGGTGACCGCCAGCGTAGCTCAGTTGGCAGAGCAGCTGATTTGTAATCAGCCGGTCGTGGGTTCGAATCCCTCCGCTGGCTCTCCTGCTGGGCGATATTGGCAGGTGAGTGTTCGGCGTGGCGTGCTTTTCGGAGTGGGCCGGAGTCGAGCGAAAATGAATAAGTTGGGGGTTTGCCCGAGTGGTTAAAGGGGGCGGACTGTAAATCCGCTGGCTACGCCTACATTGGTTCGAATCCAATAGCCCCCACTAGAAATTGTTCGCATTAGCCGTAGAGTTGGGATTCCAAGCGGAAACCCAGTGGGTTGATGCGGTCCCTCGCCGTCGCGGCCCACGTTGTGGGGCGATTCGGAAGAGGCATCCAGGCACATGCGGGTGTAGCACAATGGTAGTGCAGCAGCCTTCCAAGCTGAATACGAGGGTTCGATTCCCTTCACCCGCTCTTGTGTTGCTGCTGTAGCTCAGCGGTAGAGCACTTCCTTGGTAAGGAAGAGGTCATGGGTTCAAGTCCCATCAGCAGCTTACGTGTCTGGGATCGTTCTCGAAATAAGTTGTGAGGATTCCCTTTGATTTTCTGCAATCACCAATTGCAAGAAATCGCAGTTTTCGCAACAACTACGCCCCTCGCGTTCGGCAAAGAGCTTTTGAAGCAGCCGGGCGAGGATTGAGAAGAGCAGTAGCTGGGCACCCTTGGTGGGTGATCCCAGATCGATTTTCTGTCTGTTTAGAAAAACAAAGTTCGATTATCGCGTCTTCAGGTGGGCGAATCTCCGTGGGTGTGAACACGGCCGCCGGCATTCGAAGGCTTTCCTAGGGCGTATCCCATGGAAAGTAGCGTTGTCCGATCGAACGCAGGTGAATTTAGAAAAAAATGGCCAAGGCAACATTTGAACGGACCAAGCCCCACGTAAACGTCGGCACCATTGGGCACATTGACCACGGCAAAACCACGACCACCGGAGCAATCCTGGCGGTTCAAGCTGCAAAGGGCTTGGCCGAGGCCAAGGGTTACTCGGATATCGCCAAGGGCGGTACCGTTCGTGACGAAACGAAGACCGTGACGATCGCCGTCGCGCACGTCGAGTATGAGTCGGACAACCGGCACTACGCACACATCGACTGCCCCGGCCACGCGGACTTTGTCAAGAACATGATCACCGGTGCGGCCCAGATGGATGGCGCCATTTTGGTGGTTTCCGCGGCGGACGGACCGATGCCACAGACAAAAGAGCACGTTCTGCTCGCTCGTCAGGTCGGCGTCCCCTACGTTGTGATTTATCTCAACAAGTGCGACCTGGTCGATGACCCGGAATTGCTCGAGCTGGTCGAACTCGAAGCTCGTGAACTGCTCAGCAAGTACGACTTCCCCGGCGATGACGTTCCTGTCGTCCACGGATCGTCGCTCCCGGCGTACAACAAGCCCGATGATCCGGAAGCAAGCAAGTGCATCACGGAATTGATGGAAGCTCTCGATGAGTACATTCCTGAGCCCGTGCGTGAAGACGACAAGCCGTTCTTGATGGCAATCGAAGACGTCTTCTCCATCGAAGGTCGTGGTACGGTTGCGACCGGCCGGATCGAGCGTGGTGTCATCAAAGTCGGTGAAGAAGTCGAGATCGTCGGTCTGAAGGCAGACAGCGAAAAGACCACCTGCACCGGTGTCGAAATGTTCCGAAAGGAAATGAACGAAGGCCGGGCGGGCGACAACGTCGGCTGCCTGCTTCGCGGTGTGAAACGGGAAGAAATCCAGCGTGGTCAGGTTCTGGCCAAGCCGGGCTCGATCACGCCTCACACGAAGTTCGAAGCCGAAGTCTATTGCTTGAGCAAAGACGAAGGCGGACGCCACACGCCGTTCTTCAGCGGGTACCGTCCCCAGTTCTACTTCCGTACCACCGACGTGACCGGAACGGCCAACCTGGAAGGTGCCGAAATGTGCATGCCGGGTGACAACGTGAAGGTCACCGTCGAGCTGCACAAGCCGATCGCAATGGACGACGGAGTCCGATTCGCGATTCGTGAAGGCGGCCGAACGGTCGGTTCCGGTGTCGTGACGAAGATCATCGAGTAATCGTTCGATCGATAAACTTGCGGGAAAACACCATGAGAACCAACGAGCCGCCTGTCGGTTTGTTGGTTCTCTGCGTTAAACTGTGAAGCTTGCGGTCACGCTGATTCGGCGCGATTGCGACAGGAGTGTAGCTCAATTGGCAGAGCACTGGTTTCCAAAACCAGCGGTTGCGGGTTCGAGTCCCTCCACTCCTGCTTTTTTGACCCTGTCAGGGTGATCTGGTGCCAAGACCCGCCGCGCGGGTACGATTCCTTGGTTGTCGGCCCGCGAGCGTTCAACGTGAGTTGTTTCGCAGCACGCCAGCCGGGATGTGCGTTTGAAAATCAGGGATCGCCGCAGGGTCCACCTCATTTCGTTTGCAAAGGAACACTGGAGTGTCTCGAGACATCGCCGGGAGCAATGGAAATTCGTCCGCCAGCGACAGCAGCCTGGTGAATGAGTTGTTCAGCGCGTCGAGCTACAAACCGAACCAGGGCCGCATCGTTCGCCAGTTGACGGCGCTCGCCATCGGCTTGGTCGTTGCACTTGGGTGCTATGCCCTCTACACATCCCTATCGGGCAGCAGTGTGGGAAATGGCGTCGCCGTTGGCGTGCCTGCCGCGTTGCTGCTCAGCGGGTTGTGGTTGGCGTACCGCCTGACTCAGTGGCCTCGTTTTGCCGATTTTCTGATCGCCGTCGAGGCCGAAATGAAAAAGGTGACGTGGCCCAGCCGTGACGAGGTCAAACGTGCGTCGATTGTCGTCGTCGTGATGATCGTTATCTTGGCGGTTTCTCTGTTCCTGTTCGATGTTTTCTGGCAGGCCTTTTTCGATCTGCTTTGGTCCACGGCGTAAAGCGCAAGTTCGTTGCCAGCCCCTTCCATCTATTCGACTTGTTACGCCTCGGCGTGCGTCGGAACTTTCTCGAAATAGCCGTACGACCGAATCGCCATGACCGACGAAAACACAACACCCGAGGAACCGATCGAGGAGTCGGCCGCAGTCGAGGAATCGACCGAAACTGAAACGCAAGATTCCGTCGCGGCAGAACAGCCAGCGGTGGACGAATCCGTGGAAGAGTCCGCGGACGATGAAAGTCCAAGTGACATGGATTGGTACATCCTCAAAGTGGCCTTCAACCGCGAGGATTCGATCGCGGAAGCTCTTCGTAAAAAGATCGCCCTTGAAGGCATGGAAGAGTTCTTCGAGGACATCGTCGTCCCCAGCGAAGATGTGGCGACATTTACTCGCGACGGCAAGAAGCGAATCACGAAGCGAAAGCTGCTGCCGGGCTATATCATGGTTCGGATGTCGATCAACGACGACTCATGGTTCCTGGTCCGGGAGACAGGCGGCATCAGCGATTTCACCGGGTCGGCTGGTAAGCCGATGCCGATGGACCCGATCGATGTGGAGCGATTCATCAACAAGCCTGAAACGGAAGACGAAGAAGACGCGCCGATCAAAACCGCGATTCCGTTCAAAGTCGGCGACCGCGTTCGCGTCAAGGAAGGGAATTTCGAGAACCAGGAAGGTTCCGTCGATACCGTCGACGAAGCAAACGGTCGAATCTCCGTGATCATCAATATTTTTGGTCGCAGTGTTCCAATGGAACTGCACCACTGGCAAGTGGAGCCGCTTTAGCGAGCCCAGCGATGACTTGGCTCGGCCGAGGCTTTTGTTGCTCCCTTCCAAACCTTCCCATCACTTTCTCACTCAGTTTTTATCATGGCAAAGCAAGTTACCGGCGTCGCAAAGTTTCAGGTTCCCGGTGGGCAAGCGACTCCCGCTCCTCCCGTCGGTACCTCACTCGGTAAGTTCGGTGTCAACCTGGGGCAGTTCGTCCAAGCATTCAACGATAAAACGAAGGAATACAACGGCACGCCCATCCCGGTCATCGTTACGGTTTACAATGACCGAAGTTTTGAATTTATCACCAAGAGCCCTCCGGCGGCGTCGATGCTGAAACAGGCAGCCGGTATCGCCAAAGGTAGCGGTGTTCCCAACCTTGATAAGGTCGCGAAGGTCACACGTGCCCAGTGCGAAGAGATCGCCTCCAAGAAGATGGCGGACTTGAACGCGCGCAGCATGGACCAAGCGGTTCGAATGATCGAGGGAACGGCCCGCAGCATGGGCATCGACGTCGAAGGCTGAACGTTGGCCTGAGGCGCATTTTCCTCGACCAAGGCGCCGATGTACGTTCTTGAAAACCCGGTTCTGCAGCGTGAGTTACTCGTCAACCTGCGGACCAAACGGGCATTTTTTCTGCTCGCGGCGTACCAGGTGTTGCTCGCCGCGATTGTGCTGGCGGCTTGGCCTTCGGATCAGCGGCTGGATCTTTCGTCGAATCCGCCCTCTGCGACCAAGCTGGTCAACCTCTTCTTTCTCGGGCAATACGTCATCGCCTCTTTGATGGCGCCCAGTTTCGCGGCCGGCACGGTTAGCGGCGAGAAAGAACGCAAGACCTACGAGATGCTGCTCGCCAGCCCGCTGCGTCCCGGCGCGATTGTGCTCGGCAAAATGATTGCGTCCCTGACGCACATTGGCATGCTGATCATCGGCTCGCTGCCGATCATTGTGCTTTGCTTGCCACTCGGCGGTGTAAGCGTTTACGAGGTGCTCGCGGCGTACCTTGGCCTGATCGTCTCGGTAATTCTCTTTGGTGCCATTGGCGTCTTTTGCAGCAGTTACTTTCCACGGACCAGCAGTGCGCTGGTTGTGAGCTATCTGCTGATCCTGCCATTGGTCATCGGGGCGTGCCTGTTATGGGCCTCACTCGCCGGTGACGGTGACTTGAGATTGAAATTAGCTGTCATCGTTTTTCCCGCCTTTGCGTTTGCGGCAGTGATTTTGATGGGCGCCGCCGCGGCCGGTCGAATGCTTTATCCGCCGGATATGGGCAGCGAAGGAAACGAAGTCATCGACCTGGAGCGAGAAGCCGAGGAAGCCGTCGGGTTGGTCATTCAACCGGATCAATTCCCCGATCGACTTTTCGCGCCGCCCAAGAAAGACGAGATGATGCGTGACGGTGCAAATCCCGTTTACGACAAGGAGTTGCACAGCGAGATCTTCAGCCAGGGCACGTTGATGCTTCGTCTGGTGATTCAGATCAGCATCTTGTTGGCGATTCCAATGATGGGCGTCTTTCTGTTCTTTCAACGCCAACATGCGCCATGGTTTGCCGTTTACGTCATCGTTTTCAATATCCTGGTCGGCCCCTCCTTTCTTGCCGGCAGTATCACCAGTGAGCGAGAGCGTCAGACGTTGGACTTGCTGCTCACCACGCCGCTCTCTCCCTTGCAGATTCTGTGGGGAAAGTTTGTCGTTCGGTTTCGCATCACGATTGTTTTGACGGGCTTCTTGCTTTGGCCGCTCTTGCTTGGGGCGTGCTTGAACACATCCTTTTGGTCCAATTGGTTGACCATTGTGATGATGTTCTTGATCGTCGTCGTGGTTTGTCTTGTGAATTGCGTCGTTGCGCTGACGTGCTCGATGTTCTGCCGGAAGACATCGATCGCGCTGTTGTTGACGTATGCGGTTCTACTGTTGCTTTACGTTGTGCCACCAGCCGTCGCCACTTTCGCCCGATTGCTTGAGATGAGTCCGGATGCGATCACACAAGCGGACTTGATCGGCGTCGCCAGCCCATTCTCGGCGCTCTTCGCGCTACCGCTGGATGAGCAAATCATCGAGAATGTTGATGTGAACCGAGGAAACTGGATGATCGTGATCGGCTACCTCGCCTTCAGCACGGTGCTGACATTGATTTGCACCGGAGCAATGATCCTTCGATTGCGAAGTCGGAAAGGCCTGTCCGACGGCTAAATCCCGACTCTCAGTCGTATCGAAGACGGCGGTTCTTCTTCTTCTCGCTCTGCTGTGTTTTCGCCTCACGTCGTCGGCGACGACTGCCGGCCGTCGGGCGTGTCTTCCGGCGGGGCTTTGCCGGCTCGCGACATTCGAGCAGCATCGATACCAAGCGACTTCGTACATCCGCGAGATTCTGGGGCTGGTCGCGGTAACGTCCGCTTTGCAACACGAGTTCACCCTCTCGCGTGAGCCGGCTGCCGTAGCGAGTCAGGAATCTCGCTCGCCATGCAGGATCAAAGACGGCGGAATCACGTGGGGACCAGCGCAGCGTAATCTTCGAGTTGACTTTGTTGACGTTTTGTCCGCCAGGACCGCTACTGCGCGTTGCCGTGGTGGTCAATTCCGATTCCGGAATCGTCATTCGGGCATTCACGTAGAGATCTTTCATGACTTCACGACAAGCAATGTTCCGAGCACCAACACCAGGGTTTGTAGACCCATCACGAACCAATATTGCCGCGGCGTATTCGAGCGGCGGATCAATGATTGGTCGCCCGTCCAGCCCGCAACGGCCACACCCGTCCAAATTTGCAAGGCGTAGGTTGCGACGATCACTAGGACGAGAAGATAAGGGACAAAGGGCGCGATCACAGGTTCACTATCAATTTGAAAGCGGCTTTCCGTAAACGACGGTTTGATACAGGTGGAAGGTTCCTTTCCCATCCAGACCGATCTTCAGGTACTGTGCTTCAGTGCCACTTGGGAAGTCGATCTTCCATTCACCCTTCATTTTTTCCGCTGACCAAACTCTCTTGTAGCTTTCTCCATCCGAACTCACCCAAACCGTCAGTCCCTTCGCGCGTTCATAGAATTGCGGTGAAAGTCGGTTTCGAAGAACGAGGTGCTGCAGCTCGGCGGGTTCTGCAAGACGCACCGTGATCGTGGGTGAGTCTGCATCATGGTTGCTGTGAAACGCGAAGTCGGCGTCCTTTTTACCGACGGCGGCGAACAGCAGGTGTGGCTCCGCATTCCAACTTGAATTGGGAAACTTCCCGTCAAACTTGATGGCAGCGTCGGACGACAGTTCGATGGCGTCGCCCATTTTCCGCAACGGAGGTGGTTCGAGATAGGCCGCGTTGGTCCATCCGTCCTTTGTGACTTTCTTGATGTTGCGCTGCGCAGAAAGGTATTCGATCAAATCCAGGAATTCGATGGGCGCGATCTGTTTCGCAAGCCCTTCCGGCATCGAACTGGCTTTCATCTCTTTTTCAACTTCGATGTCATCAATTTCGATGTCCACTCGCTTACCATTTGCGACACCGAGTGATAAACGCGTCTCTGTTTCTTCGAGCACGAATCCGCTGTGAACATCTCCATCGACCGTCAGTACGCTAACGGTCTCATAGCCCTTACTGATCTCCGCATTGGGCATCACGATCGACTCGATGAGTTTGGATTTGTTCATTCGAGTGGCGATTCCCGACAGGTTCGGACCGAAGGCCTTTCCCATGTCTCCGACTTGGTGACATGCGCTGCAGACTTGTTTGAATACTGCCTGTCCACGTTTCGCATTTCCGCCGCGTAGGGTGGCAAGCTGCGAGATCGCTCTGCTTCGCTCGCTATCACTCGCATCCACGTCATCGGCGATCTCCAAGGGTGCCACGGCGGCGCCGCCTGGCCCAGTGACACGCTGGTGTCGCAGGAGGTAACCGCGAGCCTTCTCGGTACTTGAGGCCAAGAAACTGGGCTCGTCTGCTTGAGTCGACCATTGTGGCTTCAATGCATGGAGCGTGTGCTCGAGCGTGTAAGTCAACCAATAGTCCATCGGATGATTGACGACCGATAACGCGATGGCCGTTGCATCAGGAGTCTCGAGGAAGCTCGCGCCGCGAACGGCTTCCAGCCGAACCCGTGGGTGCGAGTCGTTGATTGCCGCAGCCAAAAAGGTGGCCGCTCCGGGGTATCGGAGGATCTCGTTTGTCACCGAGTGAACGGCGGCGGCGCGAGCAAGCGGCTCGTCAGTTTGCATGATTCGCTGCACCAAGCCGGGATCCAGCTTACGAAGGCTCTCTTGGATCCACATCGCTTCACAGAGACGCTCGGGGTCCGAGCTGCCATCGATCCAAGCCGCAATGGCATCCATCACCTTTTCGGGATCTCGATCACGCAGGACACGTCGAACGCGGTATCGAGTCCGCAATTCATGGACGAGCAACTGATCAAGAAGCTGGCTCTCATCCAGCTCTGTCAGATCGAGCACCGGTAACAGCGGTTTGCTCTTATTGACGAGTCGATAAATCCGTCCGTGGGCATGATCGCGATTGGGGTCGCGCTGCGAGTACTGCATGTGCCCGATCAAGGCGTTGCACCAATCACCGAACCAGAGGGCACCGTCGGGACCAATTTTCGGATCGACAGGACGAAAGGTCATGTCGGTCGAGGACAGCAGGTCTTCGATTCGCTGGCCCTCATAACCCGCCTGTTCCGCCTGGGGACCGAGTTCAAACCGGGGCAGCCCATGCATATTGATGACGCATGCATAAATGAACTGGCCTTGGACTTCGTCTGGGAGATGCCGAGAAAGCAAGAACTCGTTACCGACGGCGGGACGCATTCCCTCGTTGTCGAAAACGGGCTGGAGCGTCTTGCGAGTGTCCACTTCTTTGCCAAACAGTGGCGAGATCCAGTGCTGTTTTGCGTTCGTTCCATCGCCAACGATCCCGTTCCCCCAGCGGTCAAACACCAGGCACCAAGGGTTACCATAGCCCGGGGTCCGGTAATGACTGACACGCATGCTGATCGGATCGAGAACATAGGCTCCACCGGTGCCTTTGTTTCGAAAGGGCCCCCAGGGAGTTTCCAACGTCGTGGAAAGAGCGATTCCTTCTAACAAATGAAGGTATCCGCCATGTGAGAATTCCCAGGCACCCATCGTGTGGTGGGTGTCATCCGTTGCGATACCATCGAAGAGTTGAACGACCTCGTCTGCCCTATCATCACCGTCGGTGTCTTTGAGAAACAGGATACGCGGCTCGTCGACCACCAGGACACCGCCATCAAAAAACTCAAACCCGGTCGGGCAAATCAGCTTGTCGTAAAACGTCTTGCAGGTATCCGCCTTGCCGTCGCCGTCGGTGTCTTCGAAGATCAACAAGCGATCATCGGGACGAGGATTGCCGGGTTGCCACTGCGGGTAGTTGGGCATGCAAGAAGCCCACAATCGACCGCGCTGGTCGAACGCGATTTGGTTGGGGTTGGCGAGTTCGGGAAAGTCTCGTTCGGAAGCAAAAAGCTGAACCTCCATTCCCTCGGGGACGGACATCATATCCATTGATTCTTCCGGCGATGGATAAGTGAGCTCTTCCGGCTCGCGCATCTTGCGGAAGTTGTCGTCTCGCGTTCCGAACATGGTTTCCGGAACAACGACTTCACCTGTCTCACTGTCATTCGGTTGTTCCGGGACCGGATTTCCTGCCACGAGATCCCAGAGATACCGATCGCGAACAGCCACCATGTTGCGGATCTTGCGATACTCGCTGGGGAAGGTTTCGGTATCCCACGTGCGCCGGCCACCATAAACGTACCAGCCATTGAGCATGCGATAGTCCTGGAGATGCAGCCAGGACTTGTCATTCACGACGTCGCGGACACGCTGATAGTCCGCAGAGTCGCGCTCCAACGATTCGGCGTCGCCTCCAAAAATGGAGCGAGCGAGATGGGTTGAAATGAGCCGATCACCAGACTCATTCAAATGCAAGCCGTTGATGGTGTACTGTGCTCCCGGCTCGGCGGCAAACGCGGCGCGAGTTACGTCGAACAGGTCGACAAATGGGAGTTGCAAGTCGCGAGCGAGTGTCTCGACTGCATCCCGATAGACCGCAAGTGCGGCGTTGCGTTGCGATGCATCGGGGTGCACCGGGTTGCCCGTCGATTCGAATGCGGCGGGCCCAATCAAAATGAACTGAGTCGCCTCGGAGTCTTTCGCGGCGGTTTCGGAAAGCACGCGCAGCAACTCACGGTACTGCTCTTGAAAGGCCTCTATCGTTTCCGGCTCGGTTCCCGCATAGGACTCATTGGTACCGAAGAAGCACAGATACACATCGGGCGCAAACACCGCTAACGGATCGTCGATCTTGGTGTAGTTGCTTGGCCGCTGTCGCACGCCGACCTCGTCGGCAGGCCAGCAAAAGTTTCGAAACTGAATCTGCTTTCCCTCGGAGGATAGGTGCAACTGCGTCTCGAAGTGGCCGTAGAGATTCATTCGTTCGCCGAGCGAACTGCCCACCATCGCGATGCGTTGCCCCTCACGAAACTTCATTGCGGGTGCGGGTTCCGCGGCGGCAACGAAGTGCGGCAGAAAGATGGCAATACCGAAAATCGAGAAGAGCGAGGAGTATGACTTCATCGTCGAAACGGGGGTGAGTGAGAGGTGGGAAAGGCGGGGTCGCTTCGCGGGGATCGATGCTAAAGAATAGTTCAACGCATCTCAAAGTTGGTTGGTCTCAAATGTATTTCCTTGCCGGAAATCGCCTGTTTCGAGTCCCTTCATGAACCAACGCAATCGTTGTTCGCTGCTACCGTGCGTGAACGATTCGGGAACCGCATAGCCTTGGCTGCGTTCTTGCAAGCGATCGTCACCGATTGCCGCGGCCGCTCGCAGTCCTTCTTCGATGTCACCGGGCTCGATGATGTTCTTCATTCGCTGGGCGTGGTGCAGCATGACTCCTGCATAAAAGTCTGCTTGCAATTCCAACTGGACGGAGGCGTGGTTCGCCGCTTCTTTGCTTCTCGTTCGGCGAATCTTCTCGACGTAGTTCGTTTTGCCGGTGAGGTTTTGAATGTGGTGACCGACTTCATGAGCAATCACATAGGCCTGTGCAAAGTCTCCCGGCGCGCCGAGTTGTTGGTCCAACTGAACGAAGAAGGAAGTATCTAGATAAACCTTTTCATCCGCGGGGCAATAGAAAGGTCCGGTGGACGAGGTCGCACCTCCGCAAGCCGATGTGGTTTGCCCGGAGAACAAAACCATCTTGGGCGGGCGGTAGCGTTCACCCATCTCCGCGAAGAGCTGGCTCCAGACGTCTTCGGTGTATTGGAGGACAACGCCGGCGAATTCGCCGCGAAGTTTTTCTTCGGGTGTGAGTTCCGCAGCTGCGTTCTCGTCACCTTGGATGGCGGCGGCTTGCTGTTGTTGCTGAAGCAATGCTTGTGGGTTGAATCCAAACACGATGCCCAACAGCATGATCACAATCACACCGATCCCGCCTCCGGCCGCTGCGACCTTCCCGCCTTGCCCACGGCGGTCTTCGATGTTGCGGCTTTGTTTTTGTCCCTTCCAACGCATCCGATGGTCCTCGCTCTCAACTCAGGTGTGATTGGCATTTGGCGCCTCGCATTGCCAGTTCCTATCTTATCGGATTATCGTAGGATGCTAGGGGTTTGCCGGCGGGACGTTGCTCGTCGAGTCGTTGCTTCTGACGTTGTCGTTCTTGACTTCATTGCTATCCCGCCGGAATCGAGTTAACCCGCATGAATCGAGTGGCTCCACCGTCCAGTTCCCCTCCTGCGCAGCCGAGCAAATCCCTCGCTCGCTCGTTCTTGATTTCAATCGCGATCACCGGACTGTGCGCGTCCATCTTGGTCGTCTGGTCGGGCTTCGTGGGCGGAAAAGCCTTTGCAGACCGAGCGATCACGGACTTTGCCATGCCCGTCGGGCTGATCTGGCTCGGCAGTTTTGCGGCAACGCTGATGAGCCTGCTGAGGGGACACCGTGCGACGGCGTGCCTGTGTTTTGCGGTTTGGGTCTTTATCGGCGTGGCGTTCAGCACCCCGATCGGAAAGTCCTTTCTGAGGACCGTTGAGATCCAAGCGGATCAACCACCCCTGAATCAACTCGAGGAACCGGTTGATGTGGTGGTGCTGCTGGGCGGCTACGCAGATATCAACCGTCTTGGAACGATCGAGCTGAGTATTGATGGACAAAGACTGTTCTTGACGGCACAACTGTGGCACTCTGGAAAAACCAAAGCCATCGTTTGCACGGGGACGGCACACTTCGGAGAATACCATCCGTCACGGGTTGGTACGGAGCTACTGACGTCGGTGGGAGTTCCCTCCGAGGCGATTTTCCAAGTCGCCGGCGTTAACACCAGCAAGGAAATGGAGAACCTCAAGTCGTTCTTCGAAAGCCCGCCGCCTGAGTTGGTCGAGAGAATCGGCGCCAAGCCGACTCGCATCGCACTGGTGACCAGTGCCTACCACATGGCACGTGCAATGCGTTTGGCCGAACAGCAAGAGCTCGACTTGATTCCGATCGCTTGTCAATTCGCCGGTACTGCCGAACCAACGACCAATCCTCGCGACTTGATTCCGAGTGCGATCGCGGGGGACAAATTTGCGAGGGCCACCAAGGAGTGGATCGCCTGGATGGTTGGCCGATAACACCTTGCCCGGATTATTCTTTCAATCCGATTCCCAGCGAAGTGCCAGCAAACGCGCAACCAAAAGAAACCCGACGCCGGCAACCATCAGCACACCGAGCTGTGGCCCCAACGCCTCAACCGGCAGGTCTCGCCAAAACACCTTGTTGTATCCATCAAGCGCCCACGCGTTAAAGGTCCACAATCCCATCTCTTTCATACGTTCACTCATCACGTAGCGGGGAACCATCGAACCACCGAGCGCACTCATGGTTAGAATCAGGATGACGGAAAGGCCATTGAGTTGTCCGCGTGTTTTACAGAGCGTCGCTAGAAAGAGGCCAAACGCTGCCGCGGCCCCGCTTGTCACTAACGTCATCATGAAGAATCCATCGAGATGCCCTAAAAGATCGACTCCAAAGACGAATTGGCCCCAAATGAACATCACGCAGACTTGCAGAAACCCCAGCACCGACAAGTAAAACCACTTCCCGAGCAGCAACTGATCCATCGTGAGTTGGGTGGATAGCAAGCGATCCAAGGTCGTGTTTTCGCGTTCTTCCAGTAGCACGCCCCCTCCGCCGGTCGCGCCGAAGAGCAAGAACATGACCGCGATACCCGCGGCATACATGCTGATCACCGGGTTGGTCTTTCCGGCGCCCATGACATCAATGATCTCGACCGAATCCATTGCTGTGGCTGGATCAACTTGAGTTGTGGGAGGATTCGCTTCGCGAGCGGCGGGTGGATCTTCCAGACTCGGGCGGCGCATGACTCTTAGATCGTTTCGGCGATTCGCTTGACGGACACGCGAGACCATGAGTTCGCGACCGACCAGCGCGGAGACGACTTGACCGGCCACTTGATCCGAAGCATCGGCAAGTAAGTCCGCGGCGACTTCGCCCGCCTCGTTGTTTCGCAACACGATGCCAATCGTCGCACCTCCACTTCGAACACGCTCGGCGGCATCTTCGACCGACAATGGGGTGTCGTCAGCGTCATCCATCCAACGCAGACTCGGGTTGTCACGGAGCGTGCTCGCCATGGCTTTGCTTTCCGGTGACCGAACGGAGTCGACTAAGACCACACGCACTTTGGGTGTCGAACCGCTGCCAATCCCTTTGCCAAAAATCAACGCAAAGACGCTGAAGAATGCGATGGGCACCACAAACGTGAGCAACAACTCAACGCGGTTATGCATGAGGCGTCGCAAACTGACTTGAATTACCGTCCAAACCATGGAGCCGCTAGTCCCTCAGTGCATTGCCGGTTAGGTGGAGGAACACATGGTGCAACGATGGTGCGTGGACTTCCATGTCAGAGACGTGGTAACCATCTTGGTGGACCGCTCGCAGCAACGGTCCAAGGTGAGTTGTTACGTCTTCCAGACGTGTTTCGAAGTGATCTCGACCCGCCTGTCCGACCGAGCGAGGAACACCCTCGGGTGCGAAAGCCGGAATCGGCACCGGGGCCTGCAGCGGCCGGTCGACACGAACCCGGATCATCCGCGACTGGCCAACGGTCTGAGAAATCAGCTCGTCGATCGTTCCATTGGCGATAACGCGGCCTTGATCAAGAATCACGATTCGGTCGCTGCGTTGCCCGGCTTCATCGAGATGATGCGTGGTCAATAGAATTGACGCGCCTTGTTCGTTGAGTTCATCGAGCATCGTG
>JBCBOO010000125.1:0-17363 GCA_039821235.1 Planctomycetota bacterium
CCTTGTTCTCCGTGGCCGTTGCCTGGATTCAGTGTGGAGACCTGATTCGAGAAAACCCTGTGGGCTACTTCGCCAGCGATGGCCGAGCGACGTACATGTTCTTCTTCTATCTTGCGATCCGATTTCACTCGCATCCCGCCCGGACGCCTTCCACGAGTTACTCACCGCTGGCGTATTGGTTGCATCCGCGATTGCAGTCTTAAGCACAGCCACCTTTCTCACCGGGCCGATCACGATCGGAGACCAATCGGTCGGCTCGATGTCGACGCGAGCCGGAAAGGTTGCCGTGGGTTTACTGGGCACCAAGAATTCATTCTCGGGCAACAACACCGCCGCACTTGTCATCGCATTTTCGTTGTGGCTCATGCAACCAAGGCTGCAGGTGATGTCACGACCGTTACTGATCGTCTGCATGGGCTGCCTCGCGCTGGGACTACTGATTTCAGGGTCGCGTGGTTACCTGTTAGGTGGACTGGCGAGTTTCGGACTGGTGTTGCTTTGGTATCGATCACCGGGCCCTCCCACCAAGAAGCAGTTCGCCGGCGGATTGCTACTCGGGATAGGGTGTATCGCGATCCTCTCAACCGCGTTCGCCGCCGTGAATGCCGAACGAATGGAGGAACTCGGCAAGGGCGAAGACGCAAATGTGTTTCGTCGGCTGCAGTTGTTCGAATACGCGATTTCTCTCTGGTCCAAGAGCACCCTGGTCGGCATCGGTCCCGGTGCGATCACTCAGCCCGACTTGGTGTTACGTGAGACTTATTCTCCCTGGTTCGCCGAGCGCGTTGGCGGCTCGAAACCCGACTACGGAGATTGGACCTGGGTTGGCGACTTGCCACTCGGTCAGCACGCACACAATCAACTGCTGCAGCTCTTGACGGACTACGGACTCATCGGACTGCTGCTCATCGGCGCGACACTGTTCGCGGGAATTCGAGGCGGAGTCTTTCGTTCGTTTCCACCCATCGATTGGGATGAGGTCGGTCGGCGAAGACTCGCGGTGACGTCACTGTTTTACGTGACCGTCGCCGGAGCCTCTGCGGGATACACACTCACGAGCGCTTCCATCGCTTGGTCGACGTGGGTGTTGGTTGCCGGGTGTCGCGCCGAAGACACCTGGTATGACCCCGATGCCGAACCACTCGATGAGGACGATCGAGACGACGACTTCCAAAGCGAAGAATTGACAGATGACGAGGACGACCAATGAACACCCCTGACCCAAAACGCATCGCGATCTGTGGTGTTCGCTACAGCCCCAACCTCGGCGACGGCGTCATCTCGGATTGCCTCGGCTGGATGATCGAACATGTGTTGCCGGAGGGCGTTGCGGTGAACTTGGATCTCGCCGGGCGAACCTCGTTTGGCGAAGAAACCGTGTCTGGAAGAAGGCAGAAGCTCAAGTTTCTTCTTTCACTGCCCGAGTCGATTCAAAATCTGATCCTTCGTGCACTTCTGGGTCGCAAGATCAAGGCATCGTTGCAGCCCCATTGGTCGGAAGTGATTCGGTCTTGCGACGCCGCGTTGATCGGCGGTGGGCAATTGCTGTCCGATTCCGACCTCAATTTCCCACTCAAGATTCGGGGCTTACTCGAATGCCTACGCCGCCAAGCGATTCCCACCGTCTACTACGCCTGCGGAGTGACTTGCCGCGGGGCGGCCGGTGCGCGCATTCTGGGGGAAAGCTTGCGTGATCCGCTGGTCAAAGGCGTTTATTTGCGTGACGAAAAATCGATGAAAGTCGTGGGTGGCTTTCTGAAAGCAGGCGAGATGATTTCGGCGAGCCACGCGTTTGACCCTGCGATCCACGTCGCGGAGGCTTATCAAGAACACTTGACGGGTGAACCAGTCTTTGATGTGGGTGTGAATTTCACCGACCCCGTCAACATGTCTTATTCGTCGGGCCGAACACTGCCCTACGTCGACGGGCTGGGCGCGACGATGGCGGAAGTCGTTCGATCGTTTGTCGCTGCTGGGAAACGAGTCGCCCTGTTCACCAACGGCGCGACGGAGGATGAGGAGTTTCTCGATCAAACGGATCAGGAATTTCGGTTGTCAGAAAGCGACGGGGTCCGGAGGATTCCTCGTCCCATCGAGCCGATGCAACTCGTTCAATCGATTCATCGCATGCAATCCGTGATTGCTCATCGATTGCACACAAACATCATTGCGTTTGGGTTGCGGATCCCTTCGGTGGGATTGGAATGGAGCCAAAAGGTACCGCACTTTTTTCAGTTGGTCGGTCGCGAGGCCTGCTTGGTCGGCAAGGACGAAATGACAAGCGAGCAAATCCTCGCGCGACATGCTTCGTTGGGCGAGCATGGCGTCGACGCCGACTTGCTGGATCGAATGAAAACGACCAGCTTGAAAACGCTGCAAAGCGCCCTCTCTCTCGCAAGAAATTAAGAGCAGCATTGATCGATGGCAAACGTCGGACTCGTTCACGAATGGTTGACCACCTACGCCGGCAGCGAACGGGTGGTCGAACAAATCGCACTCGCGATGCCGATTCGTCGGTTGTACGTATTGGTTGACTTTCTGGAGAAATCTCGTCCCGAGGCCTTTGAGGGCATCCCGGTCTCGACCTCCATTCTGCAGCGGCTACCGTTTGCAAAGTCGAAGTATCGCGGCATGCTGCCTTTGATGCCCATGGCGGTGGAACAGCATGACGTGACCGAACATGATTTAGTCATCGCTTCGCAACACTGCGTTTCGCACGGTGTGATCACACGGCCTGACCAGCCCCTGATTTCCTATGTTCACTCCCCCATGCGTTACGCCTGGGATTTGCAGCACGAGTACCTGCGTAATCGCGGGATCGAATGGGGCATCCGATCGATGATGGCTCGAAAGATCTTGCATTACACGCGACTTTGGGATCGCGCCGCTGCCGATCGTGTCGACCACTTCGTCTGCAATTCAAAGTTCATCGCCCAACGCATTCAAAAGTTCTATCGACGCAACGCGGACGTCATCCATCCGCCAGTTGCGACCAACGACTTTCAGCTCCATGAGGCCAAGGAAGATTTTTACCTGACCGCCGGACGAATGGTGCCCTACAAGAAGTTCGACCTCGTCGTCCGAGCCTTTGCGGGTATGCCGGACAAGAAGCTGATCGTGATCGGGGATGGGCCCGAGATGAAACGCGTTCGAGTCCACGGTGCTCCCAACATCACCTTCGAAGGTCACCAACCCTTCGCCAAGCTGTGCGAACGCATGGGGCAGGCAAAGGCGTTTGTATTCGCGGCCTGTGAAGACTTTGGCATCATGCCGGTGGAGGCACAGGCGTGTGGTACCCCCGTGATCGCCTACGGACGTGGTGGCAGCGTGGAAACGGTCAATGATGGAGTCACGGGAATTCTCTTTCCCGAGCAAACCGAGGACTCAATCGCCGACGCAGTCGCGCGATTCGAATCGTTGCAGTTCCCTCCGGAAGTCTGCCGAGAACACGCCTTGCAGTTTTCCGAAGAACGCTTTCGCAAGCAGTTCACCGACTACGTGGACCGAGTCATCGACACTCACTAAGTGCAAGCCGGCTGCATCGCGTCGTGTCAGGACTCGGCGTCGACGGCAGAGTAGGAAATCGGGTGCATGGTTTTCGAAAGGAGCGTCTCAAGAGATCTGGCCAAGCGCAACCGGTGATCTTGGGGGTGGATTGAAATGCGCAGCGGACGCTTGCTCATTCGTGCCGCCAGCATGTTCGACCGGTTCCATGCCTCGAGGCCTCGTTGGCGAAACATGGTATCGGCTTCGAATCCGACCAGTGGCAGAGCAATCGACCGCGACGACTGGGCGTCCCAAACGCCTCGCAGGGTTTCATATCTCTGGAAGGGAGTTGCGGCAACTTGTTGGGGGCTGATGTCTCCCATTGCCCAGGCCGGTGGGACATAGAGTTGGGGGACGTCATGTCCATGACTTACAAACCAATCGGCACAGCGTGTTAGCAATTGCTCAATTTCTATGGACGTCAGTTCCAAGTGTTCGGCCACGTTCCGGGATAGCAGCGCGCTGTGGAACCGATGGCGAATCCCCTCAATTTTTTGGCAACGGTGGAACCAGCCATGCCCCGCAAACTCGACACCACGCGATTCCCAACTCCAAAGTCGATTCAGCTCGGACGATGACCAGGACAATCCGGGCACGACCAACAGAGTGACCGGCGCGACTTGGTTCCGTTCACAAAGTGTGAGAAGCTCGTCGACTTCGTTCATGGTCGACGGCATGACATCATGGATCGAAACGAGGGTGATCATGTTAAGAGGGACAGTCACGTCGACGGTCGGCCGCATCGGCGAGCAACCTTAACCAAGCACGTTTCGTGTGTTCGCAAAAGGACTCGACTGCCTCCCAGCCTTTCGACGCAATCACAGTCCTGTCTTCCAAAGGCATCTCCTGAACCAACCGAATGGCATCCTCCAAGGTCTGTTCCGGCTCCACATAAAAGAGCCCCTCGGCAAACGACGGCCATTTTCCGATTCCACAATCACGTCCCACCAACACGTAGCGATGCCGCGCCAAAGCTTCGAGTGCCACCGTTCCAAAGGTTTCGAATGCGGATGGCAGTACCAAGAGGTCGTTTTGATCCATCGCATCCAGGACTCCACGTCGGTCGAGCCATCCTAGGTAGCGTATGTTTTTACTGCTGCGCGTTGCCTCGAGGACTTGCTCACGCAGAGGACCTTCGCCACCGATCGAAAACTCCGTCTCGGGCATCTTTTCGGCGGCACGCAGCAATCGTTCCAAACCTTTTTCGGCAGCGAGACGTCCGACGAAAAGGACGCGTCTTGGCGTTGACCGAAGGTCGTGACGCGGGTGGGTCATGAATGATTGGCCGATCGGCGTTCCCATCACACGAACCAAGTTGACGCCTTGCTGGCGAGCTTGGTGAAGTGACTCGGAATTCATGGCCGCGACACCGGACGAGTGACGCATCCCCCATGCGTAGACTCTTTTCAAAAGGCTTTGGATTGGGCTCGCGATACGGTTCGACCAATAGAGTGTCAGCAGTTGATCGAAGTTCGTGTGATGCACCAGAACGAACGGCACCTTGTTACGCTGACAATACCGGATCGCAAAATACGAAAGCGCTCCCAAGGCGGGAATCACGACGACACTTGGACGAATCTCATCGAGCCGATTCTCAAGTGATCGAGTGCGTGGCCACACCAACCGTTGACTGGCATCGCCCGGCATTGGTACCGAAAAGCGTTCCAATGTTCGGTCCGGTGATTCGGTCGGGGCGATCAATTGAATCTCATCCAAACTCTGATGCAGATGCGCAATCAGATCCGGATAGTAGGTCCCGACTCCGTTGCGCCCCGTGATCGCATCGGACACGATTGCGACACGCAACGAGGCAAATCGCGATTCAAGGGCCGGACGAGCAACTGACCGTGACTCAAGTGGTTTCGCTGGCAGTGACGGCATGACTTGGCTCTTGGAAAGGAGAGTCTGCAGGAGGACCGATGGTTGAAATAGCGTTTTCGCTCAGCGGCTCACTCGCCACGGCGGTGGATACCGTTGAGAGATCCTCAGGTGCTAAACCGAAGGACTCCAAGTCGTATTGATGACGACTGACGTAAGCTCGAAGACGATTCGTGGCGTCCATCAACTTTTGTGGACTTTGATGAATTTCGCCATAGCCAAGCATGTGAAAACAGGACACAAGCGTCTCAAACGGCGCGGAACGCAAACGTGGGTATTCGATGCCGACGTATCTCTCGGCATCAAGTTGACGCTCGTAACGATTGAGACTCGACCAGTAACTCAGAAAGAGAAGTCGAAACCGTTCGACGATTTGCGGGTCGGTCACGTCAACACCGAAGCAAGCAAACCCTGCTCGCATTGAACTCAGCTGCGATGGCAACGACTCAGGAAGTGGTCGTCTGAGCCCGACAAAACGAGCGTCCGGGAATTCCATGGCAAGTCCGTCCACCCAAGAGGTGAACGAGGGGTTCTTCGAAAGGACGAACGTCGGGAGCTCGCTATCATTGCCAGCGTGGCCGCGTTTGCGGAAAGCTTCTCGTGCGAAGGCGAGATGACGGATCAGGATGCCACGATAAGCTCGCAGCAAACGTCGTTGGCGCACCTCGGACATTCGATCAAAGTAAACGAGGTCCCAGCAAGCTTTCCTGAATGGGAACAACAGCACGGTGAGAAAGCAGCCGCCAAACGGCAGCAGGGCCAAATAGTCCTCCTCGGGCGACGAGAGATCCGTTGGATGCACGTCATCCAGCCCGCGGGATAGGCTTCGCTGGGCAAAACCAAACAGCCGCCCAGCTGGATTTCCCAAACGTCGGTCCATTCTTTGCAGCCAGCACAAGATTCGCTTTTCGCAGAGCGCCGGAGCAAACAGCACCTCCCACAATTGCATTGACGTAAAGCGGGCGTCGTTTTCGGCAATCAATCGATGAAATGCCGTGGTACCGCTGCGAGGAACGCCAACGATGAAAAGAGGTCTTTCGAGCGGCTGGTTGTCGAGCGATGGATCGACAAGGGAATCGATCCAAAACGCAACACGATGAATTGCCATGAGTGGCCAAGCGACCATCACCAGCAGCCATGCCGTCAGCCGACCCAATACACGCGACATCGGAGGGGAACCTTTTGGAGCAGGTTTCGGAATCCCTTTTCTTACCCGCTTTCGAGGGTAAGGGTTCTCAGCCGCTAGCCGCTAGGCTCTCTCGTTCGCTCAGCAGTGACTTCAACAAGTCTTCACCAAATCGAAGCTTGACGTTCGCACTCAAGGCGACCTGATCATCCTTCCAGATCGATCTTCAGCCCGCCGACCATGCCTGCACAAACGTTGTAGATCAATGCAGCGATCAACCCGCCAATGAATCCACCCGCGCCGTAAAGAAGGGGAAGGACGATAATGGCACCGATCCCGGTAATCAGACCGGCGATGGCACCGCCCTCTTGCGCCGCCAATCCGATCACGGCGAACAACGAAAAGAACCCACCGACAAGCAGTCCGAGAATGGCGTAAAAAACCGCCAAGACCAAGCCGCACGAAACGGGATCCACGGTCTTGAGCGTGAACGTACGGCGGCCCACGACGGAGGTTTGTATGGTCGGGGTGTCGTAGGGGTTGGCAGCTGACATGAGGGAGCCCTAGGCGATGCTTGTCGAGTGAAATTGGGAACGGAGCCCGAATAGAATATCCGATCCCACCACTCGTCGCAGCACGGTCCCTCGTTCCAGGGCTGCGACTAACGCCGCGTAAACTTGGCCTCGATCAATCGTTTCCGAGTCTCTTCCATCAGCGCGTCTTCGTCGGCTTCGGTCTCCGCCACGTACGTCACGCTGAAACGCAGGTAGGGCCCCGCATCGTCCCAGGGAACGGTGACCACGCCGAGTTGCTCGATTAGGAAGCGTGTGGCATCTTCCGCTTTCTCAAAGGACTCGCCCCCTTCCGTACCCGCGGGAGCGGGCGTGTACAGAAAATACGTTCCGCCGGGCATCTCGCAGTCGAATCCGCAGTCCTGAAGTACGGCGACCAACTTTTCCATTCGCCGCCGGTATTTGGCATTGATCCTCTGAGGAATCGAATCGTCATTCAGTGCGGCCGCCGCGGCCTGTTGGGTCGCGATGAACTGGCCGCTGTCGCTGTTGTCTTTCACATCCGCAAACGCCGACACGATCTTGGGATGCCCGACGACGAAGCCCATGCGCCATCCGATCATGTCGTAGCCCTTGCTCATCGAGTGGACTTCGACACCGACATCGATTGCCCCGGGAGTCTGTAGGAAACTTCGTGGCGGACCGTCAAACGTCAGCATGATGTGGGCGGCATCATGCACCACAATGAACTCCTTTTCCTTCGCAAGCGACACGACTTGCTCGAAGAACTCCGGTGGCGCCAATCGTCCCGTCGGCGAGTTGGGGTAGTTGAGCACCAACATTTTCGTGCGGCGATAAATATCATCCGGTACGCTTTCCAAATCCGGCAGGAACTGATTTTCTGCCAACAGCGGTAAACGAAAAACTTCACCGCCGTAATAGCGCGTGTGTGTCCCGGCAACGGGATAACCCGGCACGGTCATCATGGTGATGTCGCCGGGATTGATGAAGCACGCTGGTAACATCGCGTATGCGGGCTTGCTGCCGATGCAATGGTTGATCTGCGTGGCCGCATCCACTTTCACGCCGAAGTGACGGTCCATGAAATTCGCGGCGGCTTCCTTGTAGGCCATCACACCGTTGTCCGCGTAACCGCGGTTTTCCGGCTTACTGATTTCCTGCTCCATCAGGCTCCGCACCGACTCGTCCGCCATCGAGTCGTTCTCGCCGATTCCGAAGTCCAGCAGCTGTCGATCGGGATGCGATTCGAGTGCCTTTCGTTTCGCGCGTTTGATCTTTTCAAACTTGTAGATGTCGGTGCTCTTGCCGTAATTCACACCCCCAATTCGGTCCGCGAACAGGGATTGGAAATACGGATCTTGAACGACGGGTTCGGTGGCAGCGGACATCAGGCCTCACTCACAATCAATGGCGGGAACCGAGAGCCGAAATGGGGCTCCCGAGAAAGCAAATCGCCGAGGACTTAAAGCTCGCCCGCGGCGCGACCATAGATGATAGGACGTCGCCAAGAATTGGACAATCGAGGGGCTTAGCTCGACGGGTCGATCTCAAAAATACCTTCGATCTCGACCGCCATTTTCGCGGGCAGGCTCACCGTTCCGATCGCGCTTCGCGCTCCAATTCCGGCGTCTTCGCCGAAGACGTCACGAAAGAGCTCGCTGCATCCGTTGATGACGGCGGGTGTTTCCGCAAAGCTCTCAACGCACTGGACAAGCCCCAGCAACTTGATCACACGCGTCACGCGATCAAGAGAACCGAGGTGGTCACGCAAGGTGGCGATCATGGCAAGCCCGGTTTGCCGAGCCGCGTCGTAGCCCGCTTCGATGTCCAGATCGAGTCCGAGCCGTCCAGTGATCAGTGTCTTTTCGGTCGTCAGCGGTCCGTGTCCGGAAAGGTAGGCCATGTTGCCGGCAACCACGATCGGTTTGTACACACCGACGGGTTTCGGAGCGGGTGGAAGTTGCAGGTTGAGGGATTGGAAGCGTTCTTCGTGTGACATGAGCGTCGCCGTAATATCGTGTGAGGACAAGCAAATCTCAAGGTGAGCTCTTCGCCGCCAAGCGTGCCTTGAGATCTTTATTCGCTAAGTGCTTGACGACATCGAGCGGCTCGCAAGCATTGTCGCTGCCGTAGTCGATGTCGACCGGGCCTATCTCGCGTGCGGCTTTGAGCGCCACCTTGTTGAGCGCCAAGTTGCGTTTGCCGATACCCATTAAGGCGGTGTTCATCGATTCGCGCACCCACATCTCTTCGCCGTGAATTTCTTCACGGATCGTTTCGACGACTTGTTTCAGGAATGCGTCGTCCATCCCCTTGGGCTTTCGCTTGGACAACTCATACAGGAGTCCATAAGCACACCGGCGTCGTTCCGGTGACGTGTGTTTCAACCAGTCACACGCGAGTTCAAACGCCATCGGTGACTTCGCGAGCGTTGCGTCGCACGAGGAGAAGACGTGCGAGAGATAGCCGCCGTGCAGTTCCTCGACCTGCCCTTCGGCCTGCTCGCGGGTGATCAACTTTGGATCATCAATCAGGAGGCCCAGGACTTTTGCATCGTAATACGGCGACTTCCAAAGCTGCAGTGCGAGCTTGTGATCGCGTCCGATTTGCTTGGCGAATTTTCGCAGTCGCGTGAGTCCGATTCCATAGCTTTTCAGACCCGAGCCTTTTTCGCCGCGTGCTTTCCAGTGTTCGATCCCGCGTTCATCGGCGTTCTCTTTCAACCACTGCATGACCTCGGTCTTCTTCATTTCTATCTCCCGCCCTCCTGAAAGCGATCAAAGGGCGTAGTGTATCAAGTTGCCGTTTGGTGCCTGGACTCTCGAAGACCTGCCCAAGCGGCTTTCAGCGGGGCACCGAACGCAAACCAACAAAACGCAATCGGCAACGCAAGCCAATGAAGCCAAAAGAGAATGGCCACGGCAAAGAGTGCTTGGCCGATTTGGTGTGGCGGGCGGCGCCCGCGGGCCCATTGCGAAATGAGGTGCGGGTAGCTGAAACGAGACACCATGAAATACGCCAAGACGCCGGCCATCGCGGGAATGAAATAGTGCGAACCGACGAGCACTCGATCGGCCAGCCACTGGACGTGCTCGGGATAGTTCGGGTCGACCGTGAGTGCCTTCAGGTCAGGGAGTGCGATGGCGAAGGCGGCAAGTGTTCCGGCCGCCGCGGGGCTGGGTAAGCCTTCGAAAGTTTCGTGAGAGTCTTCTTCGTCGGTTTCGACATTGAACCGAGCCAGACGGATGAGAACACAAAGCGTGAAGAGAACGCCGACCGCCCAAAGGAAACGTTGCGGAAGCGCATCGGTGATTCGCCAGATCAAGACCGCCGGAGCCGTTCCAAAGGTCACGGCGTCACAAAGGCTATCGAGTTGGGCGCCGAATTCGGACTCTTGTCCGGTCAGTCTGGCGGCTGAGCCATCGAGTGCATCGAACAACATGCCGCCGAAGATCAGCATGCCGGACGTAAAGAGCTTTTGTTCCAGTGGCCAGCCGAGCTCTTCGCCGCTCACCGCGACGGCGATCGCGCCCAGACCGCAGACCCCGTTGCCCAGCGTCAGCATCGTTGGCAAAACGGCGAGCATCACTCGGCGGCGTTCTTTTCGTTTTTGTCGGCGCAGTGCTTTGCGGGACAGCGAGGACTCATCCTGATCAAATCCATCGAGGTCGTCCCGATCCTCTTCCAAGTCGGGGTCATCGTCGCGGCGCTTGAATTCGTGTTTCAGTTCACTCATGAATCAACTTGGGATATCAACGTCGTCCCAGTCCGCGTTTTCAAAGTAGGTCAACCAGTTGAATGCGTGCTGGCGTTCGGCCACCACGCCGCCTTGGACTCCGGCAGGCACCTCAGTGCCTCGCGCATGAGCCTCCCGGGCGACCCACAGTAGTCGAAAATTCAGGTCCATCGCGTCGAGTATTTCGCCGACGGGGCGGAGGGATGCCTCTGCGATCCGTTCGCGAGGCGGAACTGCAATCATAAAGCGAGCGACTTCGGGAACGTCACAAATTGCATCCGGAAATGGCAATTCGGTGGTCCAGCCAAGCGCCCACTGGAGTGTCGCGAGTGCCTCGTAACGCCATCCGGAAGCGGATACGTCCTCTTCCGAAGGGGACTCCTGATCCAAGAAGACCTGCTCTCGAGGCGTCAACGCCTGAAACGCAAGCGGCATTTTTTCCCGAAGCGAATCGATCGGAATCGGTTTGCCGCTGGCGAGCGACTCGGCCCTGACCGCGACGACGAACAGTGCAAGCGTCCGCCAGGCAACATCGTCGGCCGGACGAAAAGCGACTTCGTGTTCACCGATGACCGGCGGCAACGTTTCGGGTGTGTCAATCAAACGGTTACGCAGCAGTAATTCGGACTGGCTTTTGCGTTGACGCGCGTCTTGGGGAAAAGGCAACTGAGCCTGTTGATCCGGCTGACCGGTGTCGGGTTCGTAGAGCACGGCCCCGTTCGGATCACGGATGCTGCGATCCGGCAAGAACAACACCGCGTTGGCTTGCCAAGCCCACGGCGCGATCGCTTCGATGTGCTCGCCATCCACTTTGAAAGCGACCAACACGTTGGTGCGTTGGATATGCCGGCAGAGTCCGTAAAGCGACTGGCTGATTTCGCCACCGCTGGATTGAAACAGTTTCGTGACGACTTCGATCAGGTGTTCGGTAAAGCCATCGGTCGAAAGGTCCCGAACGAAAACCGGCTCGTGTGGGAATTCGATTTCGGGAGGTTCGCCGTGCGTGCAGTAAGCAAAGATCTCGATAGGCATTTCAACCGAGCAACTCTGCGCCGAGGGTCTTCTTGCAGGCGCCGATCACACTTTGAATCATCGCATCGGCTTCCGTTCCACTGAGTGTTCCGTCGGCACGTTGCAGTTGCACGGACAACAGAACTCGCTTGCGATCCTGGCCGTCCTTCTTCGCGTCTCGATAGGTCTCGCGGTACTGGACGGATTTCAATTTCTGTCCGGCCGCGCTGCGAACGACGGATTCGAGCTCGTTCCATCGCACCGACTCATCCATGACGAAATTTAGGTCGCGTTCCACGGAGGGGAACATGCTGACAACCTTCTGCTGGGGAACCAACTCGGCAAGCTCAATCAGTTTCGAAATCACGAGCTCGGCGACCACCACCGGACCGGGCAACTTCCAAGGTTTCAGTGTTTTGGCATCGACCACGCCCAGATAGCCGACCATTGATTCGCCGAAACGCAGCTCCAACAACTTTCCAGGCTCGAAGCCATTGCCCTTGATGGGCGAAACGGAAAGTGGCTGTCTGATGCCGACGCCAACGCCGAGTGATTCAATGACTCCTTTGGCGACGAAGTAATCGCTTCCGCAGACCATTCCGACCGCGTAAACCTCTTCGGGCAAGTCATTCGCGGTCGGGCCGGGGAGATACGTGTGAGCGATCTCGAACAGGTTTGCTTCCAAGGATGCGGCCGCCCAGTTGTTGGCGCGTGCCTGCAGCAGGCTGGGCATCAACGTTCGACGCAGACGTTTAGCACCCTTCAGCATCGCCGTTTGCGTTTGCATGGCCGGGCGATCGGTCCACGGTGAAAGCGACTCATCCAACTGCTTGGTCACCAGACTCGGCGTCATGGCTTCGCTGAGCCCCGCGGCAATCATGACGCCGCGAATCTTTTCCGTTGCCACGTCGAACACCCGTTTCGCACTCGGCGTCACCGGGATCGGGCTGTCTTCCGGAATCTTGTCGTATCCATAGATGCGAGCCACTTCCTCGATCAAGTCGGCTGGACGCGTGAGGTCATGTCGCCAACTGGGAGGCACAAACGAACCCGCGCCCGAGCCGATCTTGCCGTCGCTCTCGCACCCGAGCGCGATCAGAATACGATCGACTTCGCCCGCTGGGACCTGAATACCGAGAATGCGTTCGAGCTCCGATAATGTGAGCGTCACCGGCTCACGTTTCACCCAAGCCGGGTCGGTATCGATGATTCCTTTGGCAAGCGAGCCGCCGGCGGATTCCAGGATCAACTCACAGACTCGGCGGCTGGCCCAATCGACGCCCGCCGGATCGACGCGACGTTCGAAGCGATAGGAGGATGGACTGTGCAGTTTGAGTTTTCGAGCGGTTCGGCGAACAGACAGTGGAACGAAAATGGCTGCCTCGATCACGATGTCCTTGGTTGCATCGGTCACTTCAGACGCCGCTCCTCCCATTACACCCGCCACTGCCGAGGCGTTCTTTGAATCCGCGATGACACACATGTCGGGATCCAATGCGTAGTCGCGATGATCGATCGCTTGGAGCGTCTCGTTTTCTTGAGCTCTTCGGACGACGATTTTGGCATCACGGAGGCTGGCGAGATCGAAAGCGTGCAGGGGCTGACCGCATTCCATCATCACGTAGTTGGTGGCATCCACGACGTTGTTGACCGACGCGATGCCGATGGACTTCAACGCGTCCTGCATCCACTGGGGGCTCGGCCCGATCTTGACTCCCTGGATGACGCGAGCGGTGTACCGCGGACAGGCATCGGTGAATTGGTTATCAACGTTGAGCAGTTCGTTGACATCGACCGATGACTCGGCCGGACTGACATCTGGAATCGTGAGTTTCGAGTGGTACAGCACGGCGATTTCGCGCGCGACACCGAGGTGTCCCAAACAATCCCCACGGTTACTGGTGACTTCGAGATCGATACAAAAATCGTCTTTGGCAAGCTCGGGATTGTCGGCGGCGGTTTCCGTGCCTTCATGATTCAGCCCACTCAGGCTGAGACGAGTCTCGAGCTCCGCTCGGTCCATGTCGAGGTCGACGTAACGCTGGAGCCACTTCCAGGAAACAAGCATGAGATCGTCTTTGTCAAATCGATGGAGAACGCCAATGAAACGCCGTTGATCAAGTCAGCAAGCGTTGCCGTGGCCGCGTATTAGGGGTCAGCCGCGTAAAAGGGGTCAGCCGCGTAAAAGGGGTCAGCCGCGTAAAAGGGGTCAGGTACCGAAAATACGAAGCACCCTTCGGGCCATTTGGTTTTCGGTACCTGACCCCTTTTACGCTTGTCGAACGCAGCCCCAAATTTAAATCTAGACGCACCACGAGGGTAAGACCGGGGATCAGAATTGGCTCAAGAAACGCATGTCGCCGCTGTACAGATCACGAATGTCTTTGATGCCGTGCCGCCGCATGCAAAGACGTTCTACGCCCAAACCGAATGCAAATCCAGAGACTTCATCGGGGTCATAACCGACGGCACGGAAGACGTTGGGATCCACCATTCCGGCGCCACCGAATTCGATCCACTGACCGTCCCAAAGGAAATCGACTTCGACGCTCGGTTCGGTAAAGGGAAAGAACGAAGGCCGAAAACGAATCTCGACTTCGCCGCCGAGGTAACTGGTGGCAAAGACACGCAGCACCGTTTTCAGGTTTGCCATCGTGACGTCCCGATCGACCAGCAAGCCTTCCATCTGATGGAACATCGGGAAGTGCGTCGGATCGGGATCGTCGGGTCGGTAAACCCTTCCCAAAGAAATGATTCGGATCGGAGGAGCCTGCTTCTCCATGACACGAATTTGAACCGTGCTGGTCTGGCTGCGGAGCAAGTGCTCGCCTTCGCTGGATCGATCCGCGTTGCCCGTCGCCGTGGCCAGGTAGAAATTATCCAGCGGGTCTCGAGCCGGATGGTCCTCCGGAATATTGAGCGAGACAAAATTATGCAGAGGATCTTCCACCTCGGGACCCTCGGCCGCCTCGAAACCCATCCGCCCCATGATCTCCATCAAGTGAGTGATGGTTTGGGTGACCGGATGAACGTGGCCTATTGTGGGACGAATACCCGGAAGACTGGGGTCGAATGTGGGGTCAAGACTACTGCCCCCATCACCACTGAGCCGGGCCTGGGCGTCCGCGACCGCAGCCTCGATTTCGCGTTTGACTTCGTTCAGACGCATGCCGGCGGACTTGCGGTCTTCGGCTGCGACACCGCCCATTTTCTTCTGGACCTCTTTCAGCGCACCCTTTTTCTGACCGACGAACTTGACCCGTGCCGCTTCAAAAGCGTCGTTGTCCTGAGCGTCGTTGAGCGTCTGAACTGCTTCCTGCTGCAACGCATCAAGCGTCGCCAGAAAGTCCTGGAGCGACATCGGTCAATCGTCCTGTCGGTGAGGGCCCAAAGCGTGGCGAGTGAGAAGGTTCTGGCCGAATCAGGCAGCCAGAGCTTCCTTCACCTTGTCGACAACCGCGGTGAAGCTTTCGGCGTCGTGGATCGCCATTTCGGACAGGGTCTTACGATCCAGCTCGATGCCAGCTTTCTTGAGCCCGTGGATGAATTCGCTGTAGCGAAGCCCGTGCAGACGAGTTGCCGCGTTGATTCGAGTGATCCAAAGCCGGCGGAACTCACGCTTGCGGACGCGGCGGTCACGAAACGCGTACGCTCCACTGCGAACGAGCGTTTCCTTGACGGTTCGGATCAGCTTTCCGCGGCCACCACGGTAGCCTTTGGCACGCTTGAACAGTCGTTTCTTTGCTTGCCGACGAGCGGCACCTTTGGTTGCACGCATGGCTGCGTATCCTTCTTGGTTGTTCGAAGTCAGGCCTCGACGCGGATCGTGTTCGCGCCGACGTTACACCCACTCGATTGGTTTCAAATTCAGTAACTGTTGCCGTTGAGGGCGGCGTGGATGGTCTTTTCCATGCACGTATCCACCGCCGTGGTGCCTCGCAAGTTGCGTCGACGCTTCTTGCTGAGCCCCATCGCCAGGTGGCTGGTTCCGCTTTGGCGATGCATGGCCTTGCCCTTCGCAGTCAAGCGGAAACGCTTCTTGGTGCCCTTATGGGTTTTGATCTTGGTGCCCATGAAAGTCGCTTATCGGAGTGATATGGTGTCGGAATTCCGGAGCGGTTACCAAAACGGAACCCGACCGGTCGTCGATTTCGAACCGCGAAGGGTAGCAACTGACCAGCCCAACGAAAAGGGGTTTTTACCGGACGAAGTCCAGCTGGGCATTCATTTCCTCGGTCGCCGCCCGAACGGCGTCCTGCCAGCGGTCGTTACCGAAACGATCGGCAAATTCAGGCCGCGAATGTGCGAAAATCAAGTGACGCGAGCTATTGACGATGCCGCCCAAGCCTTCGGCGTCAAAGCCGACTTTCACGTCGTCGGCGGCTCCTCCCTGAGCTCCGAACCCGGGGATCAAAATAAAACTGTGCGGCATAGCCTGTCTCATTTCCGCCAATTGCTCCTTGTAGGTCGCACCAACCACCGCTCCCACCGGCCCATAACCCGATTCGTCGACTCGCCCTTCGTTCAGCTCTGACAGCAATTCGGCAACCCGCGAATAGACCGCTTGGCCCTCCGTCTGGCGGTCTTGCAGAAGACCGCCTCCCGGATTGGATGTCTTGACCAAGACAAAGATGCCGGCGGAACGTTGTTCACAAACTTCCACAAAGGGCTCGAGGCTGTCGCATCCCAGATAGGGGCTGACCGTCAACGAATGGCTGCCCCAAGGACTCGCGGCGCCGAGATAAGCGTCCGCGTAAGCGGTTGCCGTACTCCCAATATCGTTCCGTTTTCCATCCAGGATCACCAACAAGTTCGACTTCGCAGCGTGCCGAACGACCTCGCCCAACGCGACTGAACCGGCCGGGCCGAGTTGCTCGAAGAAGGCAGCTTGAGGTTTGACGCACGGTACTACGTCACGCACCACGTCAACGATCTCGCAACAAAACTGGGTGTAAGCCGCTGCCCATTCGTCGGGCGAATCGTGGACGACCGAGTCGCGCAGCCCCGCCGGAAGGCTGGCTTTTCGAGGGTCCAAACCGACACAGGTGACGGACCGTGTGCGTTTGACGGCATCGACAAGTTGGCTAGCAAAGTTCATATCGCAAGTATGAAGTTTGCCCATGAAATCGTCTAGGCTTACAGGCTCCAAGGGCTCTGTCCCTGATTGGAACTGATGTGGCTTGAGTGCTCGGTCCCCGATCGATGGCTCCGTTCCGATCGCCGGATGGCTCCAAGGGCTCTGTCCCCGATGGATGGCTCAAGTCCTCTGCCCCTGGCTCAAGTCCTCTGTCCCCGATTGGAATGAGCGTTCCGAAATCCCGAAGGGATGATAGCACCCTGCCGGTGACCTTGGTCACCGGTACGGAGCCCCTCCCAAGTTCCTCTGTTGTGGATCGGTGTCAAAGCCACCGATCCGCAACAGAGGGGAGGGTCAAGGGTCAGTCCAATCCGTCGGGCAAGCCCGACGGCAGGGGGCTATCGGCCCTCCGGGACTGTCCGACGCGCGCGGTGCCCTGTCCCCCAAGATGTGGCT